>CBFHKB010000069.1:0-12143 GCA_965656295.1 Psychroflexus sp.
TTATAGTTATAATCTTGACACCCATCAACTAGACGAATTTATTCGTATTGATAATAATCACGATATATTTAAGTCTATACCAAAGGCACATCCATCACGGGATTTTAACTTATCTGAAGTTGCTTATCATCAGTCAACTTTTTATATCACTGAAGCTAGAACCCCTAAACTTTTAATCTTAGATCAAAATCGCAAACCGCAGCACTTAATTTATTTAAGTGAAGCCGATTTCCCGCAGCCTGAAGGCATTGCATTTAACGAAGAGGGTGATTTATTTGTAGCAAGTGAAGAGAATAACAATGAGTCTCAAAATATTAATTTGATTAAAATTATCACGCCTAATTAATTTGATTTTTTCTTAAACCACCCCAAGAATCCTTTCTTTTCTTTTTTAGCTTGTTCACCTTTTTCTTGAAAGTCTTTTTCGGTTTCTGTCTTTTTAAAGAGGCGTTTTAAAAAGCCATCTCGCTTGGTTGGTTCGCAATCAAGATTATTAATGATGTCTTGGCTAATCCCGTCAAACTGTTTGGCTTTATAGATAGAACTGGTTTGGTTTACCTGTTGGTAAGCCTTAGCAAATAGAGGTAATGCCGTTACGGCGCCTTGTCCTAAAGCGGTCGATTTAAAACCAATACGCTGTTGGTTATGTCCCACCCAATTAATACTCACTAAATGTGGCGTTAATCCTACAAACCATCCATCTTTATTATCTTGGGTTGTACCTGTTTTTCCTGCCAAAGCATCTTTAATGCCAAAGCGATTTCTAAGAGATTTTGCTGTTCCTGAATGGACCACTTCTTCTAACATAGCTAAAAGCTGTAAGCGTTGTTTAGATTCAAGAGGCGAGTCTTTAAATGTTGATGGTTCAGATTCATAAATTAAGTGATCTCCTTGCCAAATTTGCTTAATCAAATTAAATTTAAGCGGTATCTTAGGTGTTACCACACCCGAATAGGCTCTAGCTAACTCTTCAAAACTTAAGTTAACCGCTCCTAAAGCAATTGAAGGTTTTGCAGGAATATCACTTTTAATTTGAAAGTCTCTCGCTAAATTAATGGTCGAAGATATACCAGCTTCCTCAAGTACTTTTACTGAAACCGTGTTGATAGATTGCGCTAAAGCATGCGTTAAACTTAAATTGGTATGTGAATCATTCTTACTTTGAGATGCGTTTTTAGGTTGCCAATTATTATAATCAGTATAGGTCACATTTTGAGCAGATAAGTAATCGCAAGGTGTCAAACCTGCCTTTAGACCACTCGCATAAATAAAAGGCTTAAAGGTAGAGCCTACTTGGCGTTTGGCAAGTTTTATAACATCAAACTGTGACGTTTTAAAATCTGCACCACCCACATAACTCAAAATTTCACCAGTTCTAGGATCTATGGTTAAACTAGCCGCATTTAAAAGTTTTAACTGCGCCTGTAAACTATCAATCACGGAAGCCGATTGCAGTTCAAACTCTTGGCCATTATAAACTTCTATTTGCTGTTTTTGTTTTAAATGTGCTATTATTTTCTCATCACTCCATGATTTTTTCTTTAATTGCTTGTATCTTTTTGTAGTCTTTAAAACCGGCCACCAGTTATCTTTCTTTTTCCATGGTTTTTTTGTAGCATATTCGCGTTCAAAACGGGCTTGTATTTGCTTTAAATGTGATGTTATCGCATGTTCAAAAGCTTGTTGTAAAGTATAATCTATGCTTGTTTTAATGCGTAAACCACTTGTTTTTAAGCTGAATTTACTTTCGTTTAATTCATTCAAACTATCAAGTATATGCTGTGTTTCAGTGTATAAACGTTGGTGCAGGAATTCAGATCCAGTTGAAGTTGCCGCGTTATAATTGAGACGTAAGGCTTGTTGAAGTACAGCATCGGCTTCAGTTTGGTTAATATAATGATACTTTAGCATTTGTGTGATCACCACATCACGTCTTAATTGACTACGTTCAGGGAACAAACGCGGATTATAACTATGGTTAGCCTTTAAAGTTCCAACTAAAGTAGCAGCTTCAGCTAAACCTAATTGCGCTGCTGGAATACTATAAAATTGTTTAGATGCACTTTCGATACCGTAGGTATTACCGCTAAACGGTACGGTGTTTAAATATAACTCTAAAATTTTGTCCTTACTGTAAATAGACTCCATACGTCTAGCAACAAAAGCTTCTTTAATTTTATTAACAGGAATACTAAACCATCCGTAATCTTCTCTACCATAAATATTTTTAGCGAGTTGAAGTGTAATTGTGCTTCCACCGCCAGAAGAGCGATCACCACCTAAAATGGTTTTTACTAGAACTCGTAAAATACTTCTCGTGTCAACCCCTTCATGGTCGTAAAACCGAACATCTTCGGTCGCAATTAATGCGTTAATAAGATGCTTTGGCAACTCGTCTAAACTTACTATTTCACGGTTAATTTGGTATATTTTTGTGATGGTTTTTCCTTGACGATCATAAAATACAGAAGCTTCTTTACTACTAAGCTGTTTTAGCTCTTCCTTTGTTGGTAATTCTCCCCAAAGGCCCATGTAAATACTTCCAATAAATCCGCTAAAAATGACTATAGCGACTATGAAAAATTGAACTATAAATTTTAAAAATCGATTAGTTTTTCGGTGAGTTTTTGTTTGTTTTTTAGCCATAGCGCAACAAAAATAGCAGTAAATAAGTTGTAAGACGTTAATTCTTTTCAAAAAACAAAGTCAAACGCTAAGATGATTTTAAATTTGACAAAAAATATAATTAAATGAATACAAAAGTAGCTTTTATAACTGGTGGTTCTAAAGGAATAGGTTTAGGTGTGGCCGAAGCGCTTATTGCTGAAGGCACTAAAGTAATCTTAACCAGCCGAAACTTAGAAGATGCACAAGCTGTAGCAAATCGATTAAACAATCATAAATCTGAACAAGTTGCTGTGGGCTTGCAAGCCGATGTAAGACGCTTTGAAGACATGCAAAATGCAGTTCGAAAAGGTTTAGAAGAATTTGGTCAAATCGATTATGTGATTGCCAATGCAGGTTTAGGGCACTTTGGTAGTATTCAAGATATCACACATCAGCAATGGCATGAAGTTATAGATACTAATCTTACGGGTGTTTTTAATACCATAAAATCATCATTAGAGGCTTTAACGGAATCTAAAGGCTATTTTATAAGCATATCGAGCTTAGCTGGGACTAATTTTTTTGCTAAAGGAACGGCTTATAATGCAAGTAAATTTGGAGTGACAGGATTTACACAAGCTTTGATGCTTGATTTAAGGCAAACAGGCATTAAAGTCTCTACCATTATGCCGGGATCTGTGTCTACACACTTTAATGGTAATGAGCCAGATGCTTCTGATGCATGGAAAATTCAGCCTGAAGATATTGGTGAAATGGTTGTTAACCTTTTTAAACTCAATCCGAGAACATTACCAAGTAAAATTGAAGTTAGACCGTCTCAACCTCCAGCAAATTAGTCAAAGGCTATACATTATAAAAAAAGCTCTTTTTGTTAAGAGCTTTTTTTATAGGATTAACTCGACTACAACGGGTAAGTGATCGGAACCAATATTTGGTCCTGTACTTCGGTTAACAACACTAATTTCCTTTGAGACTAAACAATGGTCAAGTGTGGTTTGTAATGGGAAAAAGCCAGCAGGCCAAGTCGGTAAAATGCCAAAACCCTCGCGCGTGTCTTTTAAATTTGTTCCTAAGAGTCGATTAAAATGGCTAGAAAATGAAGAACAATTAAAATCACCAACTACGACTAATGATTTTGTGCTACCAAATTCTTTATTAATTTGTCCAAATCGTTTATTACGTTCTATAAACATTTGCTGATTCACAGGTGGGAACGGGTGTGTAGCCACAAGTGTAAATGCTTGTTTTTGAGACGTTGATTTAAGAACTAAACTTGGCGTGGTTGAATCAAAATAATCGATTGATACATAAGCATTTAATTTGCTATATACACCAATGCCAAAATTATCACGCCTTACGACAGATTTTTTAGTCTTAAACCTATTTAAAATAGGCGCTAATTCATTACTCCATTGAGGTGTAAGCTCCATGAGTACTAAAAGGTCCGGATTCACTTCGTTAATGTAAGCGTTTACTTGTTCAAATTCTTGATTACTTGAAAGTAGGTTGATCGTTAAAACCTTTAGATGCTTAGCATTCGCCTTAGTATTAGGTGTTTCTGGAGTTGAAACGTAAAGCAGTGCGATAAACCAAGCATTCCAAATCACCAGTATAAAAGCAACAACTAGCGCTAGTTGTCGTTGTGCTTTTAAGCGCAAGCATAAGGGTATAGCTACAAGTGAGACAAAAAGATATTGTAGTTTAAAATGAGCAAATACATCTAACACCCAAAACATTGTAAAAAGATGAGGAAGAATGCTCGCTAGGGCTAAGCCAATAAGACTAATCCACACCAAGAACCGAAACAATGTGTTAAATTTCACTAGAATTTTAAATTAAACCAGCGCGCTTAAGCAAGGCTGTTGGTTCAGGTTTTTGACCTCTAAATTTTTGATATAACTCCATTGGGTCTATAGTGCCGCCTTGCGATAATACTGTAGATTTAAATTTAGTGGCTACTTCTTTGTTAAAAATACCTTTATCTTTAAAGGCTTCAAAGGCATCAGCATCAAGGACTTCAGCCCATTTGTAAGAGTAATAGCCAGAGCTATAACCACCTTGAAAAATATGGCTAAACGCCGTACTCATACAATTGGTTGAAATATCAGGGAGTAAGGCTGTTTCTTTAAATGCCTCTAATTCATTTTCTTTCAAATGATTAATGTGAGTAGGATTAACCGCGTGCCAGATTAAATCAAGCTGTGCAAAACTAATTTGACGTATAGTTTGTAAACCTTCCATAAAAGTGGCAGTGTCTTTGATTTTTTGAATTAAAGCTTCTGGGATAACTTCATCGGTTTTGTAGTGTTTTGCAAACTCTTTTAAAGCTTCGGATTCGTAGCACCAATTTTCTAATAATTGACTTGGTAATTCAACGAAATCCCAATACACATTGGCCCCAGATAAAGAGGGATATGTAGTATTAGCCAGCATAGCATGTAAAGCATGACCAAATTCATGAAACAAGGTAGTAACTTCGTTAAAAGTGAGTAATGATGGTTGGGTTTGACTAGGTTTGGTGAAATTACAAACAATGGAGACCAAAGGTCTTTGGTTAACACCGTCTTTAATATATTGGTTTTTATAGGTAGTCATCCAGGCACCATCACGTTTTCCAGCCCTCGGATGAAAATCGGTATAAAGTGTAGCCTTAAGAGTTCCATCTTCAAACACATCGTAGGCTGTTACATCTTCATGGTAAACTTCATAACTTGTGTTCGGTACAAATTCTAAATCATACAGCTTACTTGCTACTTTAAAAACACCATTAATCACTCTGTTAAGCTCAAAGTAAGGTTTAAGATCATCTTCGTTTAGGTCAAATTTTTTAGCTCTTAATTTTTCACTGTAATAACTTTGATCCCATTTTTGAAGTGTTTGTAGTTGGTCGGTTTCTTTGGCAAAATCAGAAAGCTCTTTTAATTCATTTTTTGCAGCGGGTTTCGCTTTTTCTAATAAATCGTTTAAAAAACGATGCACATTTTCAGGTGATTTAGCCATGCGTTCTTGAAGTACAAAGTCGGCATGCGTTTTAAATCCTAATAATTGCGCACGCTCAAAGCGTAACTTTACAATCTCTAATACAATAGCTTCATTATTATAAGTGTTGTCTTTAAAACCTTTAGACCCAAAGCCTTTAAGGAGTTCCTCGCGAAGTTTACGATCTTGGGCAAACTTCATAACCGGTAAAAAACTGGGGTAATCAAGGGTGAAAATATAGCCATCTTTAGCTTCTTGTTTAGCTAAATCTCGGGCGCTTTCTAACACAGTTTCTGGTATACCTTTAATACGTTTGGCATCGGTCACGTGTAGTTGAAATTGATTGGTTTCTGCTAACACATTTTCCCCGAATTTGAGTGATAATTGACCAAGTTTTGCATCAATTTCCCGCAGGCGTTTTTGGCTGTCTTCGTTTAAATTTGCACCATTTCGCGTGAAATTTTTGTAAATTTTATCAAGTAAACGCTTTTGCTCACCATTAAGCTGAAACTGATCTTGACACTCATAAACAGTTTTTATACGTTCAAAAAGAGTTTTATTAAGTAAAATATCATTATTAAATGCGCTTAACCAAGGCGATATTTCTTGAGCTATTTGTTGAAGTTCTGGATTTGTTTCGGCTGAATTAAGGTTGAAAAAGATACTTACCACCCGATCAAGTTGTTGCCCGGAAAACTCTAAGGTCTCAATAGTATTTTGAAATGTAGGTTTAGTTGAAGCATTTGCTATGACTTCAACCTCAGCTTTAGCTTGGTTTAAGGCTTCGGTTATTGCAGGCTTAAAATGCTCACTTTTGATGTGTTGAAATGGTGGGTGATTAAAGCCTTTTAATAACGGGTTACTCATAACTAATACGTTTTTATTTCGTTGGTAGCCTCTAACACATTTTGGTCTTTCCAAATTTGAGGCGAATATTTTTTTAAGTCTTGTATAATTACAGGGTCAAACTCACCATACGCCTCATAATTGGATTTAGAGAGTGCTTGTTGCGAGACGATAAAGTATTCTGTTTCTGATGAATTTTCAGCTTCGGCTAAGATGTCTAATTTAAACTTCATTCGTTTTGAGCGATCTTCTTGATTTTCTTTAAAAACAAACTTGCGATCAAGATAGAAGTATTGCTTATTAACGGTTTTAATGTATTTGGGGTAATATTGGCCTTCAGCAGTTTTAAAATAGGTTACTTCTTTAGTATTTAGAAAGGCATCAAATTTAATTCCAAATAAAAATTTGAGATTTAATTTTTGTTCGCTTTTACCTTCGGCGAGACGTTGTGTTAATTTTACAATCGCATAATCTTCAGCTGTGATATAAAATTTACCTACGTATTTAGCACGGCCTCTGTCGGGCGTATAGCTAACTACATACACCATTTCATTATTGAAGCTGGTTATTTCATCAATTTTAAATAAGTAGTCATCTGGTTCAGCTAGTGGGCCAAATAGGGTTTTGTTAAAAGTGTATCGACCTAAATTATATTTAAGATTTTGTCCAGTTGATTTAGTGTTTAAGGTGTCTGGTTTGTCCTTTAGTTCCTCATTAATGCCAGAAAGATCTAGTGAATCTTCAAGCGTGATAACAAACGTGCGTATTTTAAAACTGTTGGTGTTTTCGAGTTTTTCAAATATTTTTTTGAACGCTCGAGTTTGTATTTCTTCAACAACGTTCGTTGAGGTACTACTATTTAATTTTATGCCTTTGTAGGGTTTTACCTTGATAGAGTCTTTATTCCAAAAATGGAAATCGACTAATCGTTCTGTAAAATAGGTGCTTTCTTCACCAATAATTGAATTTGAAAGTTTTTCGAGATCTGCATTGATTGTTTTTTCTGTTTGTTTATCAAGGTAATTGGTTCGTTTAACTTCAAAACCATAATCTTGGTACTCGGTCGTGTATTTATTTCGCATAAACACATTGTACGAATTGGCTTCACTCGTGTAATTGTTTTCACGGTTTTCTAAAAACTTATCGATGAGTTCACGCGCGCTTAAAGACTCGTCTTTTAAAAATACTTCACCTAACTCATTAACGGCTGTTTCTAAATAGATGTTTTGTTTATCCTTAAAATCTTTTAAGGCAAGTTTTAAGGTTTTAAAACCCATGCTTGAAAACTCGAGAGAATCTTGAGGTTTAAACTGGTTTACAACTATAGAAAACCGGCCTTCGGTGTTGGTGATTACCCCATAATTTTCGCCAATTCTTACGGTAGCAAAAGGAATACTTTCCTCGGTATCTTTACTTAACAGTGTGCCAGTCAAGGTTTGTGAAAAGGAAATGCTTAAACTAAATAACACTAACAGGTTTAAAAATAGATGTTTCATAATAATGGTTTGTACTTCAATAATAAAACCTTAAAACACTGTTATAGTTATTTTTAACATTTATTTTTTTTCTTCTTTGTTAAAGTAAACCAGATAGTAATACATTTGGCGCTCTTCGTCCCAACCTTTCTCTATAAATTTTTCGGCACTGCTACCACTCACAAAATCCATTTTAATTTGAACGTTCGTGTCTAAATTAATCACACTTTTTACCTTTTTTCTTGCAGCGGTAACAGCAGTATTAGAAATAGGAAATTCGCTCAAATCTTCAATATTATATTTTGGAGCTTGCTGCTCTTTGTAATGCTTAAATTCCGGCTCTAATTCAGGGTTTTCGAGTACGTCGGTTAAAAAGTTTTGCTCATTAAAGTCTTCATTAGAGGCAAAGTGATTCATGGCTTTATTCATAAATAAAACTTCTTGTTGTTTATCTTCAGCAGGTAAAACCACGTCTTTAGCGAAGCTTTCGCAAAATTTTAAATACTTCTTGGTGTAAAAATTTTCATCTTGAAAAAAGTCGACGCCAAGAAATTGTTCTAACCAATATTTGGTGTCGTATTTATTTGAGTCTACTGATAATATTTTGTAGCCTTCTTCCTTTTGGGTGTTTAAAATTAATGCGCCCTTATCTAATTTGTTTAAATAAACGCCTTGCTGCAAGATAAGTTCTAGGTTGTTTTGGTCTTCTTGAAACTGCAGGAAATCGTGTTTTAATTCTGACTTAAAAATCCCAATGGCATCAACTTTTTCATTGTCAACTAGCACATTTTCAAAATGAACCACATAAACTTCCCCGCCTTTAATATGTTGATGCATTGATTGCTCAAACAAATAGGTCGTAATTTTTTTAGAAACTTCATGTGTTTTGAGTGGATTGTTGAAAATCTCGGTTGCAAAGTTGTAGAGTTGATGAAATTCGAGGTCGGTGTCGTGCACAAATTGGTAGTAACTTTCCTCTTTGTCACGAAACGATTTTAAAAAATACTCTTTTATTAATGGGGTAAGCTCGTCTGATAGTTGGTAAGCTTCCTGGGAAAGAAACATAGACTCGTTGCGGCTTTTGTTCCCCACGCGATGAATAGATAAGTTTTCAATTTGAGCACTATATAAGTTGAGCATGATATTTAATTTTTAAGTTGGCTAATAAGATTTGGGAAGGTGGTTTAACTTCAGTTGAAACAACCAGTTGAAATTTTAAATTTTGAGTCTAGTTCCAGTTTTGATCAAAGTCAAAATCGTCTAGGTTTTCAAAATCTTGATCATCAAAACCATCATTGAGATCTTGATCATCAAACTCATCTAATTTTTCGGCTTTAAATTCTTTCTCAGGTGGGTTTTCAGGTAAGTGGCCTTGGGCAAACATAAGGTTAGGGTAATCTTGACCATCTTGAGGTTCAGCGATATCGGCTAATTCAACATAAAACGTCCACATATTAAAAAAGTCGTATACATAAATCATTTTTGTTTGATCTCGTGAAAATACATCTTCTAGACTTGTTTCATTCATCATATTTACAGAGTCTTGGCCTTCACTCATATCAAAGAGTAAATATTCTTCACCTTGATTCCACTCTTCGTCACTTTTATAAAATGAGGCCATCTCGTTGCCTTCAAATCCAAAGGCTTGAGTAATGCTATTATGAAAGTCTTCTAAAGTATCGGTTTGTCTTAGTTCGATATCACGAAAAACATCATCAAGTGTGTCAAGTATAATACGAAATTTAAATATCATGAATTAGTTTGATTTAGAATTTAAAGTTACTGTTTTTGCAGTTAAAGCTTGTAGCAAAATATAAAACTGAACGCCAAATAGGAGTGCTGCAATCACTAAATGTAAGGGTTGGCTCAAGAATGGAAAATCAAGATAGTACATTGCTATGCCTGTTAGGATTTCTAAAAGAATAAAAGCCACTAAAACCTTCACTAATTTGAACCCGTAATTAAAGCGCTTGTTCAAGTAAAAAATAATCACGTTAACAAGCAATACCACTATCGAAAACGATCGGTGTATGTAAAACATGGTATCAGGATCGGAAAGCCATAATGATTTTTCGCTGTAACCTAAAAGTTTTACTTGTTCATCTACAAACTGTCTAACTTGTGTCCCCAAAGCCACTTGGATAAGACTTAAAATAACTGCAATAAATAGTAATGCATTAAATGTAGTACTGCTTGTTTTGGTGTTTGTTTTGGTCGATGAGGCTTTTAAGATATATAACAATAAACCAACAATGATCAAGGCTACAATCATGTGTATTGTAATACGAACGGGCGACAATACAGAATAAACAACGGTGGCGCCTAACCAGGCTTGAAACAAAAGAAGTAGGAGCGTGGCTACAGAGAGCGTTTTTAGTTTTGTTGAAATAGATCGGCTTGCAAATGCTAGGATGGTCATGATAAGCACTGCTAAACCAGATAATGCACCAAGCAATCGATTAATATATTCAACCCAATTATGTGTCGCATTAAAGGTGGCATAATCGTGCTTGTTGTAATTTGACCAATTTGCTGCCTTAAATTGATTTCCAGTCGTGAAGTTAGATTTGGCTATTTTTAAAGCTTCATCTACAATAATAACTTGTCCTTTAAAATAATCCTGGTTAGCATGCCACAAGAGCTGAGTTTCTTCGGTTGGTGGTATGTAATATCCAAAACATTTAGGCCAATCAGGGCAACCCATTCCACTTCCTGTCATTCTGACTACAGCTCCAGCAATAATGACTAAGTAAATTAAAATTAAAGCAATTTTAACCCATTTTCTATACATAGCACAAAGGTAATTTAAGTGGTTTATTTTAAGATAAAATACGTCATCTTTTTTACTAAAATTAGGACGTTTTAAGCTTTGGTTAAAATGAATATTTTTTAGCAATTTCAAGCATATAGTTATAAGCTGGATCAAATTCATTTGGGATTTGACCTTCAAGAATAGCTTCTTTTATTTCGTTTTTGATGAGACCAACCTCTCTACATGGTTCAATATTTAAGGCGTCCATAATAATTTTCCCGGATACTGGTGGTTGGAAATTTCGAATTTTATCACGTTCTTCTACATCTTGAATGCGTTGACGAACAATTTTGAAATTATTGTGATAGCGTCTGTAACGCTTAGGGTTCTTTGTGGTGATATCGGCTTCACAAAGTGTCATAAGGTCTTCTATATAATCACCAGCATCAAACACCAGTCTCCTTACCGCAGAGTCTGTAACGTTGTCATCAACTATAGCAATTGGTCGCGAACTTAATAAGACCAGTTTTTGAACGTACTTCATCTTATCGTTTAGCGGCATTTTTAAGCGTTTAAACAATTTATAAACCATTTTAGAGCCTACAAATTCGTGTCCATGAAATGTCCAACCGTGGCGTTTGTGGTATTTCTTAGTTGGCGCTTTACCAATATCATGCAATAAAGCTGCCCATCGTAACCAAAGTTTATCGGTTTCTTTCGAGATGTTATCCACCACTTCAAGGGTGTGCCAAAAATTATCTTTATGACGTTGGCCATCAATTTCGTCAATACCTTCAAGCGCTGTTAACTCGGGTAATATATGGTTTAATAATTCTGTTTGGTGTAATAGTTTAAAGCCGTGTGAAGGTTTAGCTGAACTCATAATTTTGTTGATTTCAGTTACTACACGTTCTTCAGAAATAATTGATAATCGCTGGTGGTTTTTATGGATAGCTTCTAGGCAATTAGGATCAATGTGAAACTTGAGTTGGCTAGAGAATCGAATTGCGCGAAGCATACGCAATGGATCGTCTGAAAAGGTGATATTTGGATCTAATGGCGTAATAATTAGTTGCTGCTTGAGGTGTTCAAAACCATCAAATGGATCCAATAATTTACCAAAATTTGCTTGGTTTAACTGGAGTGCTAGTGCATTAATTGTAAAATCACGCCTATTTTGGTCGTCTTCTAAAGTTCCTGCTTTGACAGAAGGATTTCGGCTATCTTCACTATAAGATTCGGTTCGGGCACCCACAAACTCAATTTCTAAATCAAAGGCTTTAAGCATGGCTGTCCCGTAGGTTTTAAACACTTGTACCTTTGGAGAATTAGGTAATTGTTTAGCGACCTCTTTTGCGAGTTGGATTCCATCGCCAACGCAAACAATATCTATATCTTGTTTTTGCCCACGGTTAAGAAAATAATCCCTGACAAAGCCTCCTATAACATATGTCTCAAGGTTT
>CBFHKB010000070.1:0-12062 GCA_965656295.1 Psychroflexus sp.
TGGCTTAGTTGATATTACGGGTAATGCTGGTGAAACCAATGTTCAAGGTGAAGACCAAAAAAAACTTGATGTTTACGCTAACGAGCGTTTTATACACACCTTGGTTAATCGCGAAATTGTATGTGGAATTGCTTCTGAAGAAAATGACGACTATATCACCATTCAAGGTCAAAATAAAGCCCACGATAATAAGTATGTAGTGTTAATGGATCCGTTAGATGGAAGTTCTAACATAGATGTCAATGTTTCTGTAGGGACTATTTTCTCAATTTATCGCCGTAAATCACCTGTGGGGCAACCCGTTGAAATAGACGACTTTCTACAGCCAGGTAACCAACAAGTGGCGGCGGGTTATATAATTTATGGGACTTCAACAATGTTAGTGTATACCACTGGTCATGGTGTTAATGGGTTTACCTTAAATCCTGCAATTGGGACGTATTACTTGTCCCATCCTGATATCAAGTTTCCTGAAGATGGACACATTTACTCTATAAATGAAGGCAACTATGTACACTTTCCACAAGGCGTGAAAGATTATATTAAATATTGCCAAGCCGAAGTCGAGTCTGACAATAGGCCTTACACCTCACGTTACATAGGTAGTTTAGTGTCAGATTTTCATCGGAATATGATTAAAGGTGGTATTTACATGTATCCCAAAACAGCCAAAGCGCCACAGGGTAAATTACGCTTGTTGTATGAGTGTAATCCTATGGCTTTTATTGCCGAGCAAGCTGGCGGTAAAGCTTCCGATGGCTACCAACGTATTTTAGATGTTCAACCAACCAAACTTCACCAACGGGTTCCATTTATTTGCGGGAGTAAAAATATGGTGACCAAAGCCGAAGAATTTATGGAAAAGGCTAAATAACGAGAAGGGATCACGTTCGTTTATTGTGATGGTTCCTTTAGCAATAATAAGCTAGATCGTGAAAAAAGCGTAACTTAGCTGTATGCGATTATTAGGCTTAATACTTCTCGGGTTTTACGTTCAATTAGGGTTCTCACAGTCGGCTAATTTAGCCGAAAATTACCTTGATCAAGGCGAATATGAAAAAGCTAAAGTGGTGTACCTTCAGCTATTGGAAAAAAACCCACGAAGCCAAACCTTTTTATTAGGGCTTGTCGATACTTATAAAAATTTAGATGATGTAAAGCGGGCTAAACAAGTCTTGCAAAATTTCCTTGACCGTCCTGGTGATTATCCCCATATTGAAGTAGAATTGGGCTATTTATACGATCAAGCACAACAACAAGATTCAGCACAATGGCATTACAAATCGGCCTTGGCTAAAGTTGAACGGCGTCCTAATTTTGCTTATACGGTCGGGAAAGCTTTTCAAAAATATGGTTTATTAAGTTTTGCCGAGCAAACTTACGAAACGGCTCAAGCCAAACGACCATCGACTAATTTTTCTATTGAATTAGCACGTATTTATGGCGAACAAACCAAGTTTGAAGCCATGTTTAAAAATTACGTTGATATTATCGAGAAAAATTACCGCTACTTTAATATGTTAAGTCCTAGCTTTTCAGATTTTTTAACCGAAGATCCTGAAAATCCAGCTAATAAAGCTTTTAAGCAAGTCTTGTTAAGTCGAAATCAAACCGATCCTAAATTGATTTACAATAAAATGCTTAGTTGGTTATTTACTCAAGAAGGAAATTTAGCGTTTGCCTTTGTGCAAGAAAAAGCCATTTATGCCCGTAGTGAAGTGAAGCAACTAGACGCCATTTTCGAGTTAGGTGAAATTGCCTTTGCACAAGAGCAATACGTGCTTGCCGAAACTATTTTTAATCACGTTCAAGCTACGACTAACCAACAATTGTTATTTTACCGAAGCGCACAGTATTTGCTTCAGTTACTTCAACACAATTCTGATTTTGATGACCAAGAGATTAATCAGGCTTATACCGACTTTTTCGAGGTCGAAGAGGTAACACCATTAACACATCCTATTTATAGCGATTGGGTTCAATTTACGGCTAACCAACTTCAGCAAGTGCCAGAAGCCATTTCGCTTTTAGATCGTTTAACTTCAGCTCAACTTCGCCCGTCGCAATTAGCCTCGATACGCTTGTTAAAAGCTAATTTATACCGTTTGGTAGGCGAGTTTAATCAAGCCTTACTTTTATATGCACAAGTCGAGAAGTTGGTGCCTAACTCAGATTTAGCCCGACAAGCTAAATTTGAAACTGCCCAAACCAGCTACTTTCAAGGCGATTTTGATTGGGCTTTAACTCAACTTGACGTCCTCAAGCAATCGGTCTCTCAACGTATCTCGAACAATGCACTTGAATTGGCTTTACATATTCGTGATAATTCCTATTTAGATAGTACACAAACCGATCTTAAACGCGTGGCTCAAGCCGATTTGTTAAGCAGCCAGAACTTGTATGACCAAGCAATCACACAATTAAAAACGGTTTTAAGCACTTATAAAGATAAAGCTATTGTAGATGAAGTCATGTATCGCATAGGTCTTAATCATTTAAATTTAAATGAATTTCAAGCTGCAGCCGATGTCTTTTCGCAATTAGTTGAACAATATCCTGATAGTATTTTAGCCGATAATGCTTTATTTAACTTGGGCCATATTTATCGGGACCAGTTGAAGTTACCAGAACAAGCGAAAGCTGTCTACGAACAACTTATTTTTAAGCACCCAGATAGCATTTACTTTGTTGAAGCTAGAGAAAATTTTAGAACTTTGCGGGGCGATAAAATCGAATAATTATGTTTATTTACAATATCACGATGCAGGTTGAAACTTCTATTGATAAGGAGTGGTATAATTGGGTAAATACCAGTTTTATCCCCGAAATGCTATCGACTAAAAAATTTAGTAAAGCTTTGGTTGCCGAAGTTCTACCTCATCAAGACCAGGACCAAAATCATTCTACTTATTCAGTACAGTTTTATGTTCCTACGCAAACGCATCTTGAGGCCTATCAGTCCCATTATGCACCAACTATTGAATCTAAAATTAGCTTATTTAAAACCAAAGTGGTCAGTTTTAGTTCGGTATTAAAAATAACAGATCAACATTAACGGCATGCAAGTAAAAGCTAAAAAACACCTCGGTCAACACTTTTTAAAAGACCTTTCGGTTGCCCAAAGAATTGCCGATAGTTTAAGCTATCACGGCTATAAGCATTTGGTTGAAATAGGGCCAGGAATGGGTGTTTTAACCCAATACTTATTACCTAAGCCCGTCGATGTAACAGCGATGGATGTTGATCGTGAATCTATAGCTTACCTCAATACTAATTTTAGAGCCCAATTTTCTAAAGCTGAAATTAACCAAGGTTTTGAAGTGGTAGAAGCCGACTTTTTAAAAGACGATTTACTTCAGCGTTTTAATTCTGAAGAGTTCGCTGTTATTGGTAATTTCCCTTACAATATTTCGACTCAAATTGTTTTTAAAACGCTAGAGTTACGGGATCATGTACCAGAGTTTGCAGGGATGTTTCAAAAAGAAGTCGCTAAACGTATTTGTGCCGAGCCAGGAAGTAAAGTTTACGGGATTACTTCAGTCTTAACGCAAGCTTTTTACAAAGCCACCTATTTATTTACGGTTAAGCCTGAGGTATTTAATCCGCCACCAAAAGTAGATTCTGGAGTACTTCGCCTTGAGCGCCACACTAATTATAGTTTAGATTGTGATGAAGCGCTTTTGTTTAAAGTGGTTAAAACCGCGTTTAACCAACGCCGTAAAACACTTCGTAATAGCTTAAAATCTTTTCAGCTATCAGAAAATTTAAGGTCTCAACCTATATTTGGCCAACGTCCAGAACAATTAAGTGTAGATCAATTTATAACTTTAACGCAAAACATAGCGAATGATGCAGTTTAAAATCTCCAAGGATTTTGTTTCAAAAATACAATTGCTCATCGAGGAACATAACAATGATGAGTTACTAGTGCATCTGGAAGAATTGCACCATGCCGATGTTGCTGAAATTTTAGATGAACTAAGCTTAGACGAAGCAACTTACATTATTAAACTACTGGATTCAGACAAAACCGCTGAGGTTTTGATGGAAATTCATGAAGATGATCGAGAAAAAGTACTTCAAAATTTAAACGCTCAGGAAATTGCGAATGAAGTCCTGGAGATGGATACAGATGATGCGGCAGATATAATTGCCGAACTTGATCAACACACCCAACAAGAAGTTATTAATCATATTTCAGATAAAGACCATGCTAAAGATATTATCGAGTTGTTGCGTTACGACGAAGATACCGCGGGTGGTTTAATGGCTAAAGAATTAATTAAAGTTAACGAAAATTGGAGTGTGACGGGTTGCATGGAAGAAATGCGAGCACAAGCCGAAAATGTAACTCGTGTTCATTCAATTTACGTGATCGACAACAAAGGAAAACTTAAGGGACGCTTATCGCTAAAAGATTTAATTACAGCGCCAAAATCAGCCCATATTTCTGATGTTTACATTACCAAGGTCGATTATGTTAACGTTCATACTCAAGGCGAAGAAGTCGCTAGAATTATGCAAAAATATGATCTTGAAGCTATTCCTGTGGTTGATGAATTGAACCGTTTAGTAGGCCGAGTGACTATTGATGATATCGTTGATTTTATTCGTGAAGAAGCCGAAAAAGATTACCAAATGGCAGCCGGTATTTCTGAAGATGTCCAAGCCGATGACGGTTTAATACAGCTAACACGAGCCCGATTACCTTGGCTTATCTTAGGTTTGTTTGGTGGCTTAGGTGCGGTTTATGTGATGCAAGGCTTTGATGAAGCTTTACAAGATTATCAAGTCTTATTCTTTTTTACCCCTTTAATTGCAGCGATGGCAGGAAATGTTGGGGTTCAGTCAAGTGCTATTATTGTACAAGGCTTAGCAAACGATTCGTTAAAAGATAGTTTGTTTAACCGGTTAGTTAAAGAAATTAGTTTGGGCTTAATTAATGGTGTTGCCTTAGGCGTTTTAGTTTTGGTATTTGGTTTTGTAACTGCTTTGCCTCAGTTGGTAAGTATTACTGTTGCTGTTTCTATTTTATCGGTGATTTTAGTCGCTGCGTTAATTGGTACTTTTGTGCCAATTATTTTACATAAACGCGGTATTGATCCAGCTATCGCTACAGGACCATTTATCACGACAAGCAACGATATTTTTGGTATATTTCTCTTTTTCTATATTTCGAAGCTCATTTTAGGTTTTTAAAACGTGAAACCAAACCAATATCACTATACCTACCGTATAAAGTCTGCAGATTTAGATGCACTTAATCATATGAATAATTTGCGTTTTGCCGGTATAGTTTTACAAGCCGCCCAAAAACATTGGGAACACTTAGCACCTCAAAAATTACAATCTGAATTTGCTTGGTTTTTGGTAGAACACCATATTAAGTATAAAGCACAAGGTTTTTTAAACGATCAGCTAAAAATTACCACCTGGGTTAAAGCTACTTCACCTATGAAATCTGTTCGTATAGTTGAAATTTATAGAGATCGAACTTGTCTTGTAACTTCAGAAACAACTTGGTGCTTAGTCACGCAAGATCAAAAAAGCCTGACCAAAATTCCAAACGCTATTAAAGACATGTTTGAGGGATAAGCTTAAGCTTTACGAAATTAAACTCTGATCTCAATTGAAGTTGCTTACCTTTGTAAATTCAACAGAAGTTATGAATAAAACAGTCCAATTTTTAGATTTAGGTTCAAAAGATTATAAGGAAACCTGGGATTACCAGGAAGAATTATTTCAGCAAATTCTGGATATTAAAATTAAAAATAGGCGAGAAGCTACAGAGCTTTCAACTCAAAACCATTTACTGTTTGTAGAGCATCCACACGTGTACACATTGGGTAAAAGTGGTGACTTAAAAAACCTGCTCCTCAACGAAACTCAACTTAAAGAAAAGCAAGCAAGCTTTTATAAAATTAACCGTGGTGGTGATATAACGTATCATGGTCCAGGTCAGTTAGTGGGTTACCCTATTTTAGATCTTGAAAATTTTTTTACCGATATTCATCGCTACTTGAGAACGCTTGAAGAGGTTATTATTTTAACATTAAAGGACTATGGCCTTACTGCCGAGCGTAGTCAAGGCGAAACAGGAGTTTGGCTAGATGTCGGTACGCCATTTGCTCGTAAAATTTGTGCGATGGGCGTTCGCGCTTCACGCTGGGTAACTATGCACGGTTTTGCGCTTAATGTGAATGCTAACCTAGGTTATTTTGACCATATTATTCCTTGTGGAATCCAAGATAAAGCTGTTACCTCTTTAAATGTAGAGCTCGGTCAAGCTGAGGTAAATGAAGCCGAGGTGAAAGCCAAAGTAAAGCATTATTTTGAAACCTTATTTGAAGCTCAACTTACCTAAACACTCACTTAATAGGTAAATTCATAAACCAAGATCGATTGGGCATCACCTTGTGTAATAAATTCATAACGTCCAGGCTCTACCTCACGAATATTAATTTGGCTTTTAGCATAAATAGGAAAACCGTTTACCAACTCGCCATCTTGGGTTAGCAATAATAATTGTTCGGTTTGCTCATCTACAATAGAAATAAATAATTGATCTCTTAATTGGTGAAGTTGTGGTTGTTTGTACAAGCCATAATCTAACTTCACAATATCGTTATTTATTTGAAGTTGATTTTCAGATAAACTAACATAATTTAAATTATCACCCACTAAAAAATGACTGCTAAACCAGTCCTGAGGTTTAAGCGTAACATTTCCATTAGGATCTATCATCACTAATTCGCTTTGAGCGGTGCTACCCATAAATAGGTCGTTGTATTTAAAAAATGAATTTTGACTCGGTGTAAATTCTTGGTTTAATTTCACGCGAATTTCACCAGTTCGACCTAGAATATTAAGCTGTTGTTTGGTTTGCGCTAAAATATAATCTTTCGCTTTAATCCGTATATGCGTTGGAGCAAACACAAGCTTATCTTTTGCGGTATAATTAAAGCCTTTAATTAACTTCCCTTCTTTATCATACATCACTACCGAAGAGCCTTGGGTCACTACAAAGCGGTAGCGACCAGAATTAGCATAATCAAATACTTGAAGTTCTTGGGTGATAGGCGTTTCAAAAGTTAAAGGAAAACGCCCTACATCATTTCCGTTTTTATCGATAACATGTAAACGGTTCTGAGTAACAAAAGCCATTTGTAAACGTGTATTTTTATAAATATCTAAGGTTTTTATGGCGCCAATAATTTGACTCTCTAATGGCTTTTTCCAAATTTCGCGCCCTTTAGAATCAATCAGATGTAACACATGGTCTTGATCTTGGTACACGATATCATGCTGTCTAGTTCTCCAATTCACAAAGTATTGTGGTGCCCTGCTTAACTGCTCGTTTCGTTTTAAGCGATTAACCTTAAGGTTGCTTTTAGCTGAATTAATCACAGATTGCGAATACGCATTAATCAAGGTGTAATTATCCTGAAGGTCTAGTTGAAGTAAACTTAGATTATACTGGTTAAACGATAAACCTAACCAAGCCTTAGCATCCTGTCGACTAGCATTAGCAAGTTCTGTTTTTAAATTTTCATTTAAACTTCCCAGTTGAAGACTGTACGTATCGTTTAGTGCTTCCCGATTTAACTCAAAATAATCGGTTTCACTCAAAGTGGCCTTATTTTTAATATTCACCAATGTATTTTCGAGTATATTTAGCTCTTCGCTAAACAAAAAATGGCCCTTATATTTTGTGACAAATTTTGGAGAGAAATTAGTGATTAGTGGACTAAAATGTGAAAAGACCTCAAGATCCTTCAACTGGAAAATAGTTTCACCTCTAAATTCTTTAGCGATTTCTAATGCACTTAAAAACTCTTCTTCAAAACCAAGCACATCTTCTGGCATATAATCAACACAAGTTTGACTAGATTGGTAACTCACACTTAAGTGACCTGGATAGTTTTCTATTGGGTGCGAAATAATTTCATTGGTATAATTGTGTGTACGTCTTCGATCTTGAAATGCTTTAAAATCGCCTATTTTAAACGTGTAAAAATAACTTGTATTTAAGGGGATAGCTTCAGCAAAACTTTGTTGAGCACTTTTCTCACTACCTAAAATTTCTAAGAATGCGCGTTGATCGTTGCCCTTTAAAATAACACCGTTGGCCATAAGATGGCCTTCTTCAATCTCAAGGTCTAACACGGCCCATTCGCCTAATTTTTGGTATAGTTGACCAGAGGTTTTAAATAGATTTTGGTGTAATTGAGCAAGGTCGCTCAAGTTTATAAAAACAGAGGTTTTACTGTTACTGCTGGCTTTTAACACCTTGTAAAAACTCGCTGCTAATGGGATATTGTTTTTATGGCTTCTTATCGTGTTTTCCAGGGTTAACTTAGAGCTGCTTATTAAACTTAAGTTATTAATTTGAGCTCTGTAAAATAAGCTTTCGTTAAGTTTTAATTCAGTGATATCTACACCATCGTAATGCAGTGTTTTTTCTGCACTAACGAGTCCTGTTTTCAGCAGTGTTGAATTGGTGTTGGTAATAAAAGTAAATGCAAAGTTATCACTGCCAATTGCCGAGAGACTTAACAGGCCACCAAACTCAGCATTAATACTATTGAGCAGTTTAAACTGGTCTTGTATAGACGTGAGCAAACCTTGATCTAAGTTTTGCTTAACAAAACTGTTTCCTTGTAAGTTCTCTTGTAGTTCTTTGATAGACTCAAATTGAAAAACTACGAGGCTTTTTGGAGGTAAAACATCGGCTTGAGCTATGGTTTTAGTTTGGCTATAATCACCACAACTCCATAAAAACAGAACAACTAGAAGATAAAAAACCCGTTTCATTATAAACTAAATTTGAAACAAATTTAATTAATCAAACGTCAAATAAACTTAAAACTCTAAACTTAATTGCTCAGGCCATAGTTTAAAGCTTTTTCTATGATAAGTTGTAATCCCATGCGTTTTTATGGCTTCACGGTGTCTTTTGGTCGGATAGCCCATATTTTGTTCCCATTGGTATGCGGGATGTTCTTGTGCAATAGTTTGCATGTAGCGATCTCTGGCCGTCTTAGCTAAAACAGAAGCAGCGGCAATATGTAAGTATTTAGCGTCACCTTTCACAATACAAGCATGTGTGGTGTTTTTGTAAGCTTTAAATTTATTTCCATCTACAGCAATAAATTCAGGTTGAGGTTGAAGCTGCTCAATAGCACGATGCATAGCTAAAATAGAAGCATTTAGAATATTAAGCTCATCAATTTCATCCATCATCACATGAGCAATACCATAACTCAAAGCCTCTTGTTTAATCAGCGGCTCAAGGCGTTCGCGTTTGGATTTACTAAGTTGTTTAGAATCGTTAAGTAATTCGTTTTTGAAATTTTTAGGCAATATAACGGCAGCCGCTGTTACAGGCCCAGCCAAACAACCTCGACCAGCTTCATCGGTGCCACATTCTAGAAGAGTTGATTGGTATTCAAGTTTTAGCATGTCACAAAAGTACATTTATTTATGTTTTTAACTCCATATCATAAATCATAAAATCATTCGTTAAAAATTGATACTTTTGCGCCGTAATATTATGTCATGAGGCTTTGTCTAATTTTTAGTTTTTTAATTGCTGGTTTGTGCTCTTATGCCCAAACCCAGCGTATACAATTAGATAAAGATGCTCTCTCCAAATCGCCTAAAAATTCACAAAAGACAAAACAAACTACCACTGTTGAAGATTTAAAAACAACAGATTATAAATTCATACAAGCTAATGGTGATACTATTAGCTTAGATACGACCTTAACCATTCGTAAATACTATAAGTTTAATTATTTACGCCAAGATGATTTTGGTTTACTACCATTTCAAAATATTGGCCGTCCCTTTAATGCCTTAACAGCAAATTTTGAAACCATAGATCAAAACCCAGAATTTGGGGCACGGGCACGGCACTTTAATTTCATGGAAGCAGACGATATTAATTATTATCATGTGCCAACACCACTTACCGAATTGTATTTTAGAACAGTTTTTCAACAAGGTCAAAACATAGATGCTTTTTTTACCACGAATATTAAACCAGAGCTTAACTTATCTATAGCGTATAAAGGCTTGCGTTCGCTTGGTAATTATCAAAACAGCCTCACAAGCACAGGTAATTTGCGAATGACTCTAAGTTACCAATCAAAAAATAAGCGTTACTATGCCCGGTCTCATTTTGTAGCACAAGATTTACTAAATGAAGAAAATGGTGGTATGACGGCAGAAGGAGCACAATTTTATATCGATCAAATTCCTGAATATGACGAACGCTCTTCGGTGGCTTTAAATTATGAAAATGCTGAGAACATTCTCTATGGTAAACGGTTCTTTTTAGACCAAGCTTACCGCCTCAAACCACGTGTAGACTCGACGTCTTCAGCTGAAGTATCTGTATTTCATCAATTTAATTTTTCAGATAAAGAATATCAATTTGAGCAAACACAGTCTACCGACGTTTACGGCAATGCCTTTGAAACCTCTAATCTTTACGATGAAGTAGAATATCAATACTTGCGTAATCGCTTAGGCTTAAGTTATACACAAAACTTATTGGGGACGATAAGTGGATTTATTGAGCATACCAACTATAATTATGGCTTTAATTCCATTGTGTTACTCGATAATAACAATGTAATTCCCAATCGCATCACCGAAGATGTTTTAGCCGTAGGTGGGAAATATGAGACTAACTTCGGCGACTTCAACTTTAAAGCTAATGCAACGCTTAATTTAAGTGACCAATTTCAAGGGTACAACCTCGATGTTCAATCGCAATATGCCATCGATTCAGTTTCAGTTGTTCAAGCCAGTTTAAAGCTTAACTCCTCGCTCCCAAATTTTAATATGTTGCTGTACCAGAGCGATTATGAAAATTACAATTGGTATAATCCTGATTTCGAAAATCAAGATTTGCAACAACTTAAAGTTCAGTTAGATTCTAAAACCTATGGCAATTATCAGGTTAGTTATAATCGGATAGATAATTACAGTTACTTTGGCCTAATAACTAACCCAGAGGTTAACGCAACCGCTGATACGTTGGTAAAACCAATGCAAAGTACAGAGCAAGTGCAGTACCTTAAATTTCAAGCTCAAAAAGATATTAGGTTTGGCCGTTTTGGTTTGGCTAACGATTTTATTTACCAAAATGTGGTTTCTGGCGAATCAGCTTTTCGAGTGCCAGAAATCGTCACGCGACAATCTTTATACTACGAAGATTATTGGTTTAAAAAGGCCTTGTTTTTACAAACGGGTATCACGTTTAATTACTTTACGAGTTTTCAATCTAATGCTTACGACCCTGTGTTGTCGGAGTTTTTTGTAAACGATCAAGATTTTGAAGGCTTTTATACAGCAGATCTCTTTTTTAATGCCAAGGTAAGAACAGCGCGTATTTACTTTAAATTTGAAAATTTCCCAACTCTATTTCAAGGAAACACCAATTTTGCAGCCCCAAATTATGCCTATCGTGATTTTGCGATTAGGTTTGGAATGGTTTGGAATTTATTTTTATAATTAAACATGTTTCAGTCTTAATTGAATTCCTATATTTTAGGATTTAACCAAGTTGCTATAATGTTAATTTAAAGCCTTTACACTGCTAAGTATTTTGCGATTTAAGGACTAAGGAGTAATATTGTGTTTTTTATGAAATCTATGGCATCATCACGATTACTTATTATTGGATTTGTATGGCCTGAGCCTAATTCTTCGGCTGCAGGAAGTCGGATGATGCAACTAATTCATCTTTTTTTATCTAAAGGCTATTCGATTACTTACGCCTCGCCCGCAAAGTCAACTCCATTTACAGAAGACTTAACACGTCTTGGTGTGAGTTTGAAGCATATTCAAGCAAATGATTCTACGGTAGATCAATTTTTAAGCGAGTTAAATCCAACTTATGTTTTATTTGATCGCTTTATGATGGAAGAACAGTTTGGTTGGCGTGTTGCTGAGGTAATTCCTCATGCTATGCGAATTTTAGACACAGAAGACTTACACTTTTTTAGGCGAGCAAGGCAACAGGCTTACCAGTCTAAGCAAGAGTTTAAATC
>CBFHKB010000071.1:0-11990 GCA_965656295.1 Psychroflexus sp.
AATTAATATTTAAAATTTTCGCTATGAAAAAATTATTACTCGGTTTATTTCTAATTATGGGAATAGGTGTATTTGCACAGGGTGTCACCACCTCTTCTTTAAATGGTCAGATTACTGATAACAAAGAGCAGCCTTTACCAGGTGCAAATATTATTGCTGTTCATACACCTACAGGAACTAATTACGGTGTAGTAACAGATTTTGATGGATTCTACCGAATTCCAAATATGAGGGTTGGAGGACCATACACACTCAAAATATCATATGTTGGATTCAAGACTATTGAACTTGAAAACATTTACTTAAAACTAGGTGATTCCGAAACCATTAGTCGTCAAATGAGTGAAGAAGCTAATGCGCTAGATGAAGTAGTAATCACCACATCAAAAAGTGATATTTTCGATTCTGGACAACAAGGATCTAACACTAATATTTCACAACGAGACATCACAAATTTACCATCAGCAACTCGTTCATTAGGTGACTTTGTTCGTAAAACACCTGAGGCACAGGTAACTGAAAATGGTTCAATTTCGTTAGGTGGTCAAAACAATCGTTACAACTCAATCTATATAGATGGTGCTGTAAATAATGATGTATTTGGACTTGCAGGTTCAGGAACAAATGGTGGACAAACTGGTGTAAACCCAATTTCGATAGATGCGATAGAATCATTTCAAGTGAATCTTTCGCCATTTGATGTTAGACAATCAGGCTTTGCAGGAGGGTCAATCAACGCTATTACTCGTTCTGGTACAAATAATACAGAAGCTTCTGTTTACTATTACCAAAGAAATGAATCTTTAGCTGGTAAAACTCCTACGGCTATTAGCGAAGACAACAGAGAGCGTTTATCAGATTTTACAGCTGAATTATACGGTGCTAGAGTTGGTGGTGCTATTATTGAAAATAAGTTATTTTACTTTGTTAACTATGAACGACAAGATGAGCAAACACCTCAACCATTTAATTTTGATCTATACCAAGGTGATGCATCTAGACAAGATCTAACTAATCTTAGACAAGGACTTATAAATAAATATGGTTACAATCCAGGTATTTTTGATGAAAACACAAGTAAACTTGTTTCTGATAAATTAATTACTCGTGTAGACTGGAATATTAACGACAAAAACAGCTTAACGTTTAAAAACAGTTACGTTAATGCTGAAAATACAGACCCTAGACAAAGCAATGACAGAAACATTAACTACACAGGTCGTGGTGTATTTTTCCCATCACGTACAAATTCTACAACAATTGAGTGGAATACAACAAATGGTTCAGATCTTTCGAACAATTTAATTATTGGTTACACAGACGTATTAGATGATAGAGATCCTACAGGAAACCCATTTCCTGCGGTTAGTATAAATGATGGTAATGGAAGAATTTGGTTTGGTTCGGAGCCTTTCTCAACAGCAAACTTATTAGAGCAGAAGTTATTTACTGTTACCAACAACTTTGAAATCTACAGAGGTAAACACAAGTATACAATTGGTGCTAACTTTGAGCACTTTGATGTTAAAAACGTATTTTTTGGTCAAAATTTTGGAAACTATACCTTTGATAGCTTAAGTGACTTTGAAACTTATTTAGATGATGATCCAACAAACGACGCTCCTGTCGAAGATTTTGGTAGAAGTTACTCTCTTTTTGGAGGTTCAGGTGATGCTTCAGCTGGTGCAGCCGAATTTACTTACTCACAGTTAGGGTTTTACCTCCAAGATGATATTGCCGTTACCAATGATTTTAACTTAAGCCTTGGTTTAAGATTAGATGTACCATTTTTCTCAGACGGTACGGTTAATGATGATTTCAACACCCGTACTGTAGCTTTATTAGAAGAAGCTGGTAAAGATTTACAAGGAGCAAGAGTTGGTAAGCCAATTAAAAGTAAGCCGCACTTCTCTCCTCGTTTAGGATTTTCGTGGGATGTAAATGGCGAAAAGAAAACTCAACTTCGTGGTGGAGTAGGAGTCTTTACATCTAGAATACCTCTAGTATGGCCAGGCGGTGCTTACAATAACAATGGTGTTTCTCAGGCATTTGTAGGTGATTTTACAACACCTGGAGATGACTTCTTCGTAGCCGATCCATTTAACCAACCAGTTCAGCCTGGTGCAGAACCAGGTTCAGGCTCTGTAGGTGGTAACATCGATTTATTTGCGCCAGACTTTAAACTACCACAAGTATTAAAATACAACTTTGCTATCGATCAAAAACTACCAATCTGGGACTTAGTCTTATCTGGTGAGTTTTTATACAACAACATCCTAAGTAATGTGTATTACGAAAACTTAAACGTGAAAGGTCCTGTAGGCCAACTTAATGGTGCCGACAATAGACCTTATTATGATAGAAATGATTTAGTTGATGACACTTATGCGCGTATTATATTAGGATCAAACACAAGTGAAGGTTATTCTTACAATGCAACATTTAAATTAACAAAGCCATTTGAAAACGGTTTTGCTGGTCAAATAGCTTACACTTATGGTGAATCTGAAAATATTTTTGAAGGAACATCGTCTCAAAACTCATCACAGTGGAGAAATCAAATTACTGTAAATGGTAAAAACTCTAACTTACCTGTTCAACGTTCAGATTTCTCTTTAGGATCTCGTATTACAGCTAATGTTTCTTATGAATACGAATGGAACGATAATATTAAAAGTACAATTGCCTTATTCTATTCAGGCGAACAAGGTTCACCATATAGCTACGTTTACCAAGAAGGAAGAGATTTATTAAACGATGACTCTCGGGACAATGCTTTAATCTACATTCCTAGAGATGCTTCAGAAATTACTTTTGTTGGTTCACCACAAGAACAAGCTGAGCAGTGGGAAGCCTTTAATAGTTTCATAAATTCAAGTGATTACTTAAGTGAGCGAAGAGGTCAATATGCGGAAAGAAATGGTGATAGAGGCCCTTGGAGCCATATTGTAGACTTAAAGTTTTTACAAGATTTTTCATTGAACATGAACAATAAAAAACATACGTTCCAAGTATCATTCGATATCTTTAACTTCACAAACTTACTTAACAAAGATTGGGGAAGAAGACAATTTATCTCTCGTGAAGTTGGTATATTAGAAACTGAAGTTGGTGGTCCAAATCCTGAGTTTAGTTTTAATACAGATGAATTCCAAACTGAAGATGATGTGATCTTATTTGATGATAGCGGAATTTTATCTTCAAGATGGCAAATGCAAGTTGGTTTAAGATATATCTTTAACTAATTATATTATAGATTAGTCATTAAAGCGAGACCAATTGGTCTCGCTTTTTTTTATAATTGATGTATAAGAAAATATTGCTGTGCTTTATAACAAGATTTGTTGAGAAAAAATCTAGAAAAAATTTACAAGACAACTGACAAATGCTTGTTAACTTTAATTTAATAAAATTTCTTAACATTCAGTTAATCTTTAAAATTTAAAAATGCTGTTTTTTTGCGCAAAATTTATAAAAAAAAATTTTTACAATGAAAAAATTATTACTCTGTCTTTTCTTGACATTAGGATTAGGCATGTTTGCACAAAACACTGTTACTGGTACAGTTTTAGATGGTAAGATGAATGCACCATTACCAGGAGCTAACATTGTACTTGATGGATCTAACAATGGTACCACTACTAATTTTGATGGTAAGTTTACCTTAAATTTAAGTGTAAAATCAGGTCAATTAAAAATCTCTTATGTTGGCTTTAAAACAACTTACGTAGACTTTAAAGTACTAGATGGAAACAAAGTTGACATTGGTGAAGTAAAACTTGAAGAAGATGCTAACGCTCTTGAAGAGATTGTTATTACCACTTACTCTTTAGCAATTGACCGCCAAACACCTGTTGCTGTGTCTACATTGAAAGCCAAAGAAATTGAGACTAAAATAGGTAACCAAGAATTTCCTGAAATATTAAAATCAACACCAGGTATTTATGTAACTAAACAAGGTGGTGGTTATGGAGACGCAAACTTAAGGTTAAGAGGTTTTAATTCAGAAAATATCGCTGTTATGATTAATGGTGTTCCAGTAAACGATATGGAAAACGGTCGTGTATATTGGTCAAACTGGGCTGGTTTATCTGATGTTACAAGGTCGATGCAAGTTCAAAGAGGTTTAGGAGCATCTAAAGTAGCTGTGCCTTCTATTGGAGGTACAATAAACATTGTAACTAAAACTACAGACAGCAAGGAAGGTGGTAACTTTTTTGCGACAACTGGTAACGATGGTTATCAAAAATTTGGCGCAACTGTTTCAACTGGTCGGCTAGATAATGGTTGGGCTGCAACTGTTTCAGCTTCTAAGACTACCGGTAATGGCTTTGTTGACGGCACATGGTTTGAAGGTTATTCATATTTCATTAATGTTGCCAAAGATATCAATGACGATCACCAAATTTCATTTACTGCGTTTGGGGCACCACAAAAACATGGTCAGCGCCAAAACAGAGAGCTAATTAGTACATTTCAAAGAAGTGAAAGAGAGATTAGATTTAATCGTGATTGGGGTTATAAAAATGGACAAGTTACAAGTGTAGAAGATAATTTTTATCATAAACCTCAAATGTCTTTAAATCACTATTGGGATATTAATGAGAACACACAATTATCTACTGCAATATATGCATCATTTGGTACAGGTGGTGGCGGAGGTTTCTCTGGTGTTAACAAATTTGGTTTAGATTCTGAATACAGAAATGGATTCGGTCAGCCTGTTAACTTTGACAAGATTGTAGATGAAAATGTAGCACTTGGCGCTCTTGGTTCTGAAACAATCCTAAGAGATTCTAGAAACGATCATGCTTGGTTTGGTGGATTATCTACTTTAACAACAGATTTAACTGATGATATTACTTTATTAGCTGGTTTAGATATCAGGTATTACGAAGGTAAACACTTTCAAGAAGTTAAAGATTTATTAGGCGGTCAGTTCTATTTTGATGATTCTAACTTAAACAATCCTACCAATACAGCTCAAGTAGGTGAAAAAATTAACTACTGGAATGATGGAATTGTACTTTGGGAAGGTGGTTTCTTACAAGCCGAATATGCTAAAGACGACTTATCTGCATTTGTCTCCTTAGCAGCTTCTAACACCTCTTACAAACGTATCGATTACTTTAATTATTTAGATTCTGATCCTGAACAAGAAACCGATTTCCAGAACTTCTTTGGATATTCTGCTAAAGGTGGTGCTAACTATAATATTGATGATAAGCAAAACATATTTGCCAACGTAGGATACTTCGAAAGAGCGCCATTCTTTAACGCTGTATTCTTAAATTTCCGAAATGACATTAATGAAGGTGCCGAAAATCAAAAAATATTTAGTGCAGAACTTGGTTATGGTTTCAGATCAAGTAAATTTTCAGGTAACGTAAACATTTATCACACACGTTGGAATGACAGAACATTAACACAAAGTTTCCAAAATCAAGATGGAACTTTTGGATCTGCTAATATTTTAGGAGTTAATGCAATTCACCAAGGTATTGAATTAGACTTTAGATATAAACCAAATAACCGCCTAACTTTTACAGGTATGGTTTCATTAGGTGATTGGACTTGGGCTAATGATGTAACTGATGTTCAAGTTTTTGATGACGAGCAAAACCTTGTCAGAACTATAGACTTATATATCGAAGACTTAAAAGTTGGTGATGCAGCTCAAACAACCTTTGCATTAGGTGCCGACTACGAAGTTTTTCCAGGAACCAAAATGCGCTTAAACTATAATTACGCAGGCGACTTTTATGCAGATTTTGATCCAAATACAAGAACTTCCCCAGACGCACCACAATCCTGGAAGGTTCCAGAATACGGTCTTTTTGATCTTGGTCTAACACATAATTTTAAAATAGGTTCTTTAAATGGTACAATTATCGGTAACGTTAATAACTTATTTAATACTGAATATATTGCAGATGCTAGAAATGGTGCATCAGCAACTGGAACAGACGCACTTGTATGGTATGGTTTCGGAAGAACATATACAATAGGAACTAAAATTAACTTTTAAATCAGATTAAAATGAAAAATCTATTTTTCTTAGGAGGATTATTCATTAGCTTATTTATTACGAGCTGTGAACCTGTTGAAGACCTCGAAAACGACATCAACAATGAACTTGAAAACACACCTATTACCGGTGTTGTAGAATATACTTTAGTAGAAGAAGATTATACTGATGTTTTAGAGCTTAACTTTCCAAACTTCAGTAATTCAGACCAAGCAAGAGAACTTGTACCAACTCTACTAACTGAAATGTATCCGTTCTGGGGTAAAGGCTCGCAGGCTTTAGTTACATTCGATTTGTATGCACCACAATTATCTGTAGAAGGTGATCCAACTGAATATACACTAATGGATGAAGAGTACGACCCATATTCAAACTATGGTAATTTTGATAATTACGCTGATATTAAAGATTTCTTAGGCAATAAATATCCAAATGCAGTTGAAGGTGATTTAGTCATCTTAACTTTTGAATTTTATAGTGGATCGACTGAAACTTTAACTGAAGGTTTTATTTCTGACGGTACAAGTTGGGCTCAAACAACTATGGTTACAGATGCTCAATACGAAGAAATGGGTCACGGTCAATATTATAATTTTAATAGCGAAGACCAAGCTGAAACTAAACTTGAAATTTTACTTAATAATACCGTTTCTTATGATGTTATTGAGGAAGGCACCGTAAAACGTATGTTATATAAATTTTACAGCGGCTCTGTAAATTATCAAGTTGCTAACTTTGTTTACTCAAATGATATGTGGATGTTGTTAACTAATGTTGCAACAGAAACGCTTCAATTTGGTCATGACGGCGAAACTTGGGTTCCTGATAATACCATAAAGTATGAATTAACTGCTGATGACTTCAACCTAATAGCAAACGCTTTAGCTGATACCTATCCAGGTCCAACTTCAAGTGCAGGTAACTATGGAAACTTCGACAGAAGAGAAGGAAATTCTAATTTTTGGAGTAATGACATGATTTTAGAAGCAATGAATGTTTTACTTGACAGTAAAAATCCTGAGGCTGAAAATGGACAAAAATATGAGCTTACTTATGCCATATATAATGGCACAAGCGGTACTGAAACTATTTTTGTAATTAAACAAGATGGTGTTTGGGTTTACAACACTGAAGCCTAATTACAACTTATAAATTAGCCCTTAAAGCGAGACCAATTGGTCTCGCTTTTTTTATGATTTAAATTTACTTAAGTCTCTCAATTTAAATATCTTTAGCTAAGATTTAAGTTACATGTTAAATAAGCGTTTACTCATTAAAAATCTACTCGCCCATAATAGCGAAAACAGCTTTTTTGATAAGAAACTAAAAATTGATATTGGCAATAAAGAAGGTAAAGCTAAATTTTTAAAACATGTTTGCGCCTTATCTAATTCTAACCCTAAAAACAACGCCTATATAATTATCGGTGTAACCGATGAGTCTAGTGAAATAGTAGGCGTAGATTTCTTTGATGATAGTAAAATTCAAAATTTAATCAACGCTTATCTCGACCATCCACCAAAAGTCAGTTATGAAAACATCCCTTTTCCTCATCTTCCAGAACGTAAAGTTGTAGGTCTCGTTAGTATTAGACCTAAAACAGAAACCAGCATTTGTGCCTTACGAAAAAATATTTGGAAATATTGGGGCGGCACTGTTTTTATGCGTGAGGGCAGCATTAGCAAACCAAAAGTATTTGATATTGAAATAAAAGATTTTAATTCCTCACTTGTCAAAGAGATTGAAAGCCATTCTCAAAATAACATAAAGCTCACCTTAGATGGTTTCTTTGACTTCATTGAAAAATGCGAGGATTACAACCCGAAATATAAGGTGTTTAAGGAGTATTTTGTGTTGTGTTGGGCTGGAAAATCTCAAGACATCAATCAAAAAGAGTTATTATCTCGTGTAAATATTGAATTAATCAACGAGCAAGTTAAACTCTTTTACTCAGATTTAGATAATATTGAAATACAATATAACGAGGATAAATTTGAGATTTTAGAATATGTATATCTAGGCTTAGAACAAAATTTCGCCTATTATCCTTTAGAAAAAGTTAGTATTCGATTTGAAAATAATATGCAATACGAAATTGAAACCAAGCTCGTATTTCAACCCCCTAGTTACGATCAAAAAACCCTCCGTCATTTTTTAAATCACAGTCGAACACTTTTACAAAAAGTAAGCAAGCAACAAAGACTTAATACTAACGAAAAGCAAGATTTAGAACACATACCGAACATTTATCTTATCGCGCATCTCAATGGCTTCAAAACAGCAAAAGAAGCCTTGTATAATGCTAAATTTTTACTAAAAAAAACACATCCTGTAGCGCATCAACGCGTAAAAGATAGCTTAAGAATTCTACGAAAAATTAAATACAATTAATATGCAACGTTGCTTTGTGATTGGCGATATTCATGGTGGCTTAAAAGCACTGAAAGATTTACTGTTTCAACTTGAACTTACGCCCCAAGATCAACTTATTTTTTTAGGCGATTATGTAGATGGCTGGAGCGATTCTGCCGAAGTCATCTCCTATTTAATTCAGTTGAAAGAAATACATCGTTGCCGGTTTATTCGTGGTAACCATGATGACTTAGTATTAAAATGGCTAACGACTAATTTCAATAATGAAAAATGGTTGCAGCATGGTGGTAAAAGTACTAAGGAGGCTTATGAACGTATTGACAACACGACCAAAAAACTACATATTTCGTTTTTTGAAGCACTCGAAAACTACATTATCGATCAGGAACAACGCTTATTTGTACATGCCGGATTCGCTAATTTACATGGTCCAGAACACGAATTTCACGAACATACGGTTTACTGGGATCGAACACTTTGGGAAATGGTCTTAGCTTTAAATCCAGCCTTAACACCTGAAGATGATTATTACCCTAAACGCCTGCGCTTATTTTCAGAAATTTACATTGGACATACCCCGACGACACGCTATAATCAAACTACGCCTATGAAGTTAGCTAATGTGATTAACGTGGATACAGGTGCAGCATTTAAAGGGCCAATTACAGCTTATGAAATTAATTCTGGAAACGTAATACAAAGCAAACCCGTTTATCAATATTATCCGGAAGAAACAGGTCGTAATTAAAGTGAAGCTATCTTATGCGCTAGTTGTGAAGCTGTAAGACCCACCAATTGATAAAGATCTTTAGTGCTACCATGTTCGATAAAATGATCAGGAAGCCCTAATTTCACCAGTTTGTTAGTTGCTCCTACTGAAGTTAAATAACTGGATACCGCATCGCCTAGACCGCCAATAACCGAGGCATCTTCTACCGTGACAATCACCTCAAACTTAGCGATAATGGTGCTTAACATTTCTACATCTAAAGGCTTTAAAAATTTAAAGTCGTAATGTGCTGGATCAACTTCAGTAGGAAGAAGCTTTAAAGCCTGCTTTACCTCCTCGGCAATATGGCCAATGCTTAATACAGCGATACGTTGACCTGACGTTAACTCTTCGGCCTGACCAATAGGAAGTGATTTAAAGGCGTGTTGCCAATCTTGGTGAAAAGACGCACCTCTAGGGTAGCGAATCGCAATAGGGTGTTCGTAATACTGACTAGCTGTGTATAATAAATGGCGAAATTCTAAACCATCACGAGGAGCCGCAATAACAAGATTAGGGATACAATTAAGGTAAGCCAAATCAAAAACACCATGATGTGTTGCACCATCACGGCCAACCAAACCTGCTCGATCTATACAAAATACGACTGGCAAATTTTGTAAAGCCACATCGTGAATCACTTGATCATAGGCGCGCTGTAAAAACGTTGAATAAATAGTACAAAATACTTTAAGGCCTTGCGTGGCAAGACCTGCAGCTAAGGTTACAGCGTGTTGCTCAGCTATACCAACATCAAATGCGCGCTCTGGGAACTCTTGCATCATAAATTTAAGAGAACTTCCCGTAGGCATCGCTGGCGTAATACCCACAATTGATTGATTTTGGCGGGCTAATTCTACCAAACTTAACCCAAAAATATCTTGAAATTTAGGAGGTTGATAGGCTTGATCTTTTTGAACACGTTCACCTGTATACTTATTAAATTTACCTGGCGCATGATAAGTCACTTGATCCTGCTCAGCACTAGGTAAGCCTTTTCCTTTTTTCGTGATCACATGTAAAAACTGTGGCCCTTTTTTAGTTTTTAAACGGTTTAAGGTTTTTATTAATTGGGGTAAATCATGGCCATCGATTGGGCCTTCGTAGCTAAAATTTAGAGCTTCAATAATATTATCTTGTCGTGGCTTATGCCCTATTTTGGCTTTGGTTAAATACGTTTTTAAGGCACCAACACTTGGATCTATACCAATAGCATTATCATTTAAAATCACCAGCAAATTAGCTGAAGTAACACCTGCATGATTAAGACCTTCAAAGGCCATACCCGATGCAATTGATGCATCACCAATCACAGCAATGTGTTGTGTATCATAATCTCCTTTTAATTGCGATGCCATAGCCATGCCTAAAGCCGCTGAAATAGACGTAGAACTATGACCAACACCAAAGGTGTCGTATTGACTTTCGCTACGTTTTGGAAACCCACTAATACCATTAAGTTGCCGGTTAGTCTCAAATACTTCACGGCGACCCGTTAAAATTTTATGCCCATAAGCTTGATGGCCAACATCCCAAACCAACTGGTCTTTAGGGGTATTAAATACATAATGTAAGGCAATACTTAACTCTACTACACCTAGACTAGCGCCTAAATGACCTTCTTTTGTAGAAACAACATCTATAATAAAGGCTCTAAGCTCATCCTTTAATTGCGATAGCTCTTCTGATGAAAAATCGCGAAAATCTTCAGGCGAATGTATAGCTGAAAGTAATTTGTAAGTCATCCTACAAAGTTACCAATTAGAAATTGTATTTTTGATAATGCTTACACCATTTGATGACATTTTTTTCATGAAAAAAGCGCTAGAAGAAGCGCAATTAGCTTTTGATAAAGCTGAAGTTCCTGTGGGTGCTGTGATTACCCATCAAGATAAAATTATAGCTAGAAGTCATAATTTAACCGAACAACTTACAGATGTTACTGCACACGCCGAAATGCAAGCCATTACCTCGGCCGCTAATTTTATCGGCGGGAAATATTTAAGAGGCTGCACGTTATATGTTACTTTAGAGCCTTGCCAAATGTGTGCTGGCGCTTTATATTGGAGTCAAATTTCAAGGCTTGTTTTTGCTACTGAAGATGTAAAACGCGGTTACCGTGAAATGGGCACAAAGTTACATCCTAAAACTGAAGTTAAATTTGGTGTTATGGCTGAAGAAGCTTCAAGTTTATTGAAACGCTTTTTTATAGAAAAACGAAATTTAAATTAGCAATGAATAAGGTGAGTATTAAAAATGATCTTTGGCTTTTAAGAAGTCTTGAATGTATCTTTTTTAGTGGGGTTGCAATTCATTTTTTTATAAAGTCAACAACAGATAATGGCGGTTACTTTGCTTTGGCTTTTATTTTTTTGCTTAATGCTATATTAACAGCCATAAGATTATTTCATTCCAAATACAATAAAGTGGAATTAGATGAAGAGCAAATTACTTCAATAAAGCAAAAAACTATTCCTTTAATTAATTACGCCTTCTTAGTGGTAAAATACCGAAACAAAGAATTAAAAGTTTTTAGAAAGCGCAATCAACAACAATTACTTCAACTAAGACTCAAGCACAAAATTGATACTTAATTGCGCTAAGGTTGAAGCTTTTTCAGGAAGATGTAATTCATCCCAAGGATGTTTCATTCCAAAAACATGATTAGCTCCAGGAATAACTTTTAAAACCGAGTTTTTTAAATGTTGATGTAAGGCTTTAGCATTTTGTAAACGCACAGCTTCATCTTGGTCACCATGAATAATTAAACAAGGCTTGTGAATGGTCTTGGCGTTATTCAAAATATGAAGCTCTTGTTCA
>CBFHKB010000072.1:0-11626 GCA_965656295.1 Psychroflexus sp.
TATTTTTGGGTTTAAAATGACCATTTGGCGCCTGTAAACTTCAGTTAAGCACGACTTATGGTTTTGAAGATTTTAAACTTGTGATTAATTTCTATTATCGAAGTTGAAGTAAAATTTCCCCTAACGTTAGCTTCATTCTCTTTATGTCTACTTGATACTGTTATAATGTTTATTTTGAGATAAGCCTAAATTTGCTTACATCGGGATTGCTTTAAACGAGCTGTCTTGTTTTAAGATTTGTGGTAATAAATGCTTTAGTCTAGGAAAGGCTTTTTTGCTATCGTGCATCACGACTATGCTGCCAGCTTGGGATTGCTGTTGGTAAATTTTGAAACATTGTTCAGCTTGGCACTGGGTTTTGTAATCTTTCGTGAGGACATCCCACATGATAAGTTTTCGTTGCTGTTGTAATAAAAGCTTTGCCTGTTTAGACGTGCATTTGCCATAGGGAGGTCTAAAAAGTCGCGTACAAACTCCATGTTGTGCAAGCTGAGCATCACAGGTCTCAATATCGGCTAAATACTGACTTAATTTAGTTTGCCAACCATTAAGATGATGCATGGTGTGATTTCCAACACTGTGGCCGCTCGCTAAAATTTGCTTAAAAATGGCAGGATGTTTTTTAATATTATCACCAATACAAAAAAAAGTCGCTTTAGCTTGGTGCTGCTTTAATTGATCCAACACCCAAGGTGTTACCTCGGGTATTGGACCATCATCAAAAGTTAAATATATGGCATCGTCATTAAAGCGCCATTGACGTTTAGGATACAGCAGTTTAAAAAAAGTACTGCTTTTAAGCATTTATTCAAATTCTAGTTCAGTTGCTTCAGCTTCATTAAGTAGTTCAGAAGTTGAGCTAGAATCAATCTCTTCAGTTGGTGTAGCTTCTAAATCTTCATCTTTAAATAAACCGAATTTGTCTAAATAGGAGTTAAAGGTTTCAGCCTCTTGACGCGCTAATTCAGCATCTTTAGCTATAATTAAAAGGTCGACTAAGCTTCTGTATTTTTCAATTTCAGAATATATTTGCTGAGCATATCGGTACTGTTGGTCAAACTCTAAGCTACTGTAATAATTAAGCCAATCTTGGTATTTTTTAGCGACTTGCTTCCAGATTTTCCTTGCTTTTTCAGGTTTTCCAATTTCGTAATAGCCTAGCATATATGGCTCAAGTAAGGTGTCAAAGCCAAAATACTTTACAGGCATTTTTTCCATAGCTAAATCTAATATGGCTTCGGCTTTTTGGTACTTATTTTCAAGCAAAAGTTGTTCGACCAATCGCGCTAAATTACTACGATACGTAATTGCATTTTTACGGGTTTCGGGATCATGGTAAATTTTATCAGTTCCAAGGTTACCCCAATCCCAATCCATCACAATTTCATACATTTGATCGCTATCTATACGTCCCATATCAAATGGACTTCTAGGATCTACAGGGGTTTTAATAGGTGTTAATTTGTAGACCATGCCTTGCAATTGGAGGTAGTCTTTTAACCATAAGTAGTCAGCATCATTAAAACTGCCGCCTGTAAAATAAATAGGTCGTTCCCAGTTATTTGAAGCTAAGACATCGAGCATAAGCAGTCGGTTTTTGTAAATGATATTATTAGGAATATCCAATACTATTTCACCTGCAGCTTTGTTGCGGTCTTTAGCATCTAGGCTGTTGCTTTTAATGGCTTGTTCTTTATCTACGGGAATACGCACTGTTTTAGTTGGAAACGTATTATACACTTGACCATTTTCTAGCGTTTGTTTGGTTGATGGTTGATCGCTCTTGATGTATTTAATCCATTGGTCTAACTTTAAGGTGTCTGGCAATCGAGGGTCCTCGCGATGAAATACTGCATCGTTGATACTGTAGGCATAGTCGTCATGTTCGAGGTGGGTTTTAATCGCTTCACTTTCATAGGCTTTGGTACGCATTTGGTCAATATACCAATCGGTAGCAAATAAACTTGTGTTTATGGTTCTCACATCTCGTCGATAGCCTTCAATCTCTTGCGCATACCACAAGGCAAAGGTATCATTATCACCAATGGTAAATAATATTCCATTTTCATCTACCGAATCTAAGTACTTTTTAGCCATAGCTAAGGTCGTGTAACGGTCTGAGCGGTCGTGATCGTCCCAATTTTGTTGGGCTAATACACCAGGAACTGCTATAAGGCAAACCACACCCACGACTGGAGCAACCAATTGAGGTGATAGCTTAGTTTTTAAAGCTTCATAAAGGGCAAATACACCAATACCAATCCACAGAGCAAATACGTAAAAAGAACCGACTAAGGCGTAATCTCGTTCGCGTGGTTCAAATGGGCGTTCGTTCAGATAAATTTTAAGGGCAATACCTGTAAATAAAAAGAAGACGGTGAGTACCCAGAAAAAGTTCAAATCTTTGCGCAAATGAAATACTAAGCCTATGATACCAAGAATAAGCGGTAAAAAGTAATAGGTATTTCGGGCGCGATTGTTTTTAATTTCTTCGGGCAGTTTAGATTGGTTGCCAATAAAAAACTCGTCTATAGCGTCAATCCCGCTAATCCAGTTGCCATTAAAATCAGTTAATTTTCCTTGTTCGTCATTTTGGCGTCCTACAAAATTCCACATAAAATAGCGCCAATACATGTATCCAAATTGATATTCTAACAAATAGCTTAAGTTAGATCCTGCAGAGGGCTTGCTAATGTTAATATAAGGGCTAAATTTCTGTAGAAAATCGGCATATTCTTCACGCGTCACATCCCCAGATTTAAACCCGTTATTATATTGTGCAACGGTTGAAACCAATTCAGATTCCCCTTGATATTCGGGTTTTACGCTGAGGTCTAACGCACCAGTAAACATAAGATAATTGGCCACGTGCTCCGTGCTCCACATCCGAGGTAAAAAGGTTTTTTGGGCATCGTCTGAATTTTGTTTGTGATTTTTAAATTGGTTAACAATAACATAAGTACCAGACTCTAGGTCCATTTCGTATTTTGGCTCATCATCGTAATAGGGGTTTTCAGGGTCTAAGCCTGCATAAAGCTCCGTAAATTGTGGGCCGTAGAATAACTTCTGTTCAGGATATTGCTCACGATTATAGTAAGCTAGTAAGGCACGTGCACTACTTGGATTATTTTCATTAATAACCGTTCCCGCATTAGCGCGAATCGGCAGCATTACCCAGCTTGAAAATCCAATAAAAATAAATAAAATACTCAATACAATAGTATTAAGCAGTTGGTGGTTATGTTGTCGTGTATATTTCAGTAAAAGCACGAAAATGACGATTAAGCTTATCCCCATAAAAATTGTTCCTGAATGGAATGGAAAGCCTAAACTATTTACAAAAAATACTTCTGTTTTTCCAAACAAAGCTAGTGTGTAGGGGAGTAGAAGTTTAAAAATAAATAGGAGTATAGCGACTACAATTACATGTGCAACGACAAAGTTCTTAATTGTTATTTTTTTGGTGTGTTTAAAATAATATAACAATCCAATAGCCGGAATTGTTAGTAAGCCCATAAAATGTACCCCGAAAGAGAGCCCAATTAATAGGCAAATTAAAATCAGCCAGCGGTTGCCACGTGGTTTGTGCATGTCGCGTTCCCAAAGAAGCCCCACATAAAACATGGCCGCCATGATACAAATGGCCATGGCATAGACTTCAGCTTCGACGGCACTAAACCAAAAACTATCGGTAAATGCAAAACTTAACGCACCAACGAGAGCACTAGCTAAAACTGCTATTTTAGTTGACGTCGAGGCCGTTTCAAGATTCACTATTTTTTTAAGAATAAGCACGATAGACCAAAACATAAATAAAACCGTAAAGGCTGAAGCTACTCCAGACATTAGGTTAACCATGAGTGCTATTTGTGAATTATCTAGTGCAAATAAAGCAAAGAAGGCGCCAAATATCTGGTAAAATGGCGCTCCAGGAGGGTGACCAACTTGAAGTTTAGCTGACGTTGAAATATATTCACCAGCATCCCAAAAACTAGCCGTGGGCTCAACTGTAAGCGCATAGGTAATTAAGGCAATGGCAAAGGCAACCCAAGCTAAGGTTTTATTCCAGAAAGAGAAGTTAAATGGCTTCATTAAACAAAGTTTTAATGGCGAAAATAAGGATTATAATTTAACCATGAGTTAGGCTCATAACGTTAATTCTTACACCTTATTTTGGGCAAAAAAAATATTTCAAAAAAAATAGAATTATTTTTGTGTAAACTAAAATAGGTTTTATATTTGCAACCCGAAATAACACTGGCCTATGGTGTAACTGGCAACACGTCTGGTTTTGGTCCAGAAGAGTCTAGGTTCGAGCCCTAGTAGGCCAACTTAAAATCCGAGCAATTTTGTTCGGATTTTTTTGTTTTAATACTAGTGATGATAAAAGCCGATTCAAAAACTAAATTTGAATCGGCTTTAAAGAAATTAGATTAAGTCACTTAATCTTGAGATCGGGATTGTTGACGCTTGTAATGCATGACTACTAAAGCTAGGATAATAAGAACACTAAGTAAATAAAACCAGTTTTCGGTGATGAATATTTCAAGATCAAAACCGTCTTTAAACTTTTGTGTCTCTTGTGCTTTTGGAAGTTCTACTTGCATTATAAATCGTTAATGTAATTACTAAAACTATCTTTAAAATTAATCGTATTATCAATTGCTACTCGATCTATTTTTTTAAAAGCGGCTAAGGCCCAAATAATGAATTCAGTTAAGAACTGAAGTTCATTCTCGTCTACCTGCTTCATTTGCTCTTTTACCAAGTCTTTTGCAGGTTTAATTTTGTCAAGACTGGATTGGTATTCAGCATTAGAATCATCTAGAATAAAGTCGACATCGTGTTCTAAAAACCAATTGATTACAGCATCATGAGCTTTGACCTCATCCTTCTTTTCTAATTTTTTAATTTCAGGAAAAGTAGCATTGTATGTCGATTTAATTGCTTTTTCCAGGAGTTGGATGGTGACTTGTTCAGCACCAAGTTCTTCCCCTTCATACATGAGTTCAATTTTACCGGTAATGGCAGGTACAATTCCCATAAAATCACTCATTCTTACCTGTGTAGTTGTGTCACCCGCTCTAAGCATTCGGCGTTCGGCAGTACTTACTAAGTTTTCATAAGCTGAAATGGCCAGTCGAGCACTTACGCCACTTTTAGCATCAATATATTCGTTATCACGCGCTTCTATTGAAATTTGTTCAAGTAGAGTATGCGCTATATCGGGCACGGTAACGTGCTCCCGTTGTGCTGAAGTAAGACGTGCTTCTTGGCGTGTAATACGTTTAGAGATGTTTATGTCTTTTGGGTAGTGTGTTAGTATTTGTGAGCCAATACGGTCTTTAAGTGGTGTTACTATGCTACCACGGTTGGTGTAATCTTCTGGGTTTGCCGTAAATACAAACTCAAGATCTAATTGTAAGCGCAAGTTAAAGCCTCTAATTTGTATATCACCTTCTTGAAGTATATTGAATAGTGCAACTTGAATACGGGCTTGTAAATCTGGCAATTCATTAATCACAAATATACAGCGGTTGGCACGTGGAATCATCCCAAAGTGTAAGACGCGTTCATCGGCGTAACTCAATTTTAAGTTTGAAGCCTTGATGGGGTCAATATCTCCAATTAAATCGGCAACGGTTACATCTGGTGTTGCTAATTTTTCTGCAAAGCGCTGTTCACGATGCAGCCATTGGATAGGCGTTTTATCTCCTTTTTCTTCGATTTCTTTTTTAGCGAAATTTGAAATGGGTTGAAACGGATCATCATAAATTTCAGAGCCTTCAACGTAAGGAATATATTCGTCTAACAAGTTTACAAGTTGCCTTGCAATTCGTGTTTTAGCCTGACCTCTTAGCCCTAATAAATTAATATTGTGTTTAGCTAAAATGGCTTGTTCCAGTTGTGGGATCACACTGGTTTCATAACCATGAATCCCTTCAAAGCTAGGGTTTCCAGACTTAATGTTTTCAATTAAATTATCTCGAAGTTCGTTTTTAATTGATTTCGACATATAATTGGCATTTTTTAAATCGCCAAAGGTTTTGAGCTGTGTGAACTGAGTCATAATTATAATTTTTTCTTGCGGTTGTGTTCGTAGTCTTCAAAAATCATTTCGCCTAAACCTTTTAGGCCAGAATAATAGGCTTTACCTTGGTTAGCTTTCGTGAAATCTTGAATAAATTCTTGTAAATAAGGATCTGAAGCAATCATGAAACTGGTAATAGGTATGTTTAGCTTTCTAGCTTCAGTTGCTTTCTGGTAGCATTTATTAGTAATATAATCGTCTAGCCCAATGCTATTTTTATAATACCTTCCATCTGGTAGTTTTAAGCAACTAGGTTTGCCATCGGTAATCATAAAAATTTGCTTGTTGGCTTGTTTTTTTCGCTTTAAAATTCGCATCGCTAGGTCTAAACCGGCAACTGTATTGGTGTGGTAAGGCCCGACATTTAAGTAGGGTAAATCTTTTATCTTAACAGGCCAAGCGTCGTTTCCAAACACAATAATATCTAAAGAGTCTTTGGGATAACGCGTTGTGATAAGTTCAGCAAGAGCCATCGCTACTTTTTTGGCAGGTGTAATACGATCTTCACCATATAGAATCATACTATGGCTAATATCAATCATTAAAACAGTACTCATTTGGGTTTTGTAGTATAAGTCTTTAACGACTAAATCATCTTCAGTGAGTTGACTTCCAAAACCTCTAGACTGTGCATTTTTTAAACTTTCGGTTACAGAAACCTGGTCTAAACTATCGCCAAATTGGAAGTGTCTTAAGTCACCGGTAAATTCACCTTGGTTTCCGGTATACTTAGAACTGTGTTGGCCACGACCAGATTTTTTGAGTTTACCAAAAATTTGCTCAAGAGCACGTTTGCGAATCGCTTGTTCAGTTTTACTCGTGATTTTGAGTTGCGGTGTTCCCGTCTGTTGGACTTCTTCTCTCAGATAGCCTTTTTGTTTCAACTCTTCAATAAAATCGTCTATGGTATAATCTTTAGTCGTAAGTTGGTAGGTCTTGTCTAGTTCCTTAAGCCAATCTATTGCTTCATCTACATCACCAGAGGTATGTGTGATCAGTTCTTTAAAAACCTCAAGGAGTTCGTTAAATAACGAGCTTGATGCCTTGTCTTTTTTTTGAAATCTAAAACCTGCTATTTCTGCTTTTGTATTCATACCTTAAACTTAAGGGAATTTAGAGTATTGAATTGATAAGCATTTGTTAATTCGGCATTAAACTTTAGCGAGGTATTTTCGTTTAAATTGAATGACTAAGGCCGAACTACGAATTAACATCCAAACAAAGAAAGCAATCCAAATGCCATAAAGTTGAAGCCCAAAATAATCGGTAATGAGTAAGGTAGGAATAAAGCCTAAAAAGGTAGCTATTAGCAGAACGTTTCTAAGATAAGATGCTTCGCCTAAGCCTTTAAAAATGCCGTCGAACATAAAGGCGATAGCATTAACAGGCTGCATGAGTAGCACGATCCAAAACACCCTATTAAATTCTACTAAAACAGTTTTATTTTTATTGAAAAGCAAACCGATTTCATTATAAAATAGACTACAAATTACGCCTAAGACAATGGCTATAAATACGGCATACTTGCTAATATCTTTACTTAGAAGCCATAATTTTTGATAGGCTTGCTCCCCCAATAAGCGGCCGCCAATAGCGTTACCTGCATTAGCATACCCGTCAATAAAAAAGGAAAAGAAAAGCCATATATTCATTAAAATACTTTGTGCTGCAATGCTTGTTTTTCCATAATCAGTAGCGTAAGCATTAGCAAAGTAAATGGCAATATTTAAAGCTAAGGTTCTTAAAAATAGATTACCACTCATGACCAATAATGGCTTGAGATTTGGGTTTATTTTGAATCGTAATTTTAGACTAAAAGGTGTTTTGGTTAAATAGAAATAAAGCGCCATGATGAGCATGACTAATTGAGCAATCAAGCTAGCAATTGCCGCACCTTCCAATTCTAGTGCAGGAATAAAGCCAGGAATTCCAAACACAAGCACATAACTCAATGTGATGTTAACAGCGGCTCCAACTAAACTACACTTCATCGCCCATAAAGTATTTTGTAATCCACGAAATACTCCAAAAATCGCAAAAGTAACTAAGGTTAGTGGAAAACCTAAAGCTCTGATACGGTAATAGGATTGGGCGTAGTGGAGTATTTTTCCTTCGGCATTATAAGCTTCGAAAATAAATTCAGCAAAAATAGCCGTCACTACATATAGAATAATACTTAATACAAAATTTAGTGCTAAGGTTTGTGGGACGAGGGTTTTAACTGCGTGAAGACGTTGTTGCCCTAGATGTTGAGAAACTAATGCTGAAATAGCTGTTTTGGTTTGCGCTAAAATCCAAATTATAGCCGATAAGAAAGAGCCAACAATACCGACAGCAGCTAAAGCTTCAACTGAATTTTGCTGTATATTCCCAATAATGGCGAGGTCTGTAATAGAAATTAAAGGTTCGGCTATACCAGCAATAATTGCAGGAATCGCTATTTTATTGATTTCTGAAAAACTAACTTTAGGACGTTTTAATTTAGATGTCATTGGTAATCACTTCTAATTTCATACCTCTTGAACCTTTAATGAGAATATAATAATGATCCAGATTAATTTTTTTCAAATGAGAGCTAAGTGATTGGATGGTGCTGAAATGCCTTTGGTTTTCTTGATGTTTCGATTTTCCATACTCATGGCCTAAGGTGAATACATGTTCAATGTTTAAATGGCTTGCCAGTTGAAGTATTTGTTCATGTTCTTTTAGGCTGTCTTCTCCAACTTCAAACATATCGCCTAAAATAGCTAATTTATGTTTGGCTTCTATATCTGATAAGGTTTCTAAAGCAAGCTTAACACTCGTAGGATTAGCGTTATAGGCATCTAAAATAACACTGTAGTGGTCACGTTTGATGAGTTGAGATCGCATTTGCTCGGGTTGAAAGTGTTCGATTGCCTTTTTCATGCCTTGGACAGGAACGTTAAAGTACATTCCAACACCAATAGCAGCTGAAATATTTTTAAAGTTATATTCGCCTAATAGCTGAGAATTGATTTGAACACCGTTGACCTTCAGCTTTACAAAGGGTTTAGCTTCGATAAGTTCTACCTGACAATCAGCTAAATTGGTTGTTCCAATACTGTAAGTTTTTGAACCTGTTGCCTTTTCAACCTGAATAGGGTCATTAGCATTAATAAAAATTTTTCGATGGGCTGAATTAAGAAAATCGTAAAGTTCACTTTTGCCTTTAATAACGCCTTCAATTCCTCCAAAACCTTCAAGATGAGCTTTGCCGAAATTAGTGATATACCCATAATTAGGTTCGGCAATCTGGCAAAGAAACTCTATTTCTTTTTGGTGATTAGCGCCCATTTCGACAATACCAAATTCATCAGAATAATCAAAGGATAGAAGTGTTAAGGGAACACCAATATGATTATTTAAGTTTCCTTTGGTGGCCTTAACTTTAAAGCTTTGTTGTAGGACTTCTGTGATTAGTTTTTTAGTGGTGGTTTTACCATTGCTTCCTGTGATGGCGATGATTTGAATTTTTAGCTGTTGGCGGTGATGCTTCGCAAGATCTTGCAAAGCTTTAAGAGCATCATCGACCTGAATAACGTCTTTATGTTCTAAGCTAGGATTATCTACTATGGCCTTGAGAGCTCCTTTTCTGAGAGCTTCTAGCGCATAATCGTTACCGTTAAACTGCTCTCCTTTTAAGGCGACGTAGAGTTGCCCTTTATTCAAGGTTCTTGTATCGGTACAAATTCCTTCAGAATTTAAAAAGTGTTGGTAGATATCTTCGGTTGTCATGGTATCTGGAATTAAAAATGCCCTAATTCAAAATTAGGGCATTTTATAGAAATCTTTAGTTAGATTTTAGTTTCTTGTTTTGCGACCTTTAAAGGTTTTAGACCCTGATTTAGACATGGCATTTCTAAACCCAATATAATCGGTTGCCATATCTTGTGGGAAATAACGTCTTTGTGCTGGGTCTAACCAGTAAGCACGATCTCTCCATGAACCACCTTTGTACACACGAACATCATTATCAATAAGTGTTGTACGCGAGTTTGATTCGTCATATTTGCGGTCTAATTCTCCGTCTTTCTCTGCAACTTCGTGTTCTGGTGAGTTGTACATTTTCTGATCAGAATCGCCTCGTTTATTAAAGTATCTTGAGGATGATTTGTCACCATCTCTAAAATCTTTGTTATCACTTCTTGAAAAGTTTGTTCTTAAGTAGGTTTCTTTTTCGTCGATTCCAACTTTTTTGATTTCACCTGGTAAGTTTCTAGCGATAATTTTACCATCACTTAAGGTATCGTAAACGACATCATCAGCACCTAAAACTTCAACTGTACCATCTTCTTTAATAGCATTTTTAGTGTAAACGTTACCACGGTAGTAGTTAAAGTCGTTAAACTCAACATCGACACGAGGTCTGTACACATCGGCTACCCATTCAGCCACATTACCTGCCATATCATATAGGCCGTAATCATTTGGTTCATAAGACTTAACCTCAGTAGTAATATCGGCACCATCGTCACTCCAGCCAGCAATACCACCGTAATCACCGACAGCTTGCTTAAAGTTTGCTTTTTGGTCTCCTAATGTTTGGCGTTTACTTGATCTAGTGTATTCACCATCCCAAGGGTATTTTTTACGGCCTTTGTAAGAGTTGTAATCTCGTGTTGAGGTTTGTGCAACTGCAGCATACTCCCATTCTGCTTCAGTTGGAAGTCTATATTCTGGGTAAAATACACCATCTTTCTTCTGAACATAAATGTTTGTTGAGTCAGAATTTTTTCTATTAAGTTTTCGCTGTGTTTGTTTACCTGCACGTGTGATGGAATCGTTACCGCCATAAACTTTTGATGGTGCGTTTAAGTAAGTATCTGTTGTAAAATTAGATTCAGCTGATGCGTCTAAGTAGGCATCTCTTGCAACATAACCTTCGTCTGAGGCTATTTTTTCGTTAACACGATCGGTTCTCCACTTACTAAATTCTGTTGCTTGAATCCAATTTACACCTACTACAGGATAATTTTGGTAGGCAGGATGTCTTAAATAATTGTTTACCATATTCTCTAAAAATCCAAGGGGATTTCTCCAAACCAAAGTATCTGGCAATGCACCTTTGTATATATTAGAATAACGCTCTTCACTCGGTGGATATACTTTCTTTAAATAATCTAAGTATTGAAGATACATACGGTTAGTAACTTCAGTTTCATCCATATAAAATGATTGGATGTGTTGCTGCGTAGGTGTATTGTTCCAGTCGTGCATTACATCGTCTTGAACACGTCCCATAGTAAATGTACCACCTTCTACAAAGACCAAACCAGGAGCTGGTTCTTTCTCATCATAATCGGTCTTGTATTGTTGACCACCTTTTTTACCGCTAAGATCCCAACCTGTGGCTCTTGAGGTATTTGAATAATCTCTTGAATTATTACAGCTAATTAAAGCCGCAGCTCCAATGACTGTAATACCAATATTAAGGAGATTTTTTACTTTCATAATAATCTTGTTTGTCGTGACAATTTAGGCTTGCAATATAATAATTAACGCTGTATTAACAAG
>CBFHKB010000073.1:0-10958 GCA_965656295.1 Psychroflexus sp.
AATTATAAGCTATACTTAAACTCTATTTTCAAGCCTTTCAAACACTGTTTGTAAGGCTTTTCCTTTTAGTAAACATTCTTCATACTCCAGTTCTGGACGCGATAAATTTGTAATAGCGCTCCCAACCATATAGGACAAGTAATTTCGGGATGAGTTATATAATAAGGTTCTAATTACGACATTAAAGTCAAAATCGCCTTGTGGTGTTTGGTAACCTATGCAACCGCTATATAAACCTCGCTTAGTCGTTTCGTAATCTTCAGCTAGCTTCATTGCTTTAACTTTTGGAGCACCTGTCATGCTTCCCATCGGAAACGTAGCCTTTAATATATCTGTAAGAGAAAGATTGGGCTTAAGCTGACAAGAAATAGTTGAAATCATTTGATGCACTTGATTAAAAGTATAAACTTCACAAAGCTCATGTACAGTTACACTAGCTTTTTGCGCTATTTTAGAGAGGTCATTTCTTACTAAGTCAACAATCATTACATTTTCAGCTCGTTCTTTAGGATCAGATTTAAGATGGTTAATAAGGGACTGATCTTCTGGAATAGTTTTACCTCGCCTAGCGGTGCCTTTAATGGGTTGCGAAAACAATTGAGATCCAATTTTAGATATATAGCGCTCAGGACTAGCAGACACGACATGATAATTATCGAACTTAACAAAGGCTGAAAATGGTGCTTTTGAACGAGAGTTTAAATGTTTAAACGCTTGGTATGATTCAAAATGTGATGGCGTACAATAAAACTCTTGGCAAAAGTTAATTTCATAAATATCGCCACGTTGGATATGAGCTTTTAAGGCTTTAACTCGTTTGATATATTCTTCTTTAGATAAACGGGGTTTAAACTTTAAAGTTGATTCTTGCTCTGGAAGTTGACTAATTAAGTTCAAAATACTAGCATAGTCCAAGTCAATTTCAGCTTGAAGTTTCAAAGGATAATGGAATTCGACCTTTTGTCCGCTTATACAAATCACCTTTAAAGGTTGAACAGCCAAAGCTTCTGGAAAATTTAATAAATCAAGATTAGTAGAACTTAAATTTTCGAACCTATTTTTTAAATCATAAGCTAAGGTATAGAATATCCAATCTTGTTTTGAAAATGTAAAATGGTCTAAATAACTTAAAGCATTTGAAGAACTCAACTTAACATAAGATTGACATCCGATAGCAACAATAGCATCGTATTTTTTGAATTGGGATGCCATTTGCTGGCCATCTAATAAAAAACATACTTCATGTTGAGAGGCCCAATCAAATAAATAATCTTTAAAGTGATCAGATGCCGAAATCGAAAAGAGCTTTGATAATCTCACTAATAATTATACCTTAAACATAAGCCTCAAATATACTACTAGTTTAAGAGTTTTAATACCTAATTAAGGTAAACTAAACATTGATTGAGATCAGGGTTTCGTTGCAAAAAGGGTCTTATAAAATATCTTAATTCCTCGATCTCATGAGGTTGCAGCGATCGTGTTGCTTTTGCTAGTTCTTTACAAAACAATTTAGCATCGAAACTTACCTTTGCAAGTATTTGTTTCGTGTACTCTAACATTGCTCTTGCCATAATTTGTTTAAATTGGTGAAGTAATTTTGTTTATAGGCTAAAATTTATCTGAAATAAATATAAACCATCACAATAGCATTTAATGTTAATGGCTTCTTAATAATTTACTGTTTTAACTTGATGGACCATAAAAACTTGAACTCAGACACACAATCACCATACTGATCAACACCTCGAGATGTTAACCAAAGAGTTTGCCCTTGTTTTGTTGCCACAGCCTCGGTTACAATTTTATGAAGTTGTTCTGCGTCTTGGCATGAAAATATTATTTTCCCTTTAGCCTTTTTATGAAAAACAGCTGAGTTTTGTATCACTAGCATTGAAATTGGTAAATGATGCATTTTTATTTCGCGCATCACTAAAACACCTGTAGTTAACTCTGCAGCCATGGCTTGGACAGCAAAATATATACTGTTAAATGGGTTTTGATTCAACCACCTAAAACGAACGTGAGCGCGACTCTCTTCTTCAGTTAATGAATATAAACGCACACCTGCAATCCAAGCAATAGGTAATTTAAAAAACAGGAATATATTGATTTTTCGAGTTGTAAACCGCATTAAAAATTAAATTATTAAAGTATAAAACAATTTATTAATCTACAAGAAAAACAAAATCGATTTGTTAAAAATAAGTTAATTTATACTACTTTGCTATACAAGGTAGCTTCTTTAAAACATATCTTTGCATAAAGAAATAATGCATTTATGAAGATAGAAAACACAAAAGCCCAAATGCGTAAAGGGATTTTAGAGTATTGTATTTTATCGGTCTTGTCTCAGAAAGATGCTTATGTGGCTGAAATTTTAGATACGTTAAAGGAGGCTAAGCTAATTGTTGTCGAAGGGACCATATACCCTTTATTAACAAGGCTTAAAAATGCTAACTTATTAGAATATCGCTGGGAAGAATCTACTGGCGGCCCACCAAGAAAATATTACCAGTTAACAGTTAATGGTCAAGATTTTTTAAATGAATTAGGTCAAACCTGGAACGATTTAAAATTTGCAGTGAATACAATTACAGAGTCAAAAAAATAAATTGAAATGAATAAGACGATTAGTATCAACCTAGGTAGTATATTTTTTCATATCGATGAAGTAGCTTTTAACAAGTTAAAGTCATACTTGGATGACATCAAGCTTTACCTACATCAAGAAGAAAGTAAAGATGAAATTATAAACGATATTGAGACCCGTATCGCAGAAATTTTCATGAACGAGCGCGAAGATGCGCAACAAGTTATTTCTATTGAAGTAGTCGAGAAGGTGATAAAAATAATGGGGAACCCTGAAGATTACAGAGTAGATGGCGACTCAAATTATGATAACCATAGTACAAATCATAAAACCAACCGCAAATTATACCGTGATCAGGATGCTAAAGTTTTAGGTGGTATTTCTGCAGGCTTTGGCCATTATTTCAAAATAGATGCAATCTGGCTAAGAATTTTATTTGTACTACTTACCATTATTACATCAGGCAGTTTTATTCTCGTATACATAGCCTGCTGGTTGCTCATTCCTCCTGCTTTAACCACTTCTGAAAAATTAGCGATGCAAGGCGAAGAGATTAACTTATCAAACATCGAAAAAAAGGTAAAAGAAAACTATAATAAATTTGCTCAAAAAGTTGATGACATTGACTATGAGAAATATAAAGCTCAAACTAAAAATAGCGCTCAGAAAGTTGGAGATGGCGCAGTAAAAGCGTTCAACTCATTAGGTCGTTTTATTAAAAAAGCCATAGGCTTACTACTTATTTTTCTGGCTGGAGCTATGTTATTGTCGCTTACCATATCTTTATTTAGCCTTGGTTCGATAAGTGTATTTGGCGATATTAATTACTACGATTTAGGGTTAGGTGATCTAAGTTTACCTTTATGGGTGTATGGTATAATACTATTTATTAGTATTGCTATACCATTTTTTTACCTCTTAATTTTAGGTTTAAAACTCTTAGTGACTAACCTTAGAAAACTAGGGCGAGCACTTAATATTAGCCTCTTTACGATCTGGATATTTGCGGTGTTTAGTCTTATATTATTTGCTGTTAAACATAGCTTAAAAGATACCCATAAAGCTGAACTAGTTGAAGTACGCGAGACAAACTTCAGTAGTAAGGACACAATATCTATCGCAATGGCTGAAAATATAAGATACAATATTAATTCTGTCAAAAGTTATACAAATCAACTGGTGTTTGATAAAAATAATAAAGAAATAGCCATTGGACGATTGATTAATATTAATCTTAAAGCCACAACAGATTCTGTTGCTAAAATTCGAGTAGAAAAGTCCGCAAGATCAACTTCTAAAGTCAAAGCAAAAGACCTTGCCAATGAAGTAGACTATCAAATAAAACTCAACACCAATCAAATTAAGCTAGATAATTACTTTAAAATCCCAGCGGCATACGTAAACCATAAAACAGGTGTAGAAGTGACCTTACTTCTACCCGACGGCATTCATATCAATGTAGATGAACATGTATTTAACTTTAAAAATAGATTTAGAACCTTTAATGAAATTGAAGCTATTAAACCCAACCAATTAAGCCGTATTGATCATCGTACATCAATCTGTATAAGCTGTCCAATACAAAAAAAAGATACTATTCAATAAATTAACCCTTAAAACCAAACCTATGTTAAGTTTAATAAAGTACGCTGTATATGCCATGATTACCCTAAGCATTGCCAGCTGTAATATCGTTAGCAACATGTCTAGAGTAAAAGGCGAAGGCCCAGTAAAAACTGAAACCATGCTGCTAGATGAGTTCAATGAACTTTCAATATCAAATACTTGGAATGTAATTTTAGTTCCTTCAAACGAAAATAAACTCGTGGTCCAAGCCAATGAAAATTTGATAGATTTACTTATTGTTGAAGAACAAAATAAAAAACTAAACATTTCTGCTGAAGAAGCCATTGGTCAAGCTGATGCTAAACGTATTGAAATTTACTTCTCTAAACAACTCACAAAGCTCAGGTGCAGTGCTGGAGTTGAAGTAAACAGTCCACAAGTGATTACTTTTGACGAGTTAGATTTTAGCATATCAAGTGGTGCAGAGGTGCTTTTAGACTTAGAAGGAAATGAAATAGATCTAAGTGTTTCGAGTGGTTCAGAGTCTACACTAACAGTAAAAGCCAGTCAACTTTGGTCGTCTAGCTCAAGTGGTGCCGAACTTAAAATTCATGTTGATGCTATTAATATGTTAGCTTCAGCTTCAAGCGGATCTGAGATTGAAGCCAGTGGCATTGCCGATAAGCTAGAAGTCAAAGCTTCAAGCGGTTCAGAAATAGAGGCTGAAAACTTAAAAGCTAATAGTGTTATTGCAATTGCCAGCAGTGGCTCATCGATAGATGTCTTCCCAATCTCAAGCCTTGATGCTAAAGCTTCAAGTGGTGGCGACATTGATTACCATAATAAGCCAAAAGCGAATACATCTATTAATAAATCATCTGGAGGACGTGTATCTCTACAATAGTATTTGTTTGTTTTAGTAGGTTAAACCTCTTCTCCTGAAGAGGTTTTTCCAATTCATCCTGGTTAATTAACAACTCATCTTAGTTTGTTGTAACTTTAAGCCAGGTTAGGCCATATTTGAGATCAAAATTATACTTATGAATGCACGCTTTAAACAGTCTCTTATTAGATTTTTAATCGCTTCAGTGGCTATTTCCGTTTTTATCAGATTTACCGATTTTATAGTAAACGATTTTAAGTTAGATATTCTAATCGACTTTAAAGCTTATCTCATTAATTTTCTCTATGCCTTTATTATTGGTATGGTTAATATGGTATGTTTTTCGGTTATCTATCGGAAATTCGAATGGTATCGTGACGCTAGAAAAATTATTGTTATCGGAGTTGTAGGATCAGTCATTTGGTCAACACTCGCATTTTTTTTAGCACGCTTCCTACATTTTGTTGTTATTGAGGGTGTTAGCTTTGATTATTTTATAACCAGTGAAGTGGCTGTAACTTATGTATTCGCGATGCTCATTGCTTTTTTGGTTACACTTATATTTCATGCTATTTATTTTTATAAAGCGCTTCAAGAGTCTAAAATTAAGGAGCAAAAATTTAAGTATGCTCAAACTACAGCTCAATATGATGCACTCAAAAATCAATTAGATCCACATTTTTTATTTAATAGTCTTAATGTTTTAACTGCACTTATAGATGAAAACCCGTCAAAAGCACAAGAATTCACCGCGCATTTATCAAGAATATATCGCTACATTCTTGACCATAAACACCAAGAATTAGTCCCCTTAAACGCTGAAATAGAATTTGCAAGACGTTATATAAAGTTAATTGAAATGCGTTTTGAGAATAGCGTTAACTTCAAGATTGACCTAAACTTAAAATCGCAGCTTCAAGTTATACCTCTCTCGCTTCAACTTCTTATAGAAAATGCGATTAAGCATAACAAAATTTCAGAACAGTCGCCGCTCTTCATTACGATCGATGTTAAAGACCGTCAATTAGTGGTTAGCAATAACAAACAATTAAAACATAATTCAAACTCAAGACGAAATGGAATTGGGCTTGAAAACATTAAACAACGGGTGGCTAGATTTACAAATGCTCAAGTTGAAATTATTACCGAAGAAGATAGTTTTACCGTTAAAATTCCATTAATAGCCTAAGCATGATTAATTCAATTATTATTGAAGATGAAAAGCCAGCAGCAAGACGACTTAAAAAATTAGTCCAGGAACTTGATATAAATGTCTTGGAAACACTTGATTCAGTTGAAGCTAGCAAAGACTGGTTGTCATCCAACCCACAACCTGATTTATTATTTTTAGATATTCAACTTAGCGATGGTTTATCGTTTGACATATTTGAAACTATTGAGCTTAACTCAGCAATCATATTTACAACCGCCTATGATGAATATGCCTTGAGGGCTTTTAAATTAAACAGCATTGATTATTTATTAAAACCAATTGATAAAGACGAATTATCTAATGCAATTTTAAAATATAAGAACCAAACGCACAAGTCAAAAATTGATATTGAAGCCATCAAGACCTTATTTCTTAATCATGAAAGCCTACCAAAAACTAAAGAGCGTTTTACCGTAAAAGTTGGGGACCATATCAAACTAGTTGAACTACAAGATATCCAATGTTTTTACAGCCATGATAAAGCTACTTTTTTAATGAATGCAGAAGGAAAACGTTACATATTAGACTCTAGTTTAGACGACATATACGCACAAATTAATCCCATCAACTTTTTTAAAATTAGCCGAAAGTTTATTGTAAACATTAATTACATTGAAGAACTTATAGCCTACTCCAATAGTCGGTTAAGAGTGGTACTTAAATCTAAATTAGAGGTGCTGCCTATTGTAAGCCGAGAAAGAGTAAAAGAGTTTAAAGCTTGGTTAAGTTAAGTGTTTTAATATTACTTAAAGTGTCCTAAATATTCTTGCTTTATTTAGTTGATAAGAGTATTTTGTAAAATGGTTTTAAAATGGATGTATCTTATTCTTATCTGTATAGGCTCTTGGCAAACTACTCTTGCTCAGTTTAAAATTTTAGATCAAAAGCGTGCCGAAAAAATAAGCTTTGAGCTTTACAATAACCTTATTATCCTTGAAGCAAAAGTTAACAAGCAGTCCAAATTTTTTCTTTTAGATTCAGGTGTTGAAAAAACAGTCTTATTTGTGGATCAACTTCAACATAAAATAGATACTAATGCCTTAAAAAAAATAAACATTCGAAGTCTAGGAAGTAAAAATGAGATTGAAGCCTATAAACAAGAAGCATTCATTCAGTTTAAATCCTTTGTAAACCCGAAAGCTGAGGTTTACGCTATAACCCATAAAGAATGGCAACTTTCTAACAAATTAGGGGTTGATGTAGATGGTATTATAGGCTATGATTTTTTTAAAAATCACATTGTCAAAATAGATTACCTCCGTAAGTTTCTAAAAATATATAATCCCAATAAATTTAACCGCAGATTAAAATCCTTTCACCAAACCCCTATTAAATTAAATGGTGGTAAACCTTATTTACAAGCTACAGTAGAAACAACACTAAATTATCACAAAAATCTTGAACTTTTAGTAGATTTAGGCGCTAGCGATGCCATTTGGCTTATTCAAAACCAAACCATTAAACAACCCAAACTTCGGTTTTTTGATATTCTAGGCTATGGTTTAAATCAACCTATTTATGGTTATCGATCTAAAGCAAAAAAAGCAATACTATTTGGAGTGAAATTAAATAACCCGAGATACGCGTTTGTAAAAAGCGGCCAAGTTTGGAAAGACAAAACACGTAATGGCTTAATCGGTAGTGAAATATTAAGACGGTTCAAGCATTTTTTTGACTATACCAACAATAAAATTTATTCTAAGCCTAACTCCTTTTTTAAAGATAACTTCAATTATGACAAAAGTGGACTTATTTTAAAGTACGCCGGTAAAGTGATTAGAAAATTTGAGAAAACGCTTGCCACTTCACTTACCAAGGATAATAAATCACACTATTCAGACACGTCAAGACTTAAAAAACAAACACAAAATTATATCTCTGAGGAAGACATCGTGATCATCAATAATATTAGACCTAACTCTCCAGCTTCTTCTGCAAATATTAAAAAGGGAGATCGGTTGTTAAGTATAAATGGAAAAAGTGTGGGCAAACTTGGACCTTTAAAGATTAATCAACTTCTAAGCCAAGATAAAGAACCCACTGTCAAACTCAAACTACAAAGAGGTCAAACTAAATTTAGAATAAACTTAAAGTTGCAATCTATATTTAAAAGCTTTAATTAGCGTGATTTAGGTAGAACTTTGCCTACAATGCGAAGGGTAATTTCTGGGGTTTTTGCATCAGAATAAACTGTAACTGTTTTCCGAATTGGGCCCACACGAGTGCTATCATAGATAACCGTTATTTCTGAAGTTTGACCAGGTTGTATGGGATCATCAGGTTGTTTTGGAATTGTACACCCGCAAGTTGAAGATACGCGCTTAATAGTTACCACATGTTCACTTGTATTCGTGAATTTAAAAACGGCTTTAGCCTCACTACCATAATTAATTTCACCAAAATCATAAGTCGAATGTTCAAAGTTTAATTCGCCTTGTCCTTGTGCTGATACGTTTAAAACAGCCAGAATAAGAATAAATAAAAATTTAAAACGCATATTTTTTTTATAAAAGTAACAAATTACTTCACACCATCAAAAACATTAAATAAACTAGACCATAACTTTAAGATTAAAGCGCGATTCTTTACTTTTGGCATTTATAATAAATTTCAGAATTCACTGATGAGCAAAGCCTACAATCCTAAAGAAGCCGAAGTAAAATGGTATAATTACTGGTTAGATCAAGGGTACTTTAAATCGACCCCAGATCACCGGGAATCTTACTCAATTGTAATTCCACCTCCAAACGTCACAGGTGTTTTACATATGGGACATATGCTTAATAACACCATTCAAGATGTCTTAATTAGAAAAGCAAGACTTAATGGCTATAACGCGTGTTGGGTTCCAGGCACAGACCACGCCTCTATTGCTACAGAAGCAAAAGTGGTCGCAAAATTAAAAGAAGAAGGTAAGTCTAAACATGATCTCACAAGAGATCAATTTCTTGAACATGCTTGGGATTGGACCAGAGAGTATGGTGGGAAAATTCTTCAACAGCTTCAAAAACTAGGTGCTTCTTGTGATTGGGATCGAACCAAATTCACATTAGATGATGATATGTATGAATCGGTAATTAAAACCTTTGTAGATTTATATCAAAAAGGCTTAATTTATCGAGGCTACCGCATGGTTAACTGGGATCCAGTGGCCAAAACAACCTTATCAGATGAAGAAGTAATTTATCAAGAAAAACAAGGGAAACTATATTACATAAATTACAAAATTGAAGGTGAAGATGAACATGTAACGATTGCCACTACACGTCCTGAAACTATTTTTGGAGACACAGCCATTTGTATTAACCCCACCGATGATCGCTTTAAACACTTAAAAGGTAAACAAGCCATTGTACCCATAATAGGTCGCAAAATCCCTATTATCGAAGATGAATATGTTGACGTTGAGTTTGGAACGGGATGTTTAAAAATAACGCCAGCACACGACGAAAATGATAAAGTTTTAGGCGATAAACACCAATTAGAAGTCATCGATATTTTTAATGATGATGCAAGCCTTAATCAACATGGCCTTCATTATCAAGGACAAGATCGTTTTACAGTAAGAAAAGCCTTTGTAAAGGAACTAGAAAATGCTGGACATGTCGCTAAAATTGAAGATTACACCAATAATGTAGGTTTATCTGAACGCACCAAAGCAGTAATTGAACCAAAGCTCTCAGATCAGTGGTTTTTAAAGATGAAGGACTTAGCTGAACCAGCTTTAAAAGCAGTACTTGAAACTAAAGAAATTAAACTGTTCCCAAGTAAGTTTGAAAACACTTACCGCCATTGGCTTGAAAATGTAAGAGATTGGAATATCTCTCGCCAATTATGGTGGGGACATCAAATACCCGCCTATTATTATAATGAAACTGAATTTGTGGTAGCTTCAACTAAAGAAGAAGCGCTTGAATTAGCTAAAACACAATCGGGAAATCAAACCTTGAGCCTAGACGATCTAAGCCAAGATGAAGATGTATTAGATACCTGGTTTTCGTCATGGTTATGGCCAATTTCAGTATTTAATGGTGTTAACCAACCTAATAATAAAGAGTTTAATTATTACTACCCTACCAAAGATTTGGTGACCGGTCCAGATATTTTATTTTTCTGGGTCGCCCGAATGATTATGGCCGGTTATGAATATACCAATACTAAGCCATTTGAAAATATCTATTTAACAGGATTAGTAAGAGATAAGCAAGGACAAAAAATGTCTAAGTCTTTGGGTAACTCACCTGATGCCTTGGCTTTAATAGATCAATATAGTGCCGATGGCGTTCGTGTAGGCTTATTATTAAGTAGTGCCGCAGGTAACGATTTATTGTTTGACGAAGCTCTATGCCAACAAGGTAAAGGCTTTGCAAACAAAATTTACAATGCCTACAAGCTTATTTCATCTTGGGAAATCGATGATCAATTAGAACAGCCCGAACATACTAAAATAGGATTAGATTGGTACCACTCTAAGTTTTCTAAAAGCTTAAGCCTAATCGAAGATCACTTTAGCAAATACCGTATTTCAGATGCGCTAATGACAAGCTATAAACTCGTTTGGGACGATTTTTGCTCATGGCTGTTAGAAATTATTAAGCCGGCCTACCAACAGCCTATCGATGCTAAAACCTACCAACGTATTATTGAATTGTTTGAAAATAATTTAAAAATCCTTCATCCGTTTATGCCATTTATTACGGAAG
>CBFHKB010000074.1:0-10872 GCA_965656295.1 Psychroflexus sp.
AGGCATGCAGTATGTATTGGTTCGCGTGAACTCGAGTTCTAATGTTTTTGGCTTTGCGAGGTATGTATTGCCAAATTCTCCAGCAGCTCTAGCAGGCATTGAGCGAGGTACTATTTTTAACCGTGTGAATGGCTCTAACTTGAGTACAAATAGTAATTTTAGCGAACTTTTGGGTGGCAACTCATTTAGTATTGGGTTAGCTGAATTTGATGGTGCAAATCTCACCGAACTTCCAGAAGAAATTAGCTTAGAAAAAGTACAACTGCAAGAAAACCCCATTCATAAAACTGAAGTTGTTACTATTGATGGTACAAAGGTTGGCTATTTGATGTACAATAACTTTAGAAGTAATTTTGATCAAGAATTAAATAATGTATTTGGCACGTTTCGCGCTGAAGGGATTGATGAGCTGGTTTTAGATTTTAGATATAATTCTGGTGGTAGCGTAGATAATGCGAAAGACTTAGCTGAAATGATCACAGGACAATTTTCAGATGAAATTTTCGCATTTCAGTTTTATAATAACAATTTTACCGATGGGGAGCTTTTGTTTGACGAACGTATAAGCGACGGTTCAAGTGTAAACAGCCTTAATTTAAATCAGGTTTATGTTTTAACTGGAACTTCAACTGCTTCGGCTAGTGAGTTAATTATTAACAGTTTATCACCTTATATCAATGTTATACAAATTGGAGAAACCACGGTAGGAAAATTTGAAGGTTCAACCATCTTATACGACTCTGACGATTTTGGTCGTCAAGGCGCTAATATTAATCATCGCTATGCTTTACAACCACTCATTGTCAAATATGCGAATGCTAATGGCATCACCGACTATTTTGAAGGACTTGTCCCTGATATTGCTCAAAGTGAAGATTATGTCACTCCAGGAGAGCTTGGTAATGTTAACGAACCTCTATTTAATCGCGCTCTTTTAGAAATGGGATTGCAAGAAGGTGAAGGTAAGCCCCAACAAAGCCCTTTTCAAAGTTCAGAAGTTATATTTAACAGTCAATCCTTTTCACCTAGCTATCAGCGCATGTATGTTAAGTGAACTTTCAAGTTTTAGTCCCGACGAAATTGTTGTGATCCTTCAAAAATATGTTCTAAAATTTGTTGGTCTTCCTCTGTTAAATCATGGTGACGTCGTTGCATAACCACTTTTGCAACTTCAATCACTTTAGATAATTTATAGGTTTTAAAGCCTTGGCTTCCACCCCATGAAAAGCTTGGAATAAAGTTCCTTGGAAAGCCTGCTCCGTAAATGTTAGCTGAAACCCCAACCACCGTTCCGGTGTTAAACATGGTATTAATACCACATTTGGAATGATCCCCCATAATTAATCCGCAAAATTGAAGACCTGTATCTTGAAATCGATTTACAGCATAACTCCATAGCTTCACTGGTGCATAATTATTTTTTAAATTAGAGGTGTTAGTATCGGCACCAATGTTACACCACTCTCCTATCACCGAATTACCTAAAAACCCGTCATGACCTTTGTTCGAAAAACCTTGAATTATAGAATTACTAATTTCGCCACCCACCTTACAATGTGGGCCAATGCTTGTCCCTGTATAAACTTTAGCACCCATTTTCAAGGTAGAAGATTCACCTATAGCAAAAGGCCCTCTAACAGCGCATTGTTCCATTAGTGTTGCATTTTTACCAATATAAATAGGACCTTCACTAGCGTTTAAACTTACGTTATGCAATGTCGCACCTTCTTCAATAAAAATATTGGAGGGGTTAACAGCATACACGTATGCTGGAATGCTTTGTGATTTTTTGTATCTAGTGAGGAGATCAAAGTCATCCTGAATGGCTTGATGATTTTTTGCAAATAAATCCCAAACATGCTCTATTGACAGTCCGTTAAATTCAACCGAAACGCTTGTATAATTTTGAGGATCAAAGGCTTCATCAGGATGAGCATAATAGCCTAAAATATTATCGCCAGCAACTAAAACCTGATCGTGTTTTAATTGACTTAGCTGAGCAACAAAAACTTCATTAGGTAAAAAACGTGCATTTATAAATAAGCTTTTTTCCGCAGAAATAGGATATTTTTTACCGAGGTAATCTTCAGTAGAATAAAATACTTGTGCTTCAGGAAAATAGAGATGGTATTTTTCTGAAATCTTTAAAATTCCAACTCGCAGATCGGCTATGGGCCGCGTATAGGTTAAAGGGAGAAGTTGTTGGCGTTTATGGTCGTCAAATAAAACTATATTCATACGTTGAAGCTTAAATTCATAATTAATTGGCTAAATTTACGCACAATTAAATACTATACAATGTCTACAGCAAAAAAACAATACAAACGTGTCACTGTAAAGTCCCTCGTTGAAATGAAATCTAATCAAGAAAAAATTTCGATGATCACGGCTTATGATTATACCATGGCTCAAATTGTAGATCACTCTGGAATTGATGTTATTCTAGTAGGCGACTCTGCCTCTAATGTCATGGCTGGCCATGAAACTACACTACCCATTACATTAGATCAAATGATTTATCATGCCTCTAGTGTTATTCGTGCTGTAAAACGGGCTTTAGTGGTTGTGGATTTACCGTTTGGAAGCTACCAAAGTGATCCTAAAGAAGCCTTAAGAAGTGCGATTAGAATTATGAAGGAAAGCGGAGCTCATGCTGTAAAAATGGAAGGTGGTAAAGAAATTAAAGACTCTATTAAGCGTATTTTAAAAGCTGGTATCCCTGTGATGGGACATTTAGGTTTAACACCTCAATCCATTTATAAATTTGGAACTTATACCGTAAGAGCGAAAGAGGAGTATGAAGCTGAAAAGCTAAAAGAAGATGCAAAAATGCTTGAGCGCATTGGATGCTATGCCGTTGTTTTAGAAAAAGTCCCAGCAAAATTAGCCCAAGAAGTGGCTCAAAGTATTTCTATCCCCGTTATTGGTATAGGTGCTGGCGGTGGCGTTGACGGTCAGGTTTTAGTGATACACGATATGTTAGGCATGAATAAAGAGTTTAGCCCTCGTTTTTTAAGACGTTATGCCGATTTATTTGAAGTTATGACTGATGCGCTTACACAATATAAAAACGACATTAAATCTTTAAATTTCCCCAACGAAAATGAGCAATATTAACTCCTCAATCCTTGTAGTTAATAAGTTATAAATTGTTTATATTTTTAACATAATACCTTATTGAATATTTTACTAATTTGCATAAAATTGGTAAAATGAATGTAGGTATAAGTCATATTGCGTTTAGTATCCCTAAATTATATTTAGATGTAAAGGATTTCTCAACACATCGACAGGTTGATGCTGAAAAGCTTAAAAAAGGATTAGGCATCTACAAAATGGCCTTTTTAGACCATCATCAAGATACAGCAACATTAGCAGCTAATGCTTTACTTGAATTAGTTCGTACTAACCAATTAGATCCTAGAACTTTAGATCGTATTTATCTAAGCACAGAAAGTAGCTTAGACAGCTCAAAACCAACGGCCACTTATGCCGTACAAATGGTCGAAAAACAGCTTGAATCACAGTATGGTGAGCGCTGTTTCAAACACACTGATGTTGTTGATATGACTTTTGCCTGTATTGGAGGTGTTGATGTCTTGCAAAATACTCTAGACTATGTGCGTGTAAATCCAAATTCTAAAGCGGTTGTCATTGCAAGTGATTATGCAAAGTATGCCCTTAATTCTCCAGGAGAATACACCCAAGGCGCTGGTGCAGTGGCCATGTTAATTGAAACTGATCCAAAGTTAATATCGATTAATTCTGAAATTGGCATAGGCTTTAAAAGCGAACACGATTTCTTTAAGCCACGACGCTTTTACCAAAAAGCTAAAGTCAATGACGAAATTTACGATGAAGACATCTTACAGGTGTTTAGAGACGAACCAATATTTGATGGGCAATTTTCCAACAGCTGTTACCAAGATAGAATTCGAGAAGCATACTTTAACTTGAAGGATAAGTTCAAGTTAAAATCAACAGATACTTTGTTTATGCGTTGGAAAAGTATTGTTTTTCACCTTCCATACGCCTATCATGGGAAACGAATTTTTACTGAAATTTATGGAATGGAAACTAGATCGCAAGCTGAATTTAGTGTTAGTGAATTAAAAGCCATAGCAAAATCAGATGAATACAGGCAATTAGTGGATACCAAGATTACAACTGGCCAAAAAGCCTCTTCAGAAATTGGTAATTTATATTCGGCTTCTATTTTTATGGCTTTAATTTCAGATATTTTTTACAAACAAGAACAACTAGAGGTTGGAGATAAACTTGGTTTTATTGCTTATGGTAGTGGCTCTAAATCTAAAGTTTTACAAGGCAAATTAACAAGTTCATTTTTAACTGAAATTAATAAAACTAATTTAAAACAAAAACTAGATCACAGAACAGCTATTTCATTTGAAACTTATAAAGATTTACACCAAAAAACCAGATCTACTTCAGTTTTAAAACCTATCAATGAGTTTGTTTTAGAAAAAATAGAAACCTCTCACCCTGAACAACTAGGGGCACGATTTTACACTTACAAGGCTTAGTGTGTTTTTCTTAAGTTTAATTGCCATTGCCAAGCACTTTGTAAAGCCTCTTCAAGAGTATATTGGGTTTGCCATCCTAAAACAGTCTTTGCTTTTGTGGTATCGGCGTATGCTGCTACGACATCTCCGGGCCTACGATTAACAATTTTGTAAGGCAATTTAGTTTGGCTAACACTCTCAAAAGTATCAACCACTTCTTTGACTGAACTTCCAGTTCCTGTGCCTAAATTAAACACTTCAAAATTTTCTCTATAGGTTTGATTCAATTGGCGTTCTAACGCAACAACATGTGCGAGAGCTAAATCAACCACATGAATATAATCACGAATACAAGTACCATCAGCAGTAGGATAATCATCACCAAAAATGGAAAGCTCTTGGCGAATACCTGCAGCTGTTTGTGTCATGTAAGGTACTAAGTTTTGTGGAGCTCCAATAGGTAGCTCCCCTATTAAAGCTGATTCATGAGCTCCAATAGGATTAAAGTAACGTAAAGCAATGGCCTTAAAATGAGGATGCACTTGTGTTGTATCTTTTAGTATTTCCTCTCCTATTTGTTTGGTATTTCCATAGGGTGATTCTGCAGGCTTAACGGGTGCATGTTCGGTAATGGGCAATTGATCTGCTTCACCATATACCGTGCAAGACGAACTAAATATAAAGTTTGCGTTTTTCTGTTTAACATAATTTTTAAGAAGGTAAACCAAGGTATTTAAATTATTCTCATAATATAACAACGGGTTTTCTACACTTTCACCAACTGCTTTTGAGGCTGCAAAGTGTATAATCCCATCTAATTGATCATGCTCTTCAAAAAAACTTTTGACTTGATCTTGATCACGTAAATCGAAGTTATAAAACGCTGGTGCTTTACCTGTTATTTTAGCAATCCCTTCTAACACTTCTAAAGTCGAGTTTGAAAGGTTATCGATCACTACAACATCGTAGTTTTTATTTAAAAGTTCTACAACGGTATGCGAGCCTATAAAACCTAAGCCACCAGTCACTAGTATTTTCATTTGGTTAGATAAATTTAGTAGTTGTTAGTTTTCAAATTAATATAACAGTTGTAAATTTATAATTTTTAATGAGACCACTACAATTTATGATTAAAGCCTTTAAAATATTAAGTTACCTAGAAGCTATTTCTTTTTTAGTTTTATTAGGCGTAGCCATGCCACTAAAGTATATTTACGATATGCCAGAATATGTACGCATTGTAGGAATGGCGCATGGCATTTTATTTGTCTTATATATTTTTGGAGCCTATTGGCTTTGTGAAAAGTTGAACTGGAAGTTCAAAATATTCCTCATCTTTATAGTCTGCTCTATTTTACCGTTTGGACCATTTTATGCAGATAAAAAGTATTTACCCTAAATTACTAATTAGCTAGTCGATTCTTAACAAATTCTACTTTTGTTTTACCATGAGGTTTAGCCTTACCATTTTGGTCTAAACTAACCATAACAATACGATCGACTAAAATAATAGTTTTTCGTGTCATTTTATTCCTTACTTCACACTTAAGGGTAAGCGAAGCTTGGCCAAATTTAACAACCTCTATGCCTATTTCTATAATATCCCCTTGCACGGCAGAGCTTTGAAAATCAATTTCACTAATAAATTTTGTAACTGTTTTTTGATTTTCTAATTGAATAATGGCATATAGTGCAGCTTCTTCATCAATCCATTCTAATAAACGACCGCCAAATAAAGTTCCATTGGGATTTAAATCTCCTGGTTTAACCCATTTTCTTGTATGAAATCTCATAATTTTAAGTTTTAAACAAAAATAAGCGATAAAAGACAAGTGTCCTATCGCTTATGATTAGTTGATGTTATGGTAAGATATTAATAAACTATTTCTCTACAAATTCTTGTAAATATTTGTAGCGTTTGGTTAATTGGCCGTTTTCGGTCATTTTAGCGCGTTCTAAAATTCCATCTTTATCGCCATTAAAAAAGGCAGGAATCACATGTTGAGCAAACATTTCACCAAAGCCTTCACTCGCATCTTTTGGTAATTCACAAGGCAAATTGTCGACTGCCATCACACAAATTGCATCAGGATGGTCATAATTTACTTCTTCTTCAGAATGAGGATGATAACCGTAAAATGGGTTTGCTATAGTCGAAGGTCTTATGGTTGATGCTACAGGCCCATCAATATCACAACTTATATCTGCTACCAAGTCAATTTTAAAACTAGTTGTCTTAGCATCTTCACGTGTAAATAAAAATGGAGCGCCCTCTCCATAAAAATGACCTGCGATAAAATAATTGGTTACTTTGGCAAAACGCATAAAGTCACTTTCGTAAGCCTCAGGCTGATCAAAGAAATGCTTTTTAGAAGCTTCCTTTGTGGTATCTTTAAGTTTATTATAATCTAAAACATCAATTTTACAATACACCGCCTCATCAAAGTCTTGATGTAAGTAATCGTTTATATTGACTTCTCTAATTTGTAAATGATCTAATATTTCTTTCGCTCCTTTAGCTACTTTACCAGAACCGGTTAAGCATATCTTTAGATCAGGAAGTTTAATTTGATTAAGTTGAGCTTTTACGGCGTTTAAATCTTCTAAAGTCTCTACTTTTGGCAATTTGAATAAATGATCTCTTAAACCTAATGCTCTAAAACCGTTGTACGCCCCCACTAATCCAGCATAACGCCCAAAACCTATTAAACGTTGTCCGTTAGATCTGGTTACAACTTCATGATCATATAAAGTGATGTTTTTATTTAAAACAGCTTTTAATAAATCACGATTATAAGGTTGCATTTTGATGGTATGTGAAAAAAAGAAATAAGATTTATTTGGTATTAATTCGTTAATGGGGACTTCTTTTACACCTAATAAAACTTCACATTTATCAAGATTCATGGTTAGATCTAAACCATGCTTTTTATAGTCATGGTCTGAAAAAACTCGAATCGCAGAAGGTTCTACACTAAACTTTAGGTCATATTTTTTCTGAAGCTCGGCTGCCTTTTCTGGTGAAAAAACCACTCTTCTATCAGGTGGAGTCTTGCGTTCTGTAATTAAACCAATATTCATTGTTTACTATATTTTGGTCAAACTTAATGAAAAAGTCTTAACTACTCTTGTTTTTTTTTACAAAGAGCTTAACAGAACCTAACCATTCAAAATTTAACTTTGTAGCAAAAAAAATGAGTAAACAAGCCTTATTACAACCCATAAAAATAGGAGATTTAGAATTAAAGAATAGAGTGATTATGGCTCCAATGACTAGAAGTCGAGCCGATAATGACTATAATGCACCGACAGATCTTCATGCTACCTATTACAAGCAGCGCGCAAGTGCTGGACTTATCATAAGTGAAGGTTCACAAATTTCTAGCCAGGCAGTAGGCTACGTGAATACTGCAGGAATCTATAAAAAAGAACAAGTAGAAGGTTGGAAAAAAGTAACCAACGCAGTACATGAGGCTGATGGCAAAATCTTCATACAGTTATGGCACGTGGGTAGAATGTCTCATCCCGATTTTCATAATGGAGAAAAACCAGTAGCTCCAAGTGCTGTAAACCCTAAAGCAGAATCTTACACTTACGATGGCTTTAAGGATACAGTTGAGCCAAGAGCACTAACTACAGAAGAAGTAAAACAAGTAGTACAAGACTTCAAAAATGCAGCCAAGAATGCTGTTGATGCTGGGTTTGACGGTATCGAAATTCATTCTTCAAACGGGTATTTAATTCATCAGTTTTTTAATAACTCGTCGAACAAAAGAGAAGATGAATACGGCGGATCTATCGAAAATAAAGCAAGAATACTATTTGAGATTATTGATGCTTGTAAAGTATTTTTTCCAGAAGATAAAATTGGTGTAAGATTAAACCCGTCGTTACACGGTTTATTTGGAATGGAAGCTGATGAAGAAACCATCCCAACTTTTGAATATATTGTGAAAAAGCTTAATGATTATAATTTAGCGTATCTTCATTTATCTGAACCGTTTACCGATGTGAGCGATATAGATTATTTAGTAGATGATATCGCGGCACACTTTAGACCCATCTACAAGGGAAATTTAATGATTAATGGTGGCTTTAACCAAGAAAGTGGAAATAAAGTCATTGAAGATGGACACGCAGACCTGGTTGCTTACGGGAAGTTGTTTATATCAAATCCTGATCTGCCAGTCCGTTTCGAGAAAAACGCGAAATTACAAGACTGGGATAAAGACACATTTTATGTTCCAGGTGCAAAAGGATATACCGATTATCCAAAACTTGAGGAAAAGTAAATAGACTTATAATCAAGATTTGTAAAGGCTTTTCATTAAATTGGAAAGTCTTTTTTTATTCAATTAAACTCGTAATTCTTAAACATTCACTTCTAAAATTATAAATCAAAAAGAAAAAAGAATATTCCAAGATAGACTACCTTATTAATAGATTTTAATAGTTGTTTTTTTGTTTAATTTTTAACAATATAAAATTAAACAATTACTAATTTTAAGCTCATAAAAAAATAGCACATGCCTCACTATACATTAAATGACATTTTAGAACTCCCAAGCCTAGAGCGAATGCATCTTATTAACTCTAGTGGAGGCCTTAAATCGGGCAATCTTATTGGTACAATATCCGAAACAGGGACAACTAATTTAGCCGTGTTCAATTCTGTCATTCATCTAGGCAGTAAACCACCAATGCTAAGTTTTATGCTAAGACCTTTAACTGTTAAACGTCATACCTACAAGAATTTCAAAAATAATCATCAGTTTACTGTCAATCATATTCATCACGATTTTATAGATCAAGCTCACCAAACTTCTGCCAAATACAGTGAAGAGGTTTCAGAATTTGAAGCCGTAAACCTTACAGAAGAATATATAGATGACTTTAAAGCACCATTTGTAAAAGAATCGCTTATAAAATTAGGCTGTTCTTACGTTAATGAATACCACATTAAAGAACATGATTGTAGGCTGATTATTGGACAAATCGAGCATCTTATCGTAGCTAATCATATTCAAGATAAAGATGGATTCATAGACTTGTCCAAAGCAAATACCGCAGGTATTATTGGACTTGATGGATATGTAAAAACTGAACCCACGCAGCGTTTTGCGTATGCGAAGCCGAATCAAGAATTAAAACCATTAAAGAAGTAATGGCGCATAAAAAACCACATTTACCAAAGAAAATTTGCGAAATCTGTGGTCGCCCATTTTCCTGGAGAAAAAAATGGGAGAAAAATTGGAATAACGTTAAATATTGTAGTGAAAAATGCAGAAGAAACAAGACTTAACCATTGTTTGGTTCAGAAATGACTTAAGAACGCGAGATCAACAATCGCTGTATGAAGCTTGCCAGCAAAGCCATAAAGTTTTGGGTGTATATTGCTTCGATCCACGGCACTATGAAACAACAACTTATGGTTTTAAAAAAACAGAAAAATATAGAGCTAAATTTTTAATCGAAACCATTACAGACCTCAGAACAAACCTCAATGAACTGAATATAAGCCTATACGTTGGTCAAACACAACCCGTGAACGTATTCAAATCGCTTTCCAAAGAGTATAACATTACATCTGTTTACTACCAAAATGAATGGACAGTAGAAGAAAAAAAGGTAGAACAAGAAGTAAAAGATAGTTTGCCCGACTGTAGGTTTATAAGTCATTTTACTCAATTTTTATTTCATCCAGAAGATATCCCTTACACTGTTTATACTGAGATTCCAGAAGTCTTTACTCAGTTTAGAAAAAAGTGCGAAAAAGAAAGTGAAGTCAGAGAAGAATTACCTTTTCCAGATCAACGACCACAGGATAACCTACTCCAGCTAGACACAGAAATTCCAAATCTCACAGATCTTGGTTTAGACGAATTTGAGGTCGACTCCCGCACTGCATTTCCTTTTAAGGGTGGACAAGATCAAGCCTGGAAACGGCTTCAACATTACTTTTGGGATACCAAAAAACTTCAATATTACAAGAAAACAAGAAACGGCTTATTAGGTAAAGATTACAGTTCAAAATTTTCAGCATGGCTTGCTAACGGGAGTATTTCCGCCGTATCAATTTACCACGAAGTTAAAAAATTCGAGCAAGAGGTTAAAAAAAATCAAGACACTTACTGGTTAATTTTCGAATTGATTTGGAGAGATTATTTTAAATATATTTCACTCAAACACGGCTCAAAAATCTTTCAATTAGAAGGTGTTTTAAACAAAAAACTAGACTGGGGAAACAGTGAAAAAGCCTTAAATCAGTGGATCAACGGGAACACACCAGAACCATTTGTCAACGCCAATATGATCGAGATTCGCGAAACAGGATTCATGAGCAACCGCG
>CBFHKB010000075.1:0-10506 GCA_965656295.1 Psychroflexus sp.
CAACCGCGGTAGGCAAAACGTGAACAGCTATTGGGCCAAAGAGTGGAAACAAGATTGGCGCATCGGAGCCGCTTATTTCGAAGCCATGCTCATCGATTACGACGTGCACAGCAACTGGGGCAATTGGATGTACAACTCGGGCGTGGGTAACGATCCACGAGACCGGAAATTCAATATCAAAAGCCAGGCCGATCGCTACGATTCTAACGGCAAATACCAAAGAACGTGGTTACAAGACACCTTGTTTTAGAAGCTTATCCTGCTCTCAGCTATATCTTGAGTCTAGAGCGCAGCTCACTTTACCTTGCAAAAGAGCTTCTTTCCAGTCGCTTTTTGCAAAGCAGTGCTACTAAGCTACTCCAGTCTCAAGGATACCGCTTCCATCAGGGCTAGGGCTAAGAACTAACAATAAATACTAGAAAATCCAAATTAAACATTATTAAACACCATCAAGTCATGAAAAAAACACTACGATTTATACTCGGCGACCAACTCAATCTTAATCATTCGTGGTTTCAAGAAAAAGATGAGAATGTTATTTATTTCATGGCAGAAACTAAACAAGAAACAGGTTACACCAGGCATCATATCCAAAAAATAGTTGCCTTTTTCCTATCAATGAGAAATTTCGCTCAGGAATTGAAAAACCAAGGCCATAAAGTGATCTACTATGAGATTGACGATAAAAACAATCAGCAAGACTTACCGTCTAACTTAAATCAACTTATAGAGGAACATCATATCGAGCACTTTGAGTATTTATATCCCGATGAATATAGACTTGATATGAAGTTGAAAACCTTTTGTAATAAATTAGATATTTCAAGTCAAGCCTACAACACGGAGCACTTTTATACTGAAAGAGAAGATATTGAGAAGTTTTACGAAGGTAAAAAAGAGATGACTATGGAATATTTTTACCGAGATATGCGTAAAAAGCATGGCATTATGATGCTTGATGATAAAAAGCCAGAAGGTGGACAATGGAATTACGATAAAAGTAACCGAAAAAAATGGAGTGGCAAACCTGAAATACCAGAAGCAAAAACCTTCAATCATGATATAGAAGCAGTCCTAAATCAGCTTGAGAAAATGGAGGTGAAAAGCATGGGGAATATCGATAAGGACAATTTCCCTTGGCCTACGTCCAGAGCAGAGTGTCTAGACGTTTTAGATTACTTCTGTAACAAGCTTTTGGTTCATTTTGGAGATTATGAAGATGCATTACACACCGACCAGAAGTTTTTATTTCACTCCAGGCTATCTTTTGCGATGAATAGCAAAATGCTTTCGCCAAAAGAAGTGATAGAAACCACTTTAGATTACTATTATGACCATAAAGACGAAATAGACATCTCGCAAGTAGAAGGATTTGTAAGACAAATTTTAGGCTGGAGAGAATTTATGAGAGGTATATATTGGAAGGAAATGCCAGACTATAAATCTAAAAACAAATTACAAAACACCAATAAATTACCCGAATTGTATTGGACGGGAAAAACCGATATGAACTGCTTAAAGCATGCGGTTAATCAAAGTCTAGACGACGCTTATGCTCACCACATCCAGCGGCTCATGATTTTAGGAAATTTTGCCCTCCTAACCATGACCGATCCCAACGAAGTTGACGCTTGGTATTTAGGGGTTTATATAGATGCAATAGAATGGGTAGAACTTACCAATACTAGAGGTATGAGTCAATTTGCAGATGGAGGCATTGTTGCCACAAAGCCCTATGTATCTAGTGGAAGCTATATCAACAAAATGAGTAATTACTGTAAATCTTGTAAATACTCTGTTAGTAAAAAAGAAGGTGATGATGCCTGCCCTTTCAATAACTTGTATTGGAATTTCTTACACGAAAAGAAAGAACATTTTGAGAACAACCAACGAATGAACATGATGATGAGCTTACTCAAGAAGATGAACAAGGAAACCCTTGATAATCATATTAAAAGAGCTCAAAAAATTATAAATAAACCTGATATTTTTTGATTATGTTAACAAAAAAAATATATTTGTAACTTATAAATAAAATCATGATCATGAAAAAAACATTTTTAACATTAGGAGTTGCTGCAGCAATGATTTTTGGTACCGTAAGTTGTACAGAAAAAAAGGCTGAGGACAAGAAAGAACAAGTTGAAGAAACTATGGAAGAAGCAGGTGATGAAATGGAAGAAGCTACTGAAGAGGTAGAAGAAACCATGGAAGAAGGTGCTGAAGAAGTTGAAGGAACTATGGAAGAAGGTGCTGATAAAGCTGAAGAAGCTATGGAAGAAGGTGCCGAAAAAGTTGAAGAAACTATGGAAGAAGGTGCTGATAAAGCTAAAGAAAGCATGGAGAACATGTAATCTTTTATTTACTTTTTTTGAAAAAGCCTCATTTATATGAGGCTTTTTTATTGAATAAATTTCACTTCAAGGAAATTATTGTTCCATCATCTGGTACAAGCAAATTAATCTTAGCTTTATATTGCTCTTTTATAGTTTTTATTTCAGCTCTGGTAGTTTGGCAATGGTCTATGGCTTCTAAGTGTATTGCAATAATAGTTGGCTGATAATTTAAATCATTAATAAGAGATTCTAATTCATCAGGGTTCATTATAATAGGACTACTAGGTAGATGAGGAAATTCTGCACCTCCTACATTAACAAGAATAAAATCCGGTTGGTAATACGCAATATTATGCCTTATACTATCATTGTATATGCTATCGCCTACAATGTAAATTGAAGGTTGGTTTGTAGATGTAAAAAACAAGCCCTTTACTGAACCCATTTCAGCTCTAAGTTGTCCACGACCATGGAAAGCTTCTAATGTAGTAAACGTAATGTCTTTCCATTCAAATTGAGGCAGTAGAGGCCGTAAGTTATTAAATCCTTTGCCTTTTGCATAAGCTTCATCTTCACTTTGAACAAAGAATTGAAGATTATAGTTAATATAATTGATCGCGGTTTGGTCAAAATGATCTTCATGTGTATGAGTTAAAAAAACACCTTCAACATCATTTAAAATATCAGGAATAGAAATTGGTAGGTCTACAGTTGGATTTTTAGAGAAACCACCATAAGACTCAAAACTATGCTTGGGTGAAAACATCGGGTCTACTAAAAAGCAAGCCGAATTATAATTAATTTTTAGTGAAGCGTTACGGATAAGTTGGATATAATTATTCATAAAAAAACCGCCTTATTAATTAAGACGGTTAAAAATAACTTTAATTTTTTATTTATTGTTTTATTAAACGTTCGGTTAAAGATTTTCCATTACTAAATTCAAGTTTAATCAAATATACCCCTGATTGAAGTGAATTCATATTCAATTGAAAAACGGATGCTCCAGATAAAAGCTGTTTACCCGTCAAATCAAACACGGTATAAGTGAAATCATAATTAGAATTATTCTCTATCGTTACAAGGCCTTTAGTAGGGTTTGGATACAAAGAAACCTTTGAGGCTAAATCTATGTTAGGTGTAGATAAAGAAGATACAATCTTAAAATTAGTTGACTCTGAATCTGTAAATTGACCACCTGAAACAATAATATCACCTTCAGCAGTGACCAACTCATAATCACCTACACCAAAACCACAACATATACCGTCTGAAGCAGCATCATTAATCGTAAAGGTATAACACTCATCTTGCTGGATATTTAGCACTTCTGTATAATTTGTAGCATCTTGATAAAAAAATGTTGAACGTTGTTGAACAATATCTCCAGAAGAATCAAGTAACTCCCATGACGTTTCTAGACCATAATTGTCGGTTAGTAGTTCAAGATTAACACCAGACGTGACATAAGACTGTCCAGGAAAGTTGTCTACAGTATTAATAAACGTGTTATTTGTAGGGTTAGTATCAACTGAACCGTTAACTGAAGATATAGCGGCCTGGATTGTAGTAGATCCATTTATACTTAATGTAGGCTGAGTAATTGTTTCAGTTGCACTTGGTGCTAAATTTCCTGTCCAGTTTATGATAACTGGTGTCGTAGAATTAATTTGATAGCTAAACTCTAAGGCTGTTATAGTATTACTACCCACATTTTTGACTTCAAAAATAGGTTCAAGAGTTTCGCCACAAATCTCAGTATCTACACCGCTTACAACGAGTTGTGCGTCATTAATAAAAACTTGAGCTGGCGGAAATTGATCTGTTTCTAACGCACCCGTGTTATTAGGGTCAAGCCAGTCCTTTAAACGTGTTGAGGCCGAACTACCAAAATCCCAAGATACATCAAAACGACCATAATAATCAAAGGCTCCATTATTTGAGGTACCGTTACAAGCTGCAGCACCTCCAGCTAATTGACCAACAATTCTGCCGTTTTCATCAAACAAAGCAGAACCTGAGGACCCTGGTTCTGTGACGCCTAACTCCCATTCATTAATATACCAAACCTCCATATTTGGTTCAGGACCAAATGAGACATTGGTTTGAAAAGGGCCATCATCATCACGACAAATTTTCATGATATCACCATCAGGATGGTGTATACCAACCACATAGTTTGGTGGAGTTCCTGATCGGTCCCAGCCTGCCCAAACTAAATCCCAACTTGAAGGTAAACTAGGTGTAATTTCAAGTAATGCCATATCAGATTTTGCATTACTAGCTCTTAAGATAGCACCACTTGCTGTTTGGTTGAATGTACCGTTAGTTGAATTTGAGAAAGTTGCACAAGATGGATTTGGGCTAATCCAGTTAAAACGAAATGCCCAATTGGAAACACCTCCACCTATACAGTGATTTGCTGTTAAAAAATATTGAGTCCCATCATTTGATGTATTATTAATCAATGTTCCTGTACAAAAACCAGAACCACCAACAACAGTCATAGCTACTGAACGCTTCAATTCATCCTTAAGATCATCAAAATCTGCTCCTACACCACAATCAACATCCAAATTACAATCCCCTGAAGTATTTAATGCTTTAGCTGTTTCAAATTGTGCGGCTGATCTATAGCCATGTACGACAGCTGAAATATTTAATAAGCCCTCTCCTACTTGATGGGATGGTTCAAAATATTCAACAATAACCGTTTCGCCATCAACTAACCAAGATCCAAAATTAAGATCTTCTCTATTTTGAGAGCTGGTATAAGCACCTAAAACATCTGTTCTATCTTCATTATAAAAATATAATGTTGCACCCTCAGGTAAATGGTACTGGTCAAACAAGAAATTTAAGGTTTTAGCACCATCAGAATGAAATTTAAGTAACCACACGCGACCACCATTTTCTAAATTATACCATTGACCGGCATTATCTAAACCATAACTTACACTAAAGTCATAACCAAAACGCCATGGAATGTCTCTTCGCTTATCATTAATTTTATCTTCGGCTTTAATAGCCTCTATATCGAAACCAGGCATTGTAATTGTTGGTATTTGGTCAAGATTAACTTGATTCCAACTTTTAGGCTCACCTTGATTAGTGACTTGACTAAAACTTAAAAAATTGAATAGTATGAAAACTAAAAGTAAATAATGTCGCATATATTTATAGTATATTTTAATTTGCTTCGAATTTACTATAATCTGAGACAAAAAAAAAGCCAGTTGTAAAAAACTGGCTTTTAAATTACTCATGTTATAAAATTAGATAATTAACATGGCATCACCGTATGAATAGAATCTATAGTTTTCTTTAACTGCCTCTTTATAGGCTTTTTCCATCAAATCATGGCCAGCAAAAGCAGAAATCATCATTAACAAAGTTGATTTTGGCATGTGAAAGTTAGTCACCATGCAATTTGCTATGCTAAAATCATAGGGTGGAAATATAAATTTATTTGTCCATCCATTATATTCATTTAGACGTTGATTAGAGCTTACCGCGCTCTCTAGAGTTCTCATAACTGTGGTTCCTACTGCACAGACCCGTCTTTTTTCATTAATAGCATTATTTATAATTTGCGTAGCCTCTTTTTCAATCATAATTTCTTCAGAGTCCATTTTATGCTTTGATAAGTCTTCAACTTCAACAGGATTAAAAGTACCGAGACCAATGTGAAGCGTCACTTCAGCAAAGTTAATACCTTTAATTTCTAGACGTTTCATTAAGTGCTTAGAGAAGTGTAAACCGGCAGTTGGTGCAGCAACGGCTCCTTCTTTTTTTGCATAAATAGTTTGGTAGCGTTCTTCATCTTCTGGTTGGACTTCACGTTTAATGTACTTAGGCAATGGTGTTTCGCCAAGTTCTGTTAATTTCTTACGGAAATCTTGATAAGACCCATCATATAAAAAACGTAAGGTTCTACCTCTAGAGGTTGTGTTATCAATTACTTCAGCAACAAGACTTTCATCTTCTCCAAAATAGAGCTTATTTCCTATTCTAATTTTTCGAGCAGGGTCTACCAAAACATCCCAAAGCCTAGTTTCTGGATTTAACTCTCTTAATAAAAACACTTCAATACGTGCTCCTGTTTTTTCTTTATTACCATAAAGACGTGCAGGAAATACTTTTGTATCGTTAAAGATCATCACATCATCTTCATCAAAATAGTTAATGAGATCTTTAAACATTTTATGTTCTATATTACCTGTTTTACGATCTACAACCATTAATCGAGATTCATCTCTGTTTTCAGCTGGATACTCTGCTAATAGCTCATTTGGTAAATCAAAGTCAAATTGTGATAATTTCATTTAATGCATGTATTTGTTCAAGTTTGCAAATATACAACTTGGCAATAGGCGTTGTCAAGTAATCGGCGATGTAATTTTATATTAATTTGAAATAAATGATTGAATGCCATATATTTTAAGGTGATCCCAAAAATTAGGATATGATTTTGTGACCACATTAGGATCCTGTATTTGTATAGGCTCTACTAATGCAAGGCTAGAAAAAGCTAGTGCCATGCGGTGGTCATTATAAGTTGAAATTGATACATTTTCGATTAATTGCTCTGGTGGCTGAAGTTGTAAGGTGCTTGATGTGATTTTTACATCTACCCCTAATTTTTCAAGTTCAGCTTTTAAAGCGTGTAAGCGATCGGTTTCCTTAATTTTTAGGGTTTTAAGCCCTGTTAAACGACACGAAATCCCTAAACCTGCACAGGTTACAGCTATGCTTTGAGCTAAATCTGGTTGTTGAATAAGATCAAATTCTAAATAAGTGGTTAAGGGCATAGAGACTTTTTGAAGTGTAATTTGATTTGATGCAGACTGTATTGTTCTAACACCAAAGTGGGTATACATCTCTTTCAATTTTGCATCGCCTTGAATGCTATGAGATCTATAATTAGAAAGCTTAATCTCTTCGCCTTCAGCTGCAAACGCCATTAGTGCATAATGGTATGAAGCTGAACTCCAATCAGATTCAATTTCAATATGATTTAAACGTTTAGATAGTCTTTGGTTAGAAATCTCTAGAGAATTTAGTTTAAAACTAACTGAATAGCCCACATTTTCAAGCAAGGTTTTAGTCATTTCGATATATGGTCTTGACGTAATTTTACCTATTAAGTTAAGAATTAATCCTTTGGGTAGCTTAGGGCTAATAAGCATTAAGGCCGTAATGTATTGGCTACTTACTTCTGCAGAAATACTAACTTCACTTTTCACTAATTTTTTACCCTGAATTTGTAGCGGTGGATAACCTTCCTGACCTAGATATTTTATATCTGCCCCTAATTGAATTAGAGCATCAACGAGAGGTTTAACAGGGCGTTGGTGCATGCGTTCACTGCCTGATAAGGTGATTTGTTGTCCTACCGAAACTGCACATAAAGCAGTTAAAAAACGCATGGCTGTTCCTGCATGTCCAACATCAATATGAAGTTGTTTTTGATTACTCTTTAATTGTCCTAATGCGTTTTTAAGGTAAGTTGTATCGTCGCTATTTGATAGGTTTGAAACACTTAAATCGCCTAGAACATAGTCTAAAATCAAAACCCGGTTTGACTCACTTTTAGAACCTGATACTTTAATATGTGCAGAATTATTAAGTGGTCTATTTTTAAGTAGCTTAATCTTCACGTTCAGAATCGCTTTCTTTTAGCTTTGCTTTAAATTTAAAATAGCTTACTATAAATCCATAGACACTACCAGAAGCTAAACCACCTAATATGAGCTTAATAAAGTTAAAGTCGACTAAACGTGAGGCCTTATAGTTGGCAAAATTAAGATCGTAAGTAAATATAATATCGATTAAAATATAAACTACACAGAAGATAACTGCCAAAGTGGCTACAGATTTCCAAAAGCCTGGATGGTTAATTACTTGTTTAAACATTAGCTTAGTTTTTTATTAGCGTGATGACGGTCATGGTCACGTTTAGTTTTGATCTCTAACTTTTTATCGAAGGCTTCTTGAAGGTTAACTCCTGTTTGGTTTGCTAAGCATAGAACGACAAACAATACATCGGCTAACTCTTCGCCTAAATCTTTTGATTTATCACTCTCCTTCTCACTTTGTTCGCCATAGCGTCTTGCTATTATACGGGCAACTTCTCCCACTTCTTCAGTGAGCTGAGCCATGTTGGTAAGCTCATTAAAATATCTAATTCCATGCGTTTTAATCCAGTGATCGACGACTTCTTGGGCGTTTTCTATATTCATATAAATTATAATTTGTATTGAAATAAACTTAGTATCATAAATAATTTTCTAAAGTAACTGTTACGGGGCCGTCATTTTCAGAAATAACTTTCATGTTTGCACCAAACTCACCCGTTTTAATAGGTTTGCCGTAGCTAAGCTCAAGCTTTTTCACAAAATAATTGTAGAGTAATTCAGCTTGTTGAGGCTTCGCCGCTTTAATAAAATTAGGTCTGTTTCCTTTTTGTGTATCGGCATATAGGGTAAATTGACTTATAATTAATATATCACCGTCAACGGTCTCGATATTTTCGTTCATCGGTTTTCCCTTTGATGGAAACAGCCTGATTTTTAAGAGTTTATCAATCATCTTATCTGCGGTATAAGAGGTGTCCGTGTGCGTAATACCTAAATAAACAAGATAACCTCTGTTAATTTTACGCTCGAGCTGATGTTCAATGCTTACACTAGCTGAGTTAACACGTTGAATGATAAGCTTCATAATACTTGATTAGTGATATTGATCTTGACGGTAATTATCGTCTTCAGATTTTAAGATTTGTAGATAACTTTGGTATCGTGTGAATTCGATCTCATCCTGTTCAAGGGCTTGTTTAATGGCGCATTTAGGTTCGTCTAGGTGTAAGCAATTATTAAATTTACAATCATTTTTTAAATTCAAAAATTCTGGAAAATAATCACTTAGCTCATATTTATCTATATCAACAATCCCAAAGCCTCTAATTCCAGGCGTATCAATTAAACGTGCACCAAAGTCTAAATCGTACATTTCTGCAAAGGTAGTTGTATGTTGACCCTGCGAGTGTTGATTTGAGATGGCCTTGGTTTTTAAATTTAAACCTGGTTGCAAGGCGTTAGCTAAAGTTGATTTCCCTGTTCCACTATGACCCGAAAGCAAGCAGGTTTTTCCTTGCATTCGATATTTAATTTCTTCTATATTTTTACCCGTTAAAGCAGAAATTCCGATGCACTCATAACCAATTTTACGATAAACTTCAGCTAAATATTTTAATTCACCAAACGCCTCTTCAGTTAGTGTGTCTATTTTGTTAAACACAAGTGTAACTGGTATACTATAAGCTTCAGCAGTGACTAAAAACCGGTCTATAAATGTAGTGGTGGTGGTAGGATTATTAAAGGTAATTAACAAAAAAGCATGATCAATATTAGATGCTATAATATGAGTTTGCTTAGATAAGTTCACAGATTTTCTGATGATGTAATTTTTACGATCATGAATATGTTTAATGACAGCAATTTGTGTATCTCCACTATTTTCAAAATCATAATCTACCAGGTCGCCTACTGCAACTGGATTGGTACTTTTTAAGCCTTTAATTCGAAATTTACCTTTTAGCCTGGCGTTAATAAATTCATTAGATTCGGTTTTTAAGGTATACCAGCTCCCAGTTGATTTATAAACGCGTGCTATCATATTATTGACTTATAATTTTATGTTGGTGCTGAATAGACTCTTGATGAATAGCTTTTAAGAATCTAATTACAAACTCTTCTGAAAGTTGTTTTTGATCGGCATCGGCTATTAATCGGTTAAGGATTTTATTCCACCGTTCTGGCTGAAGTATAGCTACATTATTCATTTTCTTGAGTTCTCCTATAGCATCAGCAACTTTCATACGCTTACCTAAAGACTCCAAAATTTGATCGTCTAATACGTCAATCTTAGCTCTTAAGTGCTCTATTTCTGCATTAAACTTGTCTTGACCATCACGATTTCTAATTTTTAGGTCAATCGTCATTTGATCTAAGTATTTTGGAGTAATTTGTTGTGCAGCATCACTCCAAGCTTTATCTGGCGTATGGTGAGTTTCAACCATGATACCATCATAGTTTAAATCAAGTGCAGTTTGGCAAACATCAAACACCAAATCACGGTTTCCTGCAATGTGTGAGGGGTATACAATTAA
>CBFHKB010000076.1:0-10417 GCA_965656295.1 Psychroflexus sp.
CGTTTAATTCTTCACCTACACAAAAAATAGGCGTAAGTTGATGTTGTAAGGCTTGATCTGTTTTTTCTTTAAGCATTTCTTCATCTTCATGAAATAAAGCGCGACGCTCACTATGCCCTATAATAACATACTTTACACCAACCGACTTAAGCATACTAGCTGATATTTCACCAGTAAATGCGCCAGCGTTATTGGCATTCATATTTTGGGATGCTAATGCAATGTTAGAATCTTCAAGCAAACAGTTAGCTAAGCTTAGGTTTGTAAAGCTAGGTGCTATAATTACTTGTGTCGCTTGATTTTTTGTAGTGGTTTTAAGTTCTTCTATTAATGATTTTGCGTCATCTAAGTCGCAATTCATTTTCCAGTTTCCGGCAACAATTTGTGTTCTCATGATTTCGAGGTTTATTTTACTTTGGGGTCTAAAATACTATAAATCATATCAACTAGAATATTGATTAAGATAAATATACTCGCAATAACTAATACAGATCCCATTATTACGGGCAAATCAAGAGTGTTTAACGCATTTACAATTTCTTTACCCAGTCCATTCCAGCCGAAAATATATTCGACAAAAACAGCACCTGCAAGCATAGATGCAAACCACCCTGAAATTGCTGTGATCACCGGATTCAGCGCATTTTTAAACACATGTTTAATAATAATTTGCCTTAGCTGAAGTCCTTTTGCTTTTGCAGTCGTGACATAGTCTTTAGATAATTCTTCTAAAATAGAATTACGCATGAGTTGAATAACAACGGCTAAAGGTCTAATACCTAAAACAACTGCTGGCAAAATTAGGTTTTTAAGTACTAATTGTTGCTGTTCGCCGTAATCATCTAATTCATACAAGTTCCCCGTCATATTTAAACCTGTGATATGATGCCAAACAAAACCGAACAACCAAGCGGCCAAAATAGCGCTGAAAAAGGAAGGCACACTCATGCCTAGCGTACTTATAATTTGAATGCTTTTATCTATCCAGCTATCTTTAAGAATGGCAGAAATTATGCCTAGACTAATACCCAACAACAAGGCAATGCCGATTGCTGATACTGCTAATATAGCTGTGTTTGGGAGTGTTTCTGAAATAATTTCTGAGACAGGCTTGTTTTGTTTTTGAAACGATTGTCTTAAATATGGCCACTTTAACACCAATTGATTGGTGTGCGTTTGAATTATGGTCGTATAAGAAATAGGCTTATTTTTTAGGTTTGTGAAATTTGAGTTGTCTTTAGAGTGAATTGAAATAGGGGACAAGTCATTCAGGTAATACAAGTATTGTTTGTAGGTAGGTTGGTCAAATCCGTATTTAGATTTTAACTGTTTGACTTGGGTTTGGGTTTGGTTTTCGCCCAGCATCATTTTAGTTGGATCACCAGGTAAAACGTTAAATAAAAAAAATACTACACTTACAACGCCAATTAGGGTAAACAAGGCATAAGCAATTTTAGAGAAAAATCTTTGCATTAATCTAATTTCAGGTCCTCGGCATCGTTCCAATGTAATTTTTGCTTGATGACACCAAGGTGAATTTTTACTAGTCCTGGATTAGAACGAACGATGGTTTTTATAGCAGTTTCGTCACAAGAATAAAAGTCAATGTCGAGCTTATACTTTGAGGTGATACTTTTAACTGATGGCTGGCCTGAGGCACTTAAACCAATGACTTTATAGCCTTGTTTTTTAGCCTTACTAATAGCTTCAGTTATAGTTTGCCAACCTTGGTGTTCTGTTTTATCCAGGTTATAAGCTGAAACAATAAGTAGTTTTTCAATGTCTAGGATGGCTTCAGTTTGGTCTTCACCATTTAGAATCAGGTTAAAGTCATGAATTGGTGGGGTAGGCGCTTCGCGAATAATTTCGGTTTCAACATTAATAAGTTTGCCATTAACACTAGGATAACGACCTCTTGTGGTTATAATTTTTTCTTCACCATTTTGGTTAAATGTCCAATGATAATTGGTGATGGCAGGTAGTGCATCTTCGGGAAGTTGCCTTGCTTTAGCAATATTAGTGCCAACGCTATAAGCTCTAAAATCTATAATCGGTAAATGCATGAGTACGAAGTAGGCAAGATAAAAACACAAAATACTGGTTGCGAAAATGACCCATTTTAAACTTGATTTATTAAATAAGGGCGCCACACGTTGTTGTTGTAAAACTAAGATGATAATGAAGAAGCTTAAGAGTACATCTTTGTAAAATGATTGCCATGGTGTTAATGGAATAGCATCTCCAAAACAGCCGCAATCGGTCACTTTATTAAAATAAGCCGAGTAAAAGGTTAAGAAGGTAAAAAAGATGATCATGAGAAGTAAACTCCATAGTGTTACTTTTTTGGCATAACCAATTATTAAGGCTAGGCCCAGAAGAACTTCAACAATAACTAAAAAAACAGCTAAAAGTAGGGCGTAAGGCATTAAAAACGGAATGTCTAGCACGCCAGGACTAAAATATTCTTCTAACTTGTATGCAAAACCTAAAGGATCATTTAGTTTGACCAGTCCACTAAATATAAAAATAATTCCTACAAAAAAGCGGGCAAATTTCACTAAAACCGCCATGTTATTAGGGTTTGGAGTTGATGTGTATTAAGGCAAAAACGGCATAATTAATCATATCTTGGTAGTTGGCATCTATGCCCTCGCTCACGAGGGTTTTTCCCGAATTATCTTCAATTTGTTTAACACGAAGTAATTTCTGGATAATTAAATCGGTTAATGAGCTAACGCGCATGTCTCTCCACGCTTCGCCATAGTCATGATTTTTATTCATCATCAAAGATTTGGTTTCATTAAGGTATTGATCGTAAAGTTTTACAGCATTTTCTGTTGAGAGGTCTGGTTGGTCGGCAATACCTTTATGATACTGAATTAAAGCCATAATCGAATAATTTATAATACCAATAAACTCTACATCTTCACTTTCATCGACTTTAGAATTTCCATTTATTTGTAAACTTCGAATACGTTGTGCTTTTATAAAAATTTGATCGGTGAGCGATGGTAATCTTAAAATACGCCAAGCACAACCATAGTCATTTAATTTTTTTTGATAAAGGTCACGACAAATAGCAGTGATTTTGTCGTATTGTTCACTGGTAGTGAGCGTTTGAAATTTAGCGTTAATTTCTGTCATTTCGCCTTACTTTTTATCGTCTAATTTAAACTTATCTTTAGACTTAGATCCTTTGTTTTCGTTATCTTCTTCATCGTATATTCGTTTCTCTTTACGATACTTATCGTAACGGTAGGATATACCTAAGCTAAATCCAAACTTTTGTGGTGTGTCTTTAAAATTAGTTAAACCTAACACATCTAATTGAATGTTTTTACTAACCAAATATGCTAAACCTGCTCTTACAATTTCGTCACTATACAAATCTCCTATGATAGTTTGAAATTCACCAAAAACGGCAAATCTGTTTCCTACTGAATGTGTTAATGTAAAAATACCTGTGTAGGAAGGAAAGTCTGTTTTTAGCTTATCAGCATAAAAATTGGTAACAAACACAGAGCGTCCATAATTATGTTGGGTTATGACTCCTAAACGAGGTGAAATGTTAGGTTCATTTTCAGTTAAAAAAGGGTTGTCACCAAACGAAAAATTTAAGCCTCCATAGGCTGATACAGCAGGAATTAAATCTCGCCATTGGAAACTGTTATTGGCTTTCCAACTTATATAACTTTTTTTCTCTAGATCGCGCTTTAAATAGGGATCGTAAATTAAGTACTTTGCAGCAAGTGTATTTGATTGAAAGTTGGAATAACTGTTACTTTCAATAGTAGCACCTTGTCTAAAATCTGTGGTCACAGAACTGTACTTACCTTCAAGAGTAAGCTCTAACTCCTCCATTAAAAAACCATACCTGGCTTGATATTCTATTCCATAAATACTACTTTCTTCTCTCAATAAATTATGGTCTTCACTATCAAACGTAAATCCTGTTTCAATTTGCATGACTCCATTTCCGACCGAAAAAGCACCTTGAGAGGCGCCAGGTCTGTTTGAGTTTATGGTTTCTGTGTATTGAGCATGAGCTATCGAAAACATACTCATGCAGCTTAAAATAAGCAAGCGGATTTTCATGTTCAGTTTTTTTCAAATATAGATGATTTTATCAATAATTTATTAGTCGACTTCTATTTTTTACGCTGTCTAATTGATACATTTGTGGTTCGATTATTCAGAGCATATGGAATTTTTAGAAACAATATTGATTATTTTATTGGTGTTTTTTGCACTTCGTATTTTACTGAAGTTTTTAGCGCCTTACATCATGCGTTTCTTCTTAAAAAAAATACAGGAAAAGTTTCAAAACACACAAAAACACACCTATCCTAATCAAAATTCAAATCAATCAAACCTTAAGCAAACCAAAAAGGGATCACAGAAGTCAAATCCTGATGTTAAAGTAGGTGAATATGTTGATTATGAAGAAATAGACTAATATATGAATCAAATTTTTAAAACTTACCTTAAGCATGTCTTTGTGATTATCGGTTTTATAGCTATTTCTATAGCTTATTTTCATCCGGTATTACAAAACAAAGTGATTTATCAAAGTGACATCGCTCAATACATTGGTATGGCCCAAAAGCATAAAACATTTAAAGCTCAAACCGGTAAAGAAAGTTACTGGACCGATGCTGCTTTTGTTGGCATGCCAACTTACCAGCTAGGTGCAAATTATCCTCATAATTACATTAAACAGCTTGATCGATTAATTCGGTTTTTGCCACGACCAGCCGATTATCTATTTCTCTATTTTATAGGAATTTACCTCTTATTTCTAAGTTTAAAGATTAATTACAAGTTTGCAATTCTAGGTGCCCTGGCCTTTGGTTTTTCTACATATCTCATTATTATTTTAGGTGTAGGTCATAACGCTAAAGCACATGCTATCGCTTATTTCCCTATAGTTATTAGTGGTATTTTATATGTGTTTAGGCAGCGTTATCTCAAGGGCTTTCTTATCTTGTTTTTAGGGCTTGCTTTAGAGCTTAATGCGAATCACTTTCAAATGACGTATTATCTCTTCTTACTAGTATTAATATTAGGTTTAGTTTACTTATACGACGCTTTTAAACAGCAGCAAATACCTGTTTTTTTTAAGTCAATTGCAGTGATGTTAATTGCCGCTATTTTGGCCATTGGTGTAAATTCAACCTCGGTTTTAGCGACCCAAGAATATACACAATATAGCACGCGTGGTGATACCGGTTTAAGTATGAATCCTGATGGTTCTCCCAAGGCTGAAACTGCTCTGAGCTACGATTATATTACAGAATACAGTTATGGTTGGCTAGAAAGTTTAAACTTGCTCATTCCACGTTTTATGGGTGGTTCAAGTGCTGAAGCTTTAGATACCGATTCTGAAACATTTAAGTACTTAATATCGCTTGAAGGTATTTCTACTCAACAGGCTTTAGGTTTTATAGAGAGTGCGCCTACTTATTGGGGAAATCAAACTTATATTGGTGCACCAGCTTACATTGGTGCAAGCGTTATATTCTTATTTGTTTTGGCATTGTTTCTCGTTCGTGGTAAAACAAAATGGTGGTTAGTTGGCGGATTGTTGCTGGCTTTTTTCTTATCCTTAGGTGATAACTTTTCAATTTTGACTAAGTTTTTTATAAATACAGTGCCACTTTACGATAAATTTAGAGCAGTTTCTTCCATACAAACAATCATAGAATTTGTGATTCCTATTCTTGCCATTTTAGGTTTAGCTAAATTTTTTAATGCTAAAGTAGACCAAAGCCTTAAGCAAAAAGCTCTTAAATATGCAAGTTTAATTTTAGGTGCTGGCATGGTACTGCTTTATATCTTAAGTGGAAGTTTTGATTATAGTTCGGTAAATGATGCCCGACTCATTCAACAGTTAGGTCCAAATTTTATTCGTTCGCTTAGGTTAGATCGCGAAGCGATGCTAAAAGCAGATGTTTTAAGAACATTGGTTGTTTGCTTAGGTGTGGCCACTATTTTATGGCTAGTTTTAAAAGATAAAGTTAAGACTAACTTAGCCCTTGTGGGTATTGGATTTATCATCGTTTTAGATTTAGTTAGCTTCAATAAAAACTACGTTAATCAAGACGATTTTGTTCCTGAAGTAGCAATGAAGCAACCGTTTAAAGCGACTCAAGTCGATAAAGCTATACAGCAAGACACATCTCACTACCGTGTTTATGATGTAAGTTCAAGTCCGTTAAACTCTTCTAGAACTTCCTATTTCCATAATTCAATTGGCGGTTATCACGCTGCAAAACCTGGACGTATACAAGATTTATTTGATTTTCATATTTATGAAGGTCATCAACAAATTTTAGACATGCTCAATGTAAAATATATCATATTTTCTGAAGAAGGCCAATTAGGATACCAAGAAAATAAAACAGCTTTGGGTCATGCATGGTTTGTTGATCAACTTCAATTGGTGCAAGACGCCAACACGGCTATTCAATCTCTTGATACGGTAAACTTAAGCCGTACTGCAGTAATTGAAGCTAATGAAACCAATTTTACCTCAACGTACAGTTTTAAACGTTCAGTTTCTGATGAAATTAAATTAATTGATTATCAACTTAATCAACTCACGTATTCGTATTCATTGGAGCAAGATGCGATCGCTGTATTTTCAGAATTGTATTATCCCGAGGGTTGGCAAGCTTACTTAGATGGAAGTCCTATTAATCATTTTAGAGCCAATTATGTGCTTCGTGCAGCAAACTTGCCAGCAGGTGATCATCAATTAGTATTTAAATTTAAACCACAAGTTATCGCCACGGGTAATACCATTACTTTAGCTAGTTATGGTTTACTGCTAGTGCTTCTCATAGGTGGGTGGTTTTATCGAAAAAAGAAACAAGAGACTGCATGAAAAAGGTCTTAATTATTACCTATTACTGGCCTCCAGCTGGTGGTCCTGGGGTTCAACGTTGGCTGAAGTTTTCGAAGTATTTACCAGAATTTGGTATTCAGCCTATTATTTATAAACCTAAGAATCCTCATTATCCAACCTTAGACCATAGCTTGGTGAACGAGGTTTCTCCAACAACAACCGTACTTGAAAAATCGATTATAGAACCCTATAATCTCGCAAAACTGGTATCAAAGTCCGATACAACTCAATTGAGCAAAGGCCTTATTAAGTCTCCTAAAAAGCAATCTAAACTACAGGAGAGTTTGTTATATGTACGTGGTAATTTTTTTATACCTGACGCGCGTAAATTTTGGGTTTCACCATCAGTTAACTACTTGACTAAATATATCCAAAAGCACGATATAAACTGTATCATTACAACAGGACCGCCACATAGTTTGCATCTGATTGGGAAGAAATTAAAACAAAACAATCGAAGTATACGTTGGATAGCAGATTTTCGTGATCCCTGGACCAATATCGGATATCATAGTGAACTTAAACTGACTGAAACTTCAGCTGAAAAACATAAACAATTAGAACATGACGTTCTAAATCAGGCTGATGATGTTTTGGTGACCAGCTTTGAAACTCAACGTGAGTTTATTAAGAAAACAAATCAACCTGTACATCTTATCACTAATGGTTTTGATACCGAACAGGTAAGAGTTGAAGAACTAGATGAATCATTTTCGTTATCTCATATAGGTTCATTATTAAGCCAACGGAATCCTATTATATTATGGGAAATTTTATCAGAACTAATTGAAGAATTAGAGCACTTTAAATCTTTTTTTGAATTGCGCTTAGTAGGTAATGTCAGTGAACAAGTGGTTCAATCTATTTATGATCATGGCTTACGCGATTATTTGAGTTTGCTAGGTTATGTGAGTCATGAACAAGCTGTTGAAGTACAACAAAGTTCTCAAGTTCTCCTTTTAATTGAAATTAATAGCGAAGAAACTAGAGGTATTATCCCAGGGAAAGTTTTTGAATATATGAATGCTAAACGTCCCATTTTAGCTATCGGACCAAACCAATGGGATGTTGAACAGTTAATACAAAGCTCGCGATCTGGCAAGGTGTTCAATTATGCACAAAAACAGGCCTTAAAACAACAAATCACCGATTATTTTAAAGCCTATTTAACGGGTAAATTAGAAGTTAATGTTTCTGGTATAGAGAAGTATAGCCGCCATCACTTGACTCAGCAATTATCTCAAATAATTATGACTTAGTTTAAGCCAACTTATCCCTTAAAAATTTTCCAGTTAGTGAGTCTTTAGAATTAGCGATTTCTTCTGGTGTTCCTGTAGCCATAATTTGACCGCCATGAATACCACCTCTTGGTCCTAAATCAATAATATGGTCGGCGCATTTTATTAGGTCTATATTATGTTCAATAACCAATATAGAGTGACCTTTATCAATCAAGGCATAAAACGAACTTAAAAGTTTATTGATGTCATGAAAGTGTAGGCCAGTGGTTGGTTCGTCAAAAATAAAGAGACATTTGTCCTTCGTTTGTCCTTTGCTTAAAAAAGCCGCTAATTTTATACGTTGAGCTTCACCGCCAGATAAGGTTGATGAACTTTGTCCTAGTTTTACATAATCTAAGCCTACATTGGCTAGAGGTTGTAGTTTTTTTACAATTTTAGCTTGTTGGTGCGTGTCAAAGAACTTTATAGCTTCTTTGATACTCAAGTTTAACACATCATCAATCGAATAGCCTTCAAACTTAACGTCTAATACTTCATCTTTAAATCGTTTACCTTTGCATTCTTCACACTCCAAATGAACATCGGCCATAAATTGCATTTCTATGGTAACTTCACCTTCACCTTTACAATTATCACAACGTCCAGCATCGACATTAAAACTGAAGTGTTTAGCTTTGAAGTTACGCAGTTTAGCTAATTTTTGTTGTGCAAATAAGTTCCGTATATCATCATAGGCCTTGATATATGTGACGGGATTTGATCGTGACGATCGCCCAATGGGGTTTTGATCTACATATTCGACTTGCTTAATATGTTTAAACTTTCCTTCAAGTTGATCAAACTGGCCTACTTTAGACCCGTAACCACCATTAGCTTTGATAAGTGCTGGGTAAAGTATATTTTTAACTAAGGTACTTTTTCCGCTGCCCGACATACCAGTGACTAGTGTGAGGCCATCTAAAGGAAAAGTAACGTCTATATTTTTAAGATTATTTTCACGAGCACCTTTTACTGTTACATAAGAGTTTGAGCTTCTTCTTTTTTTAGGCACTTCTATAACATTTGATTTATTAAGGTAACGTGCTGTTAAAGAGTCTTGTTTTAAGATTGTTTTATAAGCACCTTCAGCGACCACATGCCCGCCATTTATACCAGCTTCTGGACCTATATCAATAATATAATCGGCTTGCTTCATAATATCTTCATCATGTTCAACTACAATAACGGTATTCCCAAGATCCCGAAGATTTTTTAAGACTTGTATTAAACGTTCATTATCTTCAGAATGTAAACCGATAGAAGGTTCATCTAGAATATACATGGAACCAACTAAACTACTGCCTAGTGATGTGGCCAAATTAATGCGTTGTGATTCGCCACCAGATAAGGTGTTTGATTTTCGGTTTAAGGTAAGGTAATCTAAGCCCACATCGTTTAGAAAGGCTAGGCGAGAATTAATTTCTTTAAGTAAGCGTTTGGCTACCTTTTCTTGGTAGGTATTAAGCTTTAGTGATTTAAAAAAATCTCTTACTTGATCAATAGGCAAATCTACTAGTTCTGAAATACTTTTATCGTTAATTTTAACGTAGTTAGCTTCTTCTTTAAGACGTTTGCCTTGACATTGTTTACATTTGGTTTTTCCGCGATAGCGTGATAAAAGCACACGGTTTTGAATTTTATAGGATTTAGATTCTACTTTTTTAAAGAATTCATTAATACCCGTAATGTACCGATTGCCATTCCATAAGCTGTTTTTTTGATCGTCTGTGAGTTTAAAGTATGGTCTATGGATGGGAAAATCGAACTGATCGGCATGGTTAATGATTTGGTCTTTGTACCAGCCTAAAGTTTCTCCACGCCACGGCGCAATGGCGTTTTCGTAAATACTTAGTCCTGTGTTGGGAATCACCAGGTCTTCATCAATATCAATAACGTCACCATATCCATCACAATTAGGGCATGCACCAAGCGGATTATTAAAGCTGAATAAATGCTCGTTAGGTTCTGTAAACTGCATGCCGTCAAGCTCAAATTTATTATTGAAGTCTTGACGTTTTCCTGATTGATAATTTTCTAAAATTACATGGCCTTGGCCTTCAAAAAAAGCATTTTGAATGGCATCGGCCAAACGATTATAAAAATCGTCTTCATGTTTAACTACAATCCGATCGACGACCAACTCAAACTGTTCTTTGGTTTTAAGTTGATCTAATTCAAGCTGATCGATACGTTCAACTTTAGAATTTCGCTTAATTCGGCTAAACCCTTG
>CBFHKB010000077.1:0-10380 GCA_965656295.1 Psychroflexus sp.
CCAGCGATAATGGTAATAGACCAAATAAGCTGTTGCTCCTTACTGAGTTTTTGGTCTAGAACCTTATTTCTTTGCTCTAAAAGCTGTTTATCTTTTTCAATAATTTTCCGCTCAAATTCAGAGCCTATTTGTTTTCTAAGGTTAAACTCTGTAAGATTAACCAAGGTGTCTTGAATTGCAAAAAGTTTAGATTTAGCATAACTAAAACTTTTAGGGTTTTTGGATTGCGATATTTGATCTAATAGAAATTTGTAAAGTTTACTTCGGTCGTAAATACCAAACTGATAATCTGCAGCTTGCTGGTCAAATTCAACAAATTGATTGATTGCTTGGGTTAATTTCGATTGGTTTTTTAATGCATTTAAAACTTCAAAATAATTTAATAATAAATTATAAAGTCGCTCATTGCTAGTTTTATAAGCTTGAGTAACTAAGGAATCGTATAGCACACTAGACTCCATAAGTTTTTGTTGTTCAAATAAAATTTTTGCCTTTGTTTCCTTTGCATAGCTTATATAATTACTAGCATTAAATTGTTTAAGGCCTGCAATTGCTGATTTAATTAAACTATCAGCCTTGTCTAATTGTTTGAGTTTTACATATGTATTAGAGAGATTTGTAGCTGCCAAATAAGCTGTTGTAGTTCTGCCAATCTTTGTAAAATTTACAATCGATTCTTCAAACAAAATTTCAGACTTTTTATAATCTCCTATTTTAAAATAAAGATCTGCGAGGTTATGATTAGCATAAACTAAGCTAACGCTATCTATTGGTTGTGTATTTTCGATTAAATTAATAGCATTTAATTTATAATCTAATGCCAATTGATAGTTTTGCAAGCGAGAAAACACACTTGATAATTCATCTGTAACTAAAGATAAGGCTCTATTGTTGTTAGTTTGTTTAGCTATAATTTGAGCTTCATTTAAAATCTTTAATGCTTTTTTGTATTCTCTTTTCTTTTTTAGCGTTATCGCTAAGTTGTATAAATTAAAGGGACTTAACTCTAATCTATCTTTTTCAAATTCAATTACTTTTTCTAAAAAATACTGCGATGAATCAAGCATGAACACACGCTGATAATAAATTCCTTTAAGCTTTAAATTTCCCTTAATTAAACTATCCGGCCAAGTTGAAGTGTTTCGACTTGTTAGGCTATCTAACTCTAGTTTTGATGCTTCTAAATCAGAATAGAAACCTGAAAAAATTCGTGTTTGTGTTTGATATATGTTTTGCGCATCATTTTCATTTAGTGATTGAGAGCTAGCAATTGGAACAACACAAAGCAACAGCACTAAGTTGATCAAAGTTGTAGTTGTACATCTAGACCAAAATAAAAAACCTAGGTCGGAAAATCTTAAGTTTATACGATGGGGTTGAGAGGTGATTTCCATAATTATATGTAGTTGGTTTTAAAACGTTAATAAAATCATGTCCTGCAATACAGTAAACCATTAATTATAGTGAATTACATGATATAAAGGTGAGTTATTGAACAACAGCCTTTAATTAAAAAATCACCTGCAATTTCCTACAGGTGATTAAAAAAAAACAATCATGAATAAATTGTTGGAATTGACTAGCGTTTATTTACAAGTATTTATAAGAATAATTGTATTTAATGTTTAAGAACTTTACTAGATTAATATTTGATTTCGATGCATCACAGATTTCAAATCCTTAAAAAGAAGCAATAATTAGATTGCTGACTAAATAAAGCATAAATGAAAATAATAAGTATATGTTTTTATTCATCTTTAAGCAATAAATATTAAACAATAGCAAAAATAATAAATTTTATGTAATTGGATATTAAGTTTGCTGAAAACTAGTACTTTTTAGTAGAGGCTATTTGTCCTACTTCAACTCTTAAGTTATAAGCGGGCTTGGAGCCATATTTTTATTATACATCAGGGGAGTTATCGATCACAACTTAACTAAAACAAAAAAGCCCGATACTTTCGTATCAGGCTTTATTTGCTCCTCCTCAAAGACTCGAACTTTGGACCCTCTGATTAACAGTCAGATGCTCTAACCAACTGAGCTAAGGAGGAATTTATATGTAAAGATCGTGTTAGCTGTTTTGCGAGTGCAAATATAAACCCTTTTTTAGTTTTGCAAAATAATTTTAAAAAATTTTATTCAAAAAAATAACGGTACACATCATTCCCATTCGCATAAAGCACTAAGGCAATTAAGACAAAGAAACCTATCATTTGAGCATATTCCATGACCTTATCGTTAGGTTTTCGCCCAGAAATCATTTCATATAACAAAAACATCACATGGCCACCATCTAAAGCAGGGATGGGTAAAATATTCATAAAGGCTAAAATGATGGAAATAAAGGCCGTGGTTTCCCAAAACGACACCCAATTCCAAGTGTCTGGAAACAAACCTCCAATAGCCCCAAAACCACCGACTTGTGAAGCGCCTTTTTCGGTGAACACATACTTAAACTGTGCGACATAATTTGTGAGTTGTCGTACGCCAAATGAAAAACCTTGCGTAATGCTTTCTCCAAAACTGTAGGTACGGTGTCCGGTTTCTAAGCTTGAATCTACATAGACACCTACTTTAGCTTCATCTGGAACGCTTAGCAATACTTCCTGCGATTGCCCTGAACGTTGATATGTTAGACTAATATCCTTATTCTTATTCGCCTTAACTTCAGCGGTAAACTCATGCCAAAATTCGACTGACTTTCCATTAACAGCACGCATCACATCACCTTTTATAATACCAACTTGATCTGCAACACTTCCTGGAATAACACTATCTATCTTAGCTTCTAAAATTGGACTAAACGGAATTTGATAGCCTTCTTTAAATAAACGCACCCCAATATCTTCAGGGATTGCAAGCTGAGCCACCGACCCATCGGCATGTTTTACTTTAACCGTTTGTAAATCGCGAAGCATAAAAGCTTCATTTATATCCAGTTGGCTCTCCAGCGGTTCGCCATCGACACTTAAAAATATATCACCATTTTTAAAGCCTATATCTTTTAAAGGTTCTGCTACACTAAAGCCATTTTCTAAACTTTCAGGTTTCACGTAATCCCGGCCCCAAACCAATAAAATCATCATATAAATTAAAAACCCGAGGATAATATTAACCGTTACACCTCCTAACATAATAATTAGACGTTGCCAAGCTGGTTTACTTCTAAACTCCCAAGGTTGTGGTGGTTGAGCCATTTGCTCTTTATCCATGCTCTCATCTATCATCCCTGAAATTTTCACGTAACCGCCTAAAGGCAACCAACCTATACCGTAAACGGTTTCACCTATTTTCTTTTTAAATAATGAAAATTTAACATCAAAAAACAAGTAAAATTTTTCGACACGGGTTTTAAATAATTTGGCAGGTATAAAGTGTCCGAGTTCATGTAATACTATTAATAAAGATAAACTCAGTAAAAGTTGAATAGCTTTTATAAAAAATGGATCCATATGGTCTCTAAAATTTAAAGTGCAAAAGTAAGCTTTTAAGTCACGAATAAAAATAATTTGTGTGCATCAAAGCGCGTGCTTAACAAATAATTGTAACATCACTTACAAAAAGTGTATTCCCAATAGTTTATTTTTGCTAAAAAAAATAAATGCTTCAATTCTTCGCTAAGTACAAGTTCTTTGCCGTGGTAATGCTCATCTTATCGGCAATTATAATCACGGCCATTTATAACTTGTATAAACCCACTCCTAAATTACCGGTTTACCAACCCGATATGGTAACGGCAGATTTAGTTGACACTACGATACAACACATTAGAAAATTTCACAAAATAGGTGACTTTAAACTGGTAAATCAACTTGGAGATACCATAACTCCAGCAAAATTTAAAGATAAAATTTATGTGGCCGATTTCTTTTTTACCACCTGCCAAAGCATTTGCATCGATATGGCTAAAAGCATGCAAACTTTACAAAAGGAATATCTAAACGATCCCGAAATTATGCTGCTTTCGCACTCAGTAACACCAGAGATTGATAATGTTGCCCAACTTCAAAAATACGCCAAAGAAAAAGGGGTGAACTCTGAAAAATGGCAGCTAGTTACCGGCGATAAAAAACAAATTTATAAGCTGGCTAGAAAACACTATTTGGCCTCTAAAACTGAAGGTGATGGCGGCCCCTACGATTTAGTACATACTGAAAATTTTGTCCTGGTCGATAAAGAAAAACGTATTCGCGGATTTTACGACGGTACAAATCCTGAAGAAATTGATCAATTAATCAAGGACATTAGCATACTTAAACTAGAATATGTAACTAAGTCTTAGCCCTTATTTAAGTTCAGTTGAAGTTTTTCAGCGCAACTTAATCATGAGGTTTAAGATGTTAATAATTAAAAAAAACAAGCGTATTTAAGCCCTACAAATTAAATCTTTAGTAATTTTGTTTAAAATAAATCTAAATAAACGATGCCAACAATAGCCGATTTAAAAAAAGGCGAAAAAGCCGTCATAACCGACATGTCGTCTAACTTTATTCCGCTCAAACTCTTCGAAATGGGCTGTTTGCCTGGTAATGAAGTGCAGTTGGTACAAAACACGCCTTTTAGAGATCCACTTTATTTAAACATCAACGATTCGTATTTGGCCATTCGTCAAGACACAGCAAAACAAATAGAAATTGAAATCCTGTCTTAATTATGGCCAAACAGATTAATGTTGCGCTTGTTGGTAACCCAAATACGGGTAAAACCTCAGTTTTCAATCAACTTACAGGTTTAAATCAAAAAGTAGGGAACTACCCCGGAATTACTGTTGAAAAAAAAGAAGGTACCGCCAAACTATCGCGCGTACTCAAAGCTCATATTTTAGACCTGCCAGGTACCTACAGCCTAAATGCGACGTCCCTTGATGAAAGCGTCGTAATTGAACTTCTACTTAACAAAAACGATAAAGATTTTCCCGATGTCATTGTGGTGGTGAGTGATGTCGAGAATTTAAAACGAAACTTGCTTTTATTTACACAAATAAAAGATTTAGGTATTCCAACTATTTTAGCGGTTAACATGGCCGATCGTATGGAGCGTAAGGGCATCAGTTTAGATGTTGACGCTTTAGAAGAACAACTACAAACTAAAGTCGCTTTAATAAGTGCGCGAAAAAATAAAGGATTCGACACCCTCAAAAAACTAATCGAAAACTATAAAAGCATATCAACTAAAGCCTGCGTTAATGCTTCTGAAATAGATCCCGCTTATTTCGAAGTCCTTAAAAAAACCTACCCCAACCAAGACCTTTATAAACTTTGGTTGGTGATCACTCAAGATGTAAACTTTGGAAATTTAGACCGTAACCGAATTGAGAGTGACTCTGGTTTAAATCCGAAGTCACACGATCAAATTAAGCGTTTGCAACATAAAGAAACCATTGCACGCTATAAGTTTATTAACAGCGTTTTACGTAAAACGCTTTCTAAAGACATCACTAGAGCAAAAGGTTTGCGTGCTAGTTTAGATCGCTTACTCATTCACAAATTTTGGGGTTATGTGATTTTTGGCGCCATTTTATTTTTAATCTTTCAGGCCATTTACGATTGGTCGTCTTATCCAATGGATCTAATCGATGCGTTTTTTGTATCCTTAAGTGAATTTACAAAAAATAGCCTCCCAACCGGTGCCTTTACTAATCTTATTGCCGAAGGCATTGTTCCTGGTATTGGTGGTATTGTAATTTTTATTCCACAAATTGCCTTTTTATTCTTGTTTATAAGCATCTTAGAAGAGAGTGGCTATATGAGTCGTGTGGTCTTTTTAATGGATCGAATTATGCGCCGATTTGGCCTAAGTGGTAAAAGTGTAGTGCCTCTTATTTCTGGAACCGCGTGCGCTATCCCAGCTGTCATGGCCGCTCGTAATATCGAAAACTGGAAGGAGCGTTTAATTACTATTTTAGTTGTGCCCTTTACCACCTGCTCAGCAAGACTACCCGTATACCTTATCATCATAGCCTTAGTTATTCCAGACCAACGTTTATTTGGCCTATTTAACTACCAAGGACTTACGTTAATGTTGCTTTATTTACTTGGGTTTGTCACAGCTGTTGGGTCGGCTTGGATCGCGAGCAAGTTTTTGAAAATGAACTCGCAGACTTATTTTGTGGTTGAAATGCCCGACTACAAAGTTCCCATGTTGAAAAACGTAGCCTACACCGTTATTGAGAAAACAAAATCTTTTGTGCTTGGGGCAGGTAAAATTATCTTAGCTATTTCAATTATTTTATGGGTGCTAGCTAGTTATGGCCCTGGAGACGATTTTAACAAAGCGGAAGAGATTGTCACGACAGAAGTAGCCACAAATGGCGAAAATTTAAGTCCAAGTGAATTAGACACGCGTATTGCATCACACAAACTAAAACATTCCTATATCGGAATTATGGGCCGAAGCATAGAACCTGCTGTAACACCTTTAGGTTATGATTGGAAAATTGGGATTGCTATTATCAGTTCCTTTGCGGCTCGCGAAGTGTTTGTAGGAACATTAGCTACAATTTACAGTGTTGGAAGCGAAGAAGAAGAAACCATTAAGAACCGAATGGCTCAAGAAACAAACCCCGTTCTTGGTGGCCCCTTGTTTAATTTTGCAAGTGGAATTAGTTTACTTCTTTTTTATGCGTTTGCAATGCAGTGTATGAGTACACTGGCCATAGTTAAACGTGAAACAGGTACTTGGAAATGGCCTATGATTCAATTAGTAGGCATGTCAGTATTAGCCTACGTGGTAGCCCTAGTGGCCTTTCAACTGTTAAAATAAAAATTATGATTCAAACAATTCTTGTAATGATCGCTTTTATAGCAGCCATCGCCTACCTGATTAGAAAGTTTTTTTGGTCCTCTAAAAAAACAGCTAAAGCGTGTGGCATGAGCGATTGCGGTTGTGATTAGCTGGGTATAAAAGCAGGCTAAATTAATTATCGGTTAAATTATTGGTTTCAAATTAATACCAAAATAGGATTCGTTTTAAAAATTGTAATTTTGCAGCAAAACTATAGAAGTGGCAAAAATTGGACATATAGATGTAGGTGAATTTCCGTTGTTGTTGGCTCCAATGGAAGATGTAAGTGACCCACCATTTAGAGCTTTATGCAAAGAGCAAGGTGCTGATGTGGTCTATACGGAATTTGTTTCTTCTGAAGGGCTTATCCGCGATGCAGCTAAAAGTGTTCAAAAGCTCGATATTTACGAAAAAGAGCGTCCAGTAGGCATCCAAATATTTGGAGCTAACCTTGATTCTATGCTACGTTCGGTTGAAATTGTTGAAAAGACGAAGCCAGATATCATTGATATCAACTTTGGTTGTCCTGTTAAAAAAGTAGTCTCCAAAGGCGCTGGTGCCGGTATTTTAAAAGATGTTGACCTTATGGTTAAACTTACCGAAGCCATGGTTAAGCATACTAATTTGCCTATTACAGTCAAAACACGCTTGGGCTGGGATCACGACTCCATTAAAATTTATGAAGTAGCCGAGCGCTTACAGGATGTTGGTTGTAAAGCCATTTCAATTCATGGTCGAACTCGCGCCCAAATGTATAAAGGTGATGCCGATTGGAAACCTATTGCTGCAGTAAAAAATAACCCGCGAATGCATATTCCGGTATTTGGCAATGGCGATGTTAACACACCTGAACGCGCTAAAGAAATGAGAGATAAGTTTGGTCTTGATGGTGCGATGATTGGACGGGCAAGTATTGGTTACCCCTGGTTTTTTAAAGAGGTTAAACACTTTTTTGAAACGGGTAAACATTTACCTCCACCGACTATTCAAGAACGTGTAGAGGTCGCAAGACGTCACTTAGAAATGTCTATTGATTGGAAGGGAGAAAAGCTAGGTGTTTTTGAAACACGCCGTCACTATACCAATTACTTTAAAGGGATTCCTCACTTTAAAGACTACCGCATGAAAATGGTCACCTCAGATGCTGCTGAAGATGTGTTTGCCACTTTTAAAGAAGTCGAGCATAAGTTTGCCGGTTTTGAATTTGCCAGTTAAAACCACTTTCTTCAGGTAATTTTTCGAACGCGATTAGAAGCAATTAGTGATGCCAAAGCACCTAAAACACTTATGGTAAGCATTACGATTAGGATGTTCTCTATTGCAATTTTAACGGGATATGCTAAGTTTGGCGTAAACATAATTAACTCCAATTTAAGCTGAAGCACGACGAGTAAAAGTCCTAAACCTAGCCCAATTAGACCGCCCAAAACACTGATTATTGTCCCTTGGTAAAAAAATATGCGCACCAATGTAGATTTTGATGCTCCTAATTTATAAAGCACATTTACATGTTCTCGTTTATCTAAAATTGCCATCGATATAGATCCTACGACATTAAACAAAGCAATAATCACAACAAGTGTAAAAATGAGATAAACCGCTAAATTTTCAGTATTAAGCATTTTATACAAACTATCATTTAAGGCTATACGGTTTTTAACTTCGACAGGGACTTTAACTATGTCTTTGATCGCTTCAACTACGGCTGCCTCATCAGCTGAGGGTGATAATTTCAACTCTAGCGCACTGACTTGATCTGGTGCGGTACGCAATAGCTCTTGTGCTATTGTAATATCGCCTATCACATAATTTTGATCTAGTTCTTCCGTTAGGTTAAATATACCCACCACACTGGTGCTGGTTCGATCAAACGCCTGATTATAATCTAAAATTTGGCCTTTTCCTGGCTTGGGAACATACACATTTAAAAGACCTGAGTAATCGCGTAAGCCGACAGAAAGGTCTCGCTGAAGCTGAGACCCAATAACCACTTGATACCTACCTTCAGCTAACCACTGGCCGTAAACAATTTGCTGTTTTATGGTCGTGATTTTAGTATAATTACTATCAACCGCTTTAAAATAAGCTGGTGCTGTTTTATCTTTAAACTGAAGCAACACCCGTTCTTGTAAAACTCTTGACACCACATTAACGCCCTCTAAATTATTGAGTTGCTGTTCTTGTTGAGCGCTTAAAGTGAAGCGTTTTTGTTGAGTAGGTAATACTTTTAAATCGGGATCGTAAGCATTGGTGAATGAAAGACTAAAATCTTTTAAGCCCGAAAACACAGAGAGCACAACAAACAATGCAAACGTACTTGCTACAATGCCTAAAGCAGCAATTATGCTAATAATATTAATAGCATTTTGGTTGCTTTTTGAAAACAAATAGCGTTTAGCAATGTACAGTGCTACGTTCACTTTTTGGTGGAGTCGTCGAGTAAATCTGGGTTTTTAATTGGGTTTTGTTTGCCTTTAAAGGCTTCTTCTAAATCGTTTATATACTCAATAGAATCGTCGTTAAACATCAATAAATCTGGCATGCGGCGTAGTTGATTTTTAGTTCGCAATGCAATGGCATGTTTAATTTTTGAGCGTAACTCTTTAATCTCTTCCATCACACGGCTAGCTTTGTCGGATGGGAAAATGCTTAAATAAGCCTTAGCTTGAAGTAAATCGGGAGTGACGCGTACTTTTGTGACCGATACTACAATATTAATGGTACCGGCATCTCTTAAAATTTGCTGTATTACTTCAGCTAAATCTTGCTGTATTAATCCACTTATTTTTTTCTGTCTATTTGTTTCCATAGAACAAAGGTAAGTTTTTTACTTTTGCTAACTATAAAACTAAACCTAGCATGAGAAAAATTGAACATATTGGTATAGCAGTATCAAACTTAAAAGAAGCCGCTAAAACGTACGAAGTGTTAATGCAAGAAAAAGCCTATAAATCTGAAGCTGTTGAAAGCGAAGGTGTTGAAACCTTATTTTTTAAGTCTGGCGATAGCAAAATAGAACTTTTAGGCGCTACAAGTGAGACTAGTCCCATCGCTAAATTTATTGCTAAAAAAGGAGAAGGCATTCACCATATAGCCTTTGCAGTAGACCATCTGGAAGAAGAAATTAAGCGCTTAAAACAGGAAGGCTACCAACTTATTAGTGAGCAACCTAAACTTGGAGCAGACAACAAGCGTATTGCATTTTTACACCCTAAATCTAATCACGGGGTTTTAGTTGAACTTTGTGAGGAACGTACCAATTAATACAATTTATAGCGTATATTTTGTTTGGTAGTCATTAAACTAATGTTTATTTTTGCCAACTCTAAATGTCAATTTTATTGACCGGGCCTATAACTCAGCTGGTTAGAGTATCTGACTCATAATCAGAAAGTCCCTGGTTCGAGCCCAGGTGGGCCCACAAAACTGGACAAATCATTTATTTTTGATTTGTCCTTTTTTTTTATCCTCTGCGAACCCTTGTTAACACTCATTATCTTCATTAAAACTGGATTAATATCAGCGGTTCGAACTTTTTCATCTTCAAATTTGAATTTTTCTGGAAAAATCGAACCAATCATCAATCTTTTATGC
>CBFHKB010000078.1:0-10164 GCA_965656295.1 Psychroflexus sp.
AATCAAAGCTAAAGTTTCAGCTGAAGGATATACTTTTTTACCTTGTTGCTGAAGTTTACGTAAGGCTTCAATATTTACTGCTTCAATTTCAATGGTAAGTACATCAACATCTTCAGCAAATGCCATGACAGTATCATAATCCATTAAGCTACCACAAACAAACGTATTACAGGCTATCGCGGATGGAGCTTCAGGATTTGGATCTAGAACTTTGGTTTGGATATCAAACTTTCGGGTCTCGTAAAGCAACATTTTACCGAGTTGGCCACCACCTAAAATGCCTAATGTAAATGCTGAAGAAAAAAAATTGTACATCACTTGATCATTTTCAGGGTAAAAATAGGAGTTCTTCACAATTATTTTTGCATAAATAGCGTTCTATTTTTGTATTATTGAAAAAAGAATAGGATGCGCATTTTTGAAAATAAGGATTTTGCCCGCTGGTTTATTATTTTTTCTTCGTTAAGCATCGTTATTCTCGTATCGTGGAATGTCGCCTTATTTTACGAAAGAATCAAAAAAGACGAACGTCAAAAAATGGCCATTTGGTCTGAAGCTCAAAAATCGTTTAACAATTCATCAACTAAAAATGCAGATCTTAATCTTGAGCTTTTTATTCTAGAAACCGACTTAGAAATTCCTATGATTAATACCGATGATCAAGGTGAAATAGTGCGCTACACTAATATTCCTAGGAAAATTGAAGCTGATTCTATCCAGCTTTATGCATTTTTAGATGAGCTTAAAAACACTAATAAACCCATACAAGTCGATTTAGGTGGTGGTAATTTTCAATATTTATACTATGGCAACTCTCAAATTTTAGATAAGATTAAATTTTATCCGGCTATACTATTACTCATTTTCGGACTGTTTACTGGTCTTATTTTTTTGTTTTTTAGAACTTCTAAGTATTCTGAAAAAAATAAACTCTGGGCAGGAATGGCAAAAGAAACAGCGCACCAGATAGGGACACCATTATCGTCCTTAGTGGGCTGGATAGAACTCCTTAGAACTAATCCATCTATTGATGCATCCTACATCGTAGAAATGGAAAAGGATGTAAACAGGTTGCAAACTATTACCCAGCGATTTTCTAAAATTGGATCTGAAGTAGAACTGGAGGAACAAGATTTAATAAAAGTCACTAAAGAAGCTGTTGGCTATTTAAAAAACAAACACTCTAAACTTATTCGATTTACAGAAAATCTAGGAAACGATAGTGTTACGGTGAAATTAAACCCAACACTATATAGCTGGACCATTGAAAATATTATTAAAAATGCGGTTGATGCCATGAAGGGAAAAGGGGAAATCAAGATCACAAAACTAGTTCATAAAAATGATATTTCTATTTTAATTTCAGATGAAGGTAAGGGAATTCCTAAACACCGACACAAGCAGATTTTTGAAGCTGGTTATACCTCTAAAAAACGGGGTTGGGGTTTAGGACTTTCTTTATCAAAGCGCATTATCGAAGATTACCATAAGGGCAAAATACGCGTTAAACACAGTGATATTGATCAAGGTGCCTGTTTTGAAATTAAACTTGAGATACTATAGCCTAAGCTTCTTTTTGCTTATCCAAACTAACCGACTCCCAAAGCATATCTTTTAATTTATTTAAACCTTGCTGAGCCACTGAAGATATAAATACATATGGGATAGAATTAAAAGCGGTTTTTATCTCAGCTTCTAATTCTGTTTTAAGTTCATTATCCAACATATCAGATTTAGAGATAGCAATGAGTCGAGATTTATCTAATAATTCTGGATTATAACGACGCAATTCATCAAGTAAAATGTCGTAAGCTTTAACCACATCCTCGGCATCGGCAGGAATTAAAAACAATAAAGTCGAGTTTCTCTCAATGTGTCTTAAAAACCGATAACCTAAACCTTTACCTTCGGCTGCACCCTCAATAATACCTGGTATATCAGCCACCACAAAAGATTTAAAATCACGATATTTTACAATTCCTAAATTAGGTTTTAAAGTGGTAAACTCGTAATCAGCTATTTTCGGTTTTGCTGCTGTAATTACCGATAATAAAGTTGATTTTCCTGCATTTGGAAAACCTACGAGACCAACATCAGCTAATAATTTAAGCTCTAAGGTAATTTGTTTTTCTTGACCATCTATGCCAGGTTGTGCATACCGTGGGGTTTGATTGGTCGAGGTCTTAAAATGGGAATTGCCTTTACCGCCCATACCGCCTTCTGCAACAATAAATTCTTGTTGGTCTTCGGTAATTTCTTTAATAATCTCGTTGGTCTCGGTATCTCGAACAATGGTTCCTAGCGGCACTTCAATAAGCGCATCTTCACCATCATGGCCTGTACTGGTTTGCTTCCCGCCATCACCACCATGTGTAGCGCGAACGTGTTGTTTAAATTTTAAGTGAAATAGGGTCCAGTAATTTTTTTCACCACGAATAATCACATGGCCACCACGACCGCCATCACCACCATCAGGACCTCCTTTAGCAACAGCTTTTTCACGCCTTAAATGGGTTGAGCCTTTACCGCCTTTTCCAGATTTGACATGAATTTTAATATAGTCAACAAAATTACCTTCTGTCATAAATTTAGAGTGATTTTACAATTGCCGCTAATCGATCGGCTATTTCTTCTATGCTTCCAACACCGTTAACAGTATGAAGTTTATTTTTTTTATTGTAGTAATCTTTTAAAACAGAGGTTTCTTTATAGTAAACACTCACACGGTTTTGGATTACTTCTTCATTAGCATCATCAGCGCGTCCAGAAGTTTTACCGCGTTCAAGTAAACGCTTAACTAAAACTTCGTCAGGTACCTCAAGAGCTAACATCCCGTGAACTTCAGTATCTAAATGTGTTAACAATTGATCTAAAGCTTCAGCTTGTGCTGTGGTTCTTGGAAAACCATCAAAAATAAATCCATTTCCGTACTTATCTTCTTCAACAGCTGCTTTAAGCATTCCTATAGTTACCTCATCTGGAACAAGCTCACCTTTATCGATGTAAGATTTTGCTTCTTGACCAAGCTCGGTTTGGTTTTTAATATTATACCGAAATAAATCACCTGTTGAGATGTGTTTCAGCTTAAAATTAGTTTTTAAATGTTCTGCTTGAGTTCCTTTTCCGGCACCTGGAGGGCCAAATAACACTATATTGGTCATGTTTTTAAGATTTTAATTGGTATATCTCAGGTAAATTGCGCCCAAGACCATCATAGTCAAGGCCGTAACCTACAATAAATTTAGTTGGAATTTCAAGTCCTACAAAATCAATATTAAAATCGTATTGATAGGCTTCTGGTTTAAAAAACAAAGTAGCAATCGTATAAGAATTAACTTGAGCCTGCTCTAGCAACTCTATGATTTTTGCTAAAGTATGTCCTGTATCTACAATATCTTCGACAATTACAACATCTTTACCTTCAAGTGAATCGATACCTATTAAGGTGGTTACTTGACCTGTTGAGGCTGTGCCTTGATAGGAAGCTAACTTGGTAAAATTAACTTCACACGGCTGGCTATAGTATTTCATTAAATCGCCTAAAAACATAAACGCTCCATTTAAAACACCAACAAATACAGGTACTTGATTACTATAATTATCTTGCAGCTGCACAGCAACTTCCTTTACAGCATCTTGAACTTTGTTTGAAGAAATGTAAGGTTCAAATTCTAAATCGTGGAGTTTCATAACGTACTTAAAACAACAAAGATAAGTGATGTAATTGTAATGAAGAATGTAATGCCAAAGTTATTTCAGAATTCAATACGCCACTATAATACTTGAAGTTTTTGACGCTTTTATATCACCTTACAGGCAATATTATTACATTTACGTTTCATTTAATTTTATTATTATGGGAGCTAAAAAACGCTTGTTTTTAATTGATGCGTATGCCTTAATTTTTAGGGGTTATTATGCGTTAATTAAAAACCCACGAATTAATTCTAAAGGCCAAGACACTTCGGCCATTATGGGATTTATGAATTCGTTATTTGACGTCATTAAGCGTGAAAAACCCGATCACTTAGCAGTTTGCTTCGATAAAGACGGAAGTGCTGAACGGACTGAAATATACAGTGATTATAAAGCTAATCGTGACGAAACACCTCAAGTGATTCGCGATTCGGTTCCTGTTATCAAACAAATTATTAAGGCTATGCATATTCCTATTGAAGAAATTTCAGGCATGGAAGCAGATGATATAATTGGAACCTTGGCCAAACAAGCCGAAAAACAAAATTATGAAGTTTACATGGTTACGCCTGATAAAGATTTCGCCCAACTCGTTTCCGAACATATTTTTATGTATCGTCCAGCACGAATGGGGAATGGAATTGAAAAATGGGGTATTCCTGAAGTCCAAAAACGCTTTGGGGTCGAACGCCCTGAACAAGTGATCGATTATCTAGGAATGATGGGCGATTCGGCTGATAATATCCCAGGATTGCCAGGTGTTGGCGACAAAACAGCTAAGAAATTTATTGCCAAATATGGTAGCATGGAAGGCTTGTTTGAAAATATCAACGATCTCAAAGGCAAAACCAAAGAAAAAATTGAAGCTAATCAAGAATTAGGGCTAATGTCTAAAAAATTAGCCACTATTTTTACCGAATGTGAAGTCACTTTTAATGAAGAAACCTACGAAGTTTCGACTCCTGATGTCGAAAAAGTGGTGCAACTATTTAAAGACCTAGAATTTAGACGATTGACTGAACAATTCATGAAAATGTACAACCAATCGGCAGACGCTCCAACTTCAACTGAAGACAAAGCTCAAACAGCTGGCGCTGGACAATTTTCGCTATTCGGTAACGACACTACAAAGAAAGAGGCCGATGCTGCCGATTTTCAAGGGTATAAATCGCTTGAAAACACGAAACATTTTTACCAATTGGTCAATGGGTCTACAGCACGATTCTTAGTGATTAAAAAACTCATGGCGCAAACTTCTGTTTGCTTTGACACCGAGACTACAAGCCTAAATACTTTAGATGCTAAATTAGTTGGGATTGCTTTTTCATGGGAAGCGCACAAAGGTTATTATTTTAGTATTCCTGAAAACGCCAGTGAAGCTCAAAACATTTTAAACGAGTTAAAACCATTTTTCGAAAACCAAGACATCGAAAAAGTTGGGCAAAATTTAAAGTACGATCTCAAAGTTTTAGCCAATTACAACATTAGCGTTAACGGCCCATTATTTGACACTATGCTAGCGCATTACATCATAAACCCAGACATGCGCCACAATATGGATATCCTAGCAGAGACCTACTTGATGTACTCACCGAAACCCATCAAAGACTTAATTGGTAAAAAAGGTAAAAATCAAAAAAGCTTTCGAGAAGTCGGCCTACAAGACCAAACTGAATATGCAGTAGAAGATGCAGATATCACTTACCAACTTAAAAACTATTTTGAGAAAGAACTAGAAGACGCCCACAACAAGCCCTTGTACAGCGATATCGAGATTCCACTGTTACGAGTTTTAGCTGCGATGGAAATTGAAGGGATTAAACTTGATAAATCGGCGTTAGAAGGTTTATCTGTTGAACTGGATAGTGACCTTAAGCGCCTAGAGGCGAACATTTATGAAGCTGCCGATGAAGAGTTTAACATTGGATCACCCAAACAATTAGGAGACATCTTATTTGGCAAATTAAAACTTGCCGATAAACCTAAAAAAACTAAATCTGGTCAATATTCTACAGCCGAAGATGTACTATCCTATTATGCTGACGAACACCAAATAGTTCGGGATGTTTTAGAATGGCGGCAACTTTCAAAACTAAAAAGTACTTATGTAGATGCCCTACCAAAACAAATACACTCTAAAACCCAACGCGTGCACACAGAATTTATGCAAACTGTTGCAGCGACAGGCCGATTAAGCTCAAACAATCCTAACTTACAAAACATTCCTATTCGGACTGAACGTGGCCGCGAAGTTCGCAAGGCCTTTGTTCCACGAGATGAAAATCACGTATTACTAGCTGCCGATTACTCACAAATAGAACTACGAATTATCGCTGCATTAAGCCAAGAAGAAACCATGATTAAAGCCTTTAAAAATGGTGAAGATATTCATGCTTCAACCGCAGCGAAGGTGTTTAACGTCCCAATTGAAGAGGTTACGCGACAACAGCGAAGCAATGCTAAAACAGTTAACTTTGGTATTATCTATGGCGTTTCAGCTTTTGGCTTAAGCAATCAAACCGATTTAAGTCGAAGTGAATCTAAAACCTTAATTGAAACCTACTATAAAACCTACCCGAAATTAAGAGATTATATTGATCATCAAGTTGATTTTGCTCGGGAGCACGGTTATGTCAAAACAGTTTTAGGGCGTCGTCGCTATCTTAAAGACATTAACGCTAGAAATAATGTGGTTCGAAGTGCCGCCGAACGTAATGCAGTTAATGCACCCGTTCAGGGTAGTGCTGCCGATATTATTAAAATGGCAATGATTACAATTCATAAGGCGTTAAAAGAAGGGAATTATTCCTCTAAAATGTTGCTTCAAGTTCATGATGAATTAATTTTTGATGTCCATAAAGATGAACTTGAAGAGTTAAAGGATTTGATTAAACAACACATGGAAAACGCCTTTAAATTTGAAGTACCTCTAGATGTTGAAGTAGGAATTGGCCAAAACTGGTTAGAAGCGCATTAATTAAGTTATGCTGCCCATCGAAAAAAAACATTGGTTCGTTGTATATACAAAACCCAATAGTGAGAAAAAAACAAGCTTACGTTTAAAGCAACTTGGAGTAGAGACCTACTGTCCTACAGTGAAAATTATTAAACAATGGAGTGATCGCAAAAAAAAGATTGACACACCTGTTTTACCCTCAATGATTTTTGTTCATATCGAACCTAGTAAAAGACATATCGTATTTGAAATATCAAGTGTTGTTCGATTTTTGTTTTGGAACCAGCAAGCTGCTGTGGTTAGATCCCAAGAAATAGATGAATTAAAAGCATCACTAGACCACAAATCTGGGTTTAAATCTTATGATATACAACCGCTTGAACCTGGTGTTGAAATCGACTTAACAAGGCAAGGTTTTAAAAACATAAAAGGCACGGTTAAGTATATAAAAGACCATAAATGCTGGGTAATCGTTAAACCCCTAGGTTACGTGATACAACTTGAAATTAACACTCACTGAGCTAATAAGCGCGCCACATCTTTCGCAAAATAAGAGGCTATTAATTGAGCTCCAGCACGTTTAATCGCTGTTAATTGCTCCAACATGACTGCATCATGGTCTAACCAACCTTTTTCGGCAGCTGCTTTTAGCATTGCATACTCACCGCTTACTTGATACACGGCAATTGGAGCTTCAATACTATTGGCTAGGTCACGAACTATATCTAGGTAACATAAACCCGGCTTTACCATTACAATATCAGCACCTTCATCAATATCAGCTAAAGTTTCGCTAAGCGCTTCTTTACGATTAGCAGGATTCATCTGGTAGGTTTTTTTATCTTTTGGCACGTTATCCATATCTACTGGTGCAGAATCTAAGGCATCTCGAAACGGACCATAAAAAGCAGAGGCATACTTAGCTGAATAACTCATGATTCCAGTATGGTGAAAGCCAGCTTCTTCTAACTTACTTCTCATTGCTAAAATTCGACCATCCATCATATCACTTGGCGCAACAAAATCGGCTCCAGCTTGAGCGTGGCTTAAAGCCATTTCAGCTAATTGTTTAACTGTTTGATCATTAACAACTTCACCATTTTTCACAATACCATCGTGCCCAACATTTGAGAATGGATCTAAAGCCACATCCGTCATCACCAACATGTCTGGCTGTGTTTGCTTAATCAGTTGTATCGCTTTTTGCATTAAACCTTCAGGATTCGTGGCTGCTTTTCCCGTGTTATCTTTTTGAGACTCGTCTACTTTTACAAACAAAAGCACTGCCTTTAAGCCTAAATTCCAAAGTTCGGCCACTTCATCGGCAACTAAATCTAAGCTTTGACGGTAATAGTTAGGCATTGAAGGGATTTCCTCTTTAACTTGTTCGCCTTCTACGATAAACAAGGGAACAATAAAATCATTCACAGACAAATGCGTTTCTTGAACTAAACTTCTAATACTGGAATTTTGACGTAATCGTCTATAGCGGTTTAATGGGTACATAATTTATTTGTTTTTCCAGGAATCTCTTAAGGTTACGGTACGGTTAAATACTAAATGATCTGGGGTAGAATCTGTATCGACACAAAAATACCCAATACGCTGAAACTGAAATCGTTCCTGAACTTTAGCGGTTTTAAGACTTGGTTCTAGTTGTGCGGTAATAACCTTTAGACTGTCGGGATTTACAGTATCTAAGAAATCTCGATCTTTATCGGCTGTAGGATTTTCAACATAAAACAAACGATCGTAAAGTCTTACTTCAGCAGGGACAGCATGCGCTACTGAAACCCAATGCAAGGTTCCTTTAACTTTTCGCTTTGAAGCCTCGGTACCACTACCACTTCTACTCTCTTCATCGTAGGTACAATGCACTTCTGTTATATTCCCATCTTCATCTTTAATAGCTTCTTCGGCTTTAATAATGTAAGCATTTTTTAATCGGACTTCTTTCCCTAATTTCAGTCTAAAAAATTTACGGTTTGCTTCTTCCCTAAAGTCTTCTTGTTCGATATAAATTTCTTTAGAAAATGGTAATTCACGACTTCCGGAATTAGGGTCTTCTGGATTATTTTCGGCTTCAAGCCATTCTGTTTTATCTTCAGGATAATTGGTAATCACCAATTTGAGCGGGTTTAAAACTCCCATTACTCGTGGAGCAGTTTTGTTTAGGTCTTCACGAGCCGAAAATTCTAATCGTGACACATCTATCATATTTTCACGCTTACCAATACCGATATCATTAGCAAAATTACGAATAGATGCTGGTGTATATCCGCGTCGTCTTAATCCTGAAATGGTAGGCATTCGCGGGTCGTCCCAAGACTCGACCACACCTTCTTCGACAAGTCGCAGAAGCTTACGTTTACTCACGACAGTATGACTTAAGTTACGACGAGCAAACTCGCGTTGTTTAGGCAAGAGTTGACCGTCTTGACCTACTTTTTCGACAAACCAGTTATAAAGTTCACGGTGAGGCTGAAACTCTAAAGTACAAAAAGAGTGAGAAACTTGTTCTATAAAATCAGATTCGCCATGGGCCCAATCATACATAGGGTAAATGTGCCATTTATTACCTGTTCTGTGATGTTCCTCGTGGAGGCAACGGTACATTACAGGGTCACGCATAAGCATGTTTGGAGACGCCATGTCAATTTTCGCTCTTAGCACATGAGCACGCGGTGGTGTTTCGCCATTTTTCATGGCTTCAAATAATTGTAAGTTTTCTTCAATTGGACGCTCTCGAAATGGACTAGCCTGTCCAGGACGAGTAGGACTTCCCTTTTGAGCAGCAATAGCTTCAGAGGTTTGACTATCCACATAGGCATAGCCTTCTTTGATCAGTTGCACTGCCCAATCGTATAATTGTTGAAAATAGTCTGAAGCATAGCATTCTTTTGCCCATGTAAAGCCCAACCACTCCACATCTTTTTTAATAGCGTTAACGTAAGCTTGCTCTTCCTTCATAGGGTTTGTATCATCAAACCTTAAATTAACTGGAGCGTTATAGGTGAGGCCTAAACCAAAGTTTAAACAAATTGAAGAAGCATGACCTATATGAAGAAATCCATTAGGTTCTGGTGGAAAACGAAATTGCAGTTGATCTTTGGTATAATCGTTTTGCAAATCATCTTCAATAATTTGTTCAATAAAGTTTAATGGCTTTTTTTCTTCAGACATAATAATATATTAAGTGCACAAATTTACTGAATTTTTATGTAGTGAAATGATGAGACATCAACATATTTAACGGCTGAAATAAGTTTATATTTGCACAAAAAATGACGTTATGGATGCTATTATTATAGAGAATATTCGCATATTCACCAATCACGGCTGCTTAGTTGAAGAATCTAAGATTGGCAGTGATTATCGTGTAGATTTAAAAGTAGAAGCCGACCTATCAACCTCAGCTGAAAGTGATAAACTGGAAGACACGGTAGACTATGTTCATCTTAACGCTATTGTAAAACAAGAAATGGCAACACGCTCCAAACTTCTTGAGCATG
>CBFHKB010000079.1:0-10110 GCA_965656295.1 Psychroflexus sp.
GTTTAGGGTTTAAGTTGTATTCAGATTTTGGAATTAAATATAACAGAGAACTATTCACGGCTCACTAATCACGCTTCACGAATCAACCAGTCACGGACAACGATTCACTATTCACCGAAAACCGATAACACCTTTTCAGTCCCAGTCAACTGGTCAACTAGTCACGGACAACCATTCGAACTAGCATTAGGTTGGCTATTCTATGTTCTAAAAACCCACAGAATTTTTTCAACTAACTGAATATTAACTATATTTGCCCTATAAATAAACAATTAACCATGAAAAAAACGACTCTATTTTTAGCAAGTGCATTGCTGAGTTTATCGACAGCTTTTGCACAAACTGAAGAAACTTCTGCAGAAAACGACATGAAAGACTATGACAAGTGGTCTATCGATATAGCAGCAGGTTTAAATAATGCCTCAAGACCTTACTCACAAGAAGGGATTTATACCGACCATTTTGCTGATTTCTCGGCTAATGTTGGTGTAAGGTATATGTTTAACGATAAATTTGGCTTACGTGCTGATGTGGGCTTTGGTTCAATTAATGCCGATGATGATGCAGCACTAGACTTTTCGACTGATTATACCAGATTTCAACTTGAAACGGTATTTAATCTAGGCAGCGTCTTTAATTTCAGAGAGTTTACCAACCGATTTAACCTTCTATTTCACGCTGGTGCGGGCTTAAATTATTTCAACTACCAAGAAGGTGCGCTAACCAGCTCAAATCAAACCGTACTTATCACAGGTGGGATTACCCCTCAAGTTAAAATCTCAAAATCGATTGCCTTAAACCTTGACTTAAGTATTACAGGTCACACGAATCAAGATTATACCTTAGATGGTTATGCTCAAACGAATAACCTGGATTTTGATGGGATGATGGTAAATGCTACAGTCGGAATTTCATTTTACATTGGGGATAACGATACTCATGCAGACTGGTATAATGCTCAAAAAGACTCAAAACTGGCTAATAAAGCAAAAGATTTAGAAGAGCGTTTAGCCAAACTCGAAGATGATCTTCAAGATGATGACCGTGATGGTGTTGCTAATTATTTAGATATAGAACCAAACACGATTAACGGTGTAGCTGTTAATTCAAAAGGTCAAGCTGTTGATAAAAACAAGAATCAAATTCCAGACGAATTAGAATCGTCACTGAACAAACTATACTTAACTAAGAGTGATGGGAATCAAATGATTAATAATGCAGGTCTAGCTTTAATCAAAAACCTTGCTAACAGCGGTTCTCTCAGTGTTTATTTTGATTTTAATAGTCAAATGCCCACCAATTACTCTACGGAAGCTATTAATTCAATTATGCTTTACTTAAGAGAAAAATCAAACTCAACCGTAACACTTACGGGTTTTGCTGATGAGATAGGTAACCCAGAGTATAACCAAAAACTAGCTTTAAAACGTGCTGAAGCTGTTAAGACTATTTTAGTAGATGCTGGTATAGCCGAATCTAGAATAGCGGTTACTTCAGGAGGTGTAGACGATTCTGTTAATAAATCGTCTCAAAACGCAAGACAGTTAGTTAGAAAAGTAGTCTTCGACATTAAATAGTGAGATATTCTCTAATGTATTAAAAGCCTTCCAAATCGGAAGGCTTTTTACATAGACCCCGAACCACTTAAAATTTTACGGGTCTTACAAAGCTTTCTTCTAAACATATAAACGTTTCAGTGCGGGCAACGCCATCTATAGGCTGTATTTGACGACTTAATACCCTAGTTAGATGCGCATTGTCTTGACATACAACTTTCACTAATAAAGAAAAATGGCCAGTCGTATAATAACACTCTACCACTTCGTCGATCGCAGCTAAAGCTTTACTTACCTTTTGATAAAGATTAGCACGATCAAAGTAAACACCTATAAAACTTTGGGTTTGGTAACCCAAGCGATCCAAATTAAATCGTGAATGTGAGCCTGTTAATAGACCTTGTTCTTCAAATTTTTTTAAACGCAAGTGAACTGCAGCCGAACTTAAGTGACAAGCATGTGCTAAGGTTTTTAACGAGGCCTTTGCATCTTGACTTAAACAATTTAAGAGAATTCGATCTGTAGCATCCATAAGCTAAATATTTTTTAATTATTATTAAAAATACTAAAACTATTCAATTTATAAAGCTTTTTAGTTGAATAATAACTAGTTTTTAGGGTTATTTGATAAACTATAGTTTATAAATAATAATGTTATGTGTGGAATTTTTGCAGCCTTAGATACCCAGTTATCAACTGACTTTTTAGTTGAGCAATTCATGAAAATAAAACATCGTGGTCCAGATGTTACAGAGTTTAATCAAATTGATTCGGAGATGTATTTTGGCTTTCATCGTTTAACCATTAATGGGATGACTTCAAAAGCTAATCAACCAATGTACTTAAATGGTATTTGGCTTGTCGCTAATGCCGAAATTTTTAATTATAAAGCGATTGCTCAGGCCCATGACTTTCAGTTGGAAACAGGATCAGATTGTGAAGTTATTATACATCTTTACCGTAAATATGGGATGTCTAAAACCCTTGAACTTCTAGATGGTGAATTCGCTTTTGTACTTTATGATAAAGCTTTAAAACAAACCTTTGCTGCTCGTGACCATTTGGGTATTAGAGGCTTTTATATGGGAGAAACCGACAGCGTTTATTTTGCTTCTGAAAGTAAAGCACTTCAGTTTTGTGACCAGCTTCAACAATTTCCTCCGGGCTGCTATTGGAGTTCTTTAGACCAAAGCTTTAAGCGTTACTTTACGCATGATTATACGATTAAAGCGACCACAGAAGCCGATTACTTGTACCAAATTAAATCGCGTTTAACTGCAGCGGTTCATAAACGGATGATGAGTGAACGTCCTTTGGGCTGTTTATTAAGTGGGGGTTTAGACAGCAGTTTAATTGCAGCATTACTAGCCAAAGCCTTAAAAGCGAAAGGTAAACAATTGCAAACCTTTTCAATAGGATTAGAAGGCAGTCCAGATTTGGAGGCCGCTCAACAAGTTGCTGAACATATCGGGAGTCAACACCACAGTATTACGGCCTCTGAAGCTCAATTTTTAGAAGCTATTGAAGAAACGGTTTATAGTTTAGGGAGTTATGATGTAACAACGATAAGAGCCTCAGTAGGCCACCAACTTGTTGCTAAATACGTTGCCGATCACACAGACGTTAAAGTCTTATTTTCTGGTGAAACTGCCGATGAATTAGGGTCTTATCTTTATTTCCAAAACGCACCTTCACCAGAAGCCTTTCAAGCTGAAGCGATTCGTTTATTAACTGATATTCACTACTTTGATATGAAGCGTGGAGATCGGTCTATTTCTAACGCAGGTCTCGAGGCTCGCGTTCCATTTGCTGATAAAGATTTTGTAAGATATTATATGACTATTCCTCCTCAAGAGCGAATGTTTAATGAGGCTAAAATTGAAAAATATTTGATTAGAAAAGCCTTTGAAAGTGATCAATTACTACCAGAATCTATTTTATGGCGACGTAAAAATGGGTTTTCAGATAGTGTGAGTTCTAAACATAAGTCTTGGAGTACGCTTATACAGTCCCACGTTGATACCTTAATTACCGACCATGAGTTCGCGATTAAAAAGCATCAATATGCTCAAGTTCCCTTAACAAAGGAAGCGTATTATTACCGTCAATTATTCGATAAACATTATGGGCCACATGATCAGCTAACACCTTACCAATGGTTACCAAAATGGTGTGGTGATGTCGTAGATCCCTCGGCAAGGGTTTTAGACATTTACCAAGCCGATTGATTCGTTGCATTGGGGCATTAAAAAAAGGCGCGTAATTGAATGTTACCAGTATGTATGGTTGGGTTATTTGGGGTTTTTCGCCCTAAATAATTAAGAGTAACATCTAAGAAATTGCTCAAACGTTTTTGTACAAATAAAGACCAAGTAAAGTTACTATCAGGTTGTAAACCTTCTAATAATTGAAAGGCAACCGGGGTGTTTGTAGACCCTTCGAATTGGTTATTAATATATTTTAATTCACCACTTAAACTGTATTGATCGCCTTTGTTGAGGTTAAAACTCATCCCTAATTCGTGCTGTTCTAATTCAGCTAAATCACCTATCTTATTTTCAGCTTTGGTATAGGTGTAAAACACATCAAATTGTTTATTACCTGCGGGCAGGTAAGATAACTTTGGCGAACTGCTCACTTGATCGACCTTAAAGTTTCGATTAGAAAAATTAGAAGAACTTTGGTGATTGTCATTAAACTGCTGGTTAAGTGTAAGCAACCATAAATCCTTAAATTCATGCTGAAACTGAAGTTCATGCAACCGATTTAATTGCCCTTGTAAGCCCACTAACAGTAAATTTTTACTTTCGCTTAAACTGAAATTATAAGTCGTGCTAAAATTCCGTTGGCCACGATTAAAAAATAAACTATTTCTAATACTATTACTTTGCCCTATTAGATCGTCACCAGCTGAAGTAAAAGGATTTAAGTTGAGGTCTTGTCCATTTCGTTCAACTTGTTGGTCTATAATAAAATTGGTTTGGTTATAAAAGTGACGCCATAGGTTTAGCGGACGCGTTGGTGTCGCAAAACGCTTCACATCTAACTCTACTTGTTGGCTAAACCTATTTCTATTAGTGCGTACAAAATTTTGATTAGGAAGTAAGACGCGAATGTAGCGGGCTTGATCTTGAAATTGAGCCGCTTCAAATTCATTGAGTTCTTGTATTCCATTTTCATTATAATCATTCCAGGTAAACTGTCCTTGACCTGGTTCAACTTCAACAAAAGTAAAAGCTTGACGCGCAATAGTTCCACTATTAGTTTCATAAGCGGTAGTGAATCGCAAGGCTTGGTTAAATAATGACTGTGCGTAGCGTAGCCGACCGTTAATAGAGGTTTCTTTGGGTTGCGTTTGATTAGTATAGGTGAGTTCTCGCCAACGCGCAAAGACTTCTAGCTGGCTGCGTTTATTTTGTATGAGCTGGCTTTCTATGCTCAAGTTATGCGATTGGTTAACGCGTTCAAGTGTATTTTGCCGCAAACTATCGTTTTCACGATAGGTGTATGAAAATTGGGTAAAAACCTTAGTGCTATCACCAACACCAATAAAACCTGAATAAGCTTGATAGGCTTGACTTAAATTTGAAAATTCTTGTGTTTCGGTATTTAAATCTTCATTTTGTTCGGTATCAAAAAACACACCGGTCCACATCTTTTTAAAGCTATAATTAGCTTCTCCAAATAGCCTAAAAAACGATGTTTCTCTGGTCAAGCCATCCGTTTTTAAAAAACTTCCTTGCGAGTTTAACTGAAAGCGGTCTAAGTTAGATTGGGTAGAAAAAATATGTTTTTGCCCCTGATACGCTTCACCAAACGACAAGGCTTCAAAAGCATATGATGCTGAAGTATGCCCTTTAAATCGATAACGGCTGCCAAGTTGATAGTATTGCTGATTAGCCTCAAAAGGACTTATAATGTTCCAATCCCGATTAAATTCAACATTATATAAGCGCTCAATACTTTGATAATTTTGATCGATATAATCATAACGGCCAAAAATATCAATTCCATGCGGCTGGAGTGAATCGGTTTTGACCAGCTGTTGATTGAGCTCAATAAATCCTGCAACGCCGGTATTATCATCATCATTTATGGTTGAAAATAAGTTTTGGTCATTTCGGCTACCTGACAATTCAAAGCGTATATTTTGATGTTTAAAGGCTTGGTATTCCCCATTGATATTCGCGATTTGAAGGCGGGTTGGTGCTACAAGTCTTACAATAGGTTCAAAACGACCTTGCGGTTGGCCGTTAATAGGAGAAACGTATTTATAAATTGGTGAAATGGCTTCTTGGTCGCTAATAACGTAGTTTCCTTCACCTTGACCAACATTGGTAAACCGAACATTAAAAAGCTCATCATTGGGGTTCGTAGAAAACACAAAAATGGTTTCACCATTGAGTTGATCTTGACGGTATAAGATTCGGTTTTCATTAAATTCTGCTGGCGTGGCACTTGGGGCAAACATTTGATTTTCATCGTCTCCAGCTTCAGCTAAAAAGTTAACTTGAGTGTTGTCCAGCGATTGTTGTAAGTTTTGATTTTTAAGATCGCTTTCATGATAAACAGAAGCGTTTAACTTCAGTTGGTCACTTTCAAATGTTCCACCACTGGTCGCAATCACGCGCGAATAATTTTGTTCAGCGACTTGATATTCGACAATAATTCGCATGCGTGAATCAATGGGGTAATTGGCATTAAACAGTAGTTCACCGGCATTATAATCTATAATATAATCGGCATTTTCGCCACGTGTTAATTGGCGGCCATTAACAAATACCGCTTCACTGCCCGAGACGATTAAAATAAATTGCTCACCTTGATCACCAACCAATTTGTAAGGCCCTTGATTACCTTCTTGTGCTTGAATTTCAGAACGTTTAAAAACGCCACGCACTAAAGCGGCGGCTCCATAGGCTTTATTTTGTTGCTGTTTACCAAAATTAGCTTGAAGTAGTAAGCCTTGTACCCGTTTGGTGTAAGCTGCAAATCGGGACTGCGAAAACAAGTCAACATCACCAGCTCTGACCGACCAGTTTTTGGCTTCAAGTTCAATAAATACTTGATCAAATTCATTTAAATTTTGGGTGTAGCCACCAGCTTGCGAAGGTAAATTAGCGTCTCTAATGGAAGCTTTAATGCGTAAATTATCCGATAACTTTCCAGAGATTTGTAGGTCTAATTCAGATTGTACCACAGCGCTTTGGTTATTACCAACGACTAAAGCCCGAGAAATATTTCCTGAGGTTTGCAACCCCGAGAAGGGATTTTTGAGTTGTGCTTTAGGCTGTTGTAATTGCAAGTCGACTAACTTGGTGTTAATGTTAGCTGAATTGGGGATAATATAACTTGAGTCTACTGCTGTTGTGCGTATATAAAGCAACTCAGGGTAACGGGCATAATGTACATGTAGCTTAGAAACCTGTTGAACTAAACTTGGGTTTAAGCGCAGTTCACCCTTCGAAAAATCAATCTGATACAAGTCGGTCGAAACCGTTTTTTTATTTAAGTATTTCAGTTGAAATCCATACGAAGAAATACTCATGCTGTCGAGTGTAATTAATTCAGCAGTCTTAATTTCCTTTGAGATAAAGCGGTAAGAGGTCTTATCCTGCGCATAACTTATATACGTGATAACACCTAAAATTAGACTTAAAAATAACCGCATGTGAATTAGCATTGCTTTATAAGAACGAAAATAAGATATATCAAGTATTGGTTCGTATAAAACTTAAGGCCTTTTGATTTGAGGTTAATCTAAAAATGTTAAAAAAATAACTCAAACGTTGTATATTAACAAAAATTAAGAATATATATTGGGCTTAAGCTTGTTTGTGTTAAAAAATTAATATGTTAGCCAATTAAAAAATTAAACATGCCCAACGTATTTATTAAAGGAACAGGCGCTTATGCTCCCCCAAAGGTACTTAGTAATGATTATTTTGAACGCGTAGGTTCAAGCGATAATTGGATTTTTAATAATTTAGGGATTAAAGAGCGCCGTGTTGTAGAGAATGGTGAGGCTACCTCAGATTTGGCGGCAAAAGCAGCTTTTCAGGCTATTGATGATTCGGGTTTGACACCGTCTGATATTGATTTAATAGTTGTTGCTACCACAACACCAGACCGACAAGCACCATCTTGTGCCTGTTTTGTTCAAGAAAAAATAAAGGCGTTTAATGCTGTTGCATTTGACGTAGCGGCAGTTTGTTCAGGAGCCTTATTTACTATTTCGGTTGCACACCAATTTTTAAAAAATGGCATGTATAATCATGCTTTAGTCATAGGAGCTGACACTTTTTCCAATATTACCGATTGGTCTAGACGCGATTCGGTTTTTTTCGGTGATGGTGCTGGTGCAATGGTTTTAAGTACAACAGAAGAAGATAAAGGCTTTATTGATTTTGACTTGCATTCTGATGGTCGTGGTAAAGAAAGTTTTACTATTATTGGAGGTGGCTCCGAACAGCCAGCTTCAGCTGAAACACTTAAAAAAGGGCTCCATAATTTTTCGATGGACGGTAAAGCCGTTTTTAACACAGCGACTAAAGTTGTTCCCGAATCGATTAACCATATTCTTAATACAAACAACCGACGTATTGCTGAGGTTGATTACATGATTCCGCATCAGCCAAGCATAGGCATCTTAAAATCTATTGCTCACCAAGTTGGCTTAGATTTTTCTAAGGTAGCAACCAATATGGATCGATATGCGAATACTTCGGGTGCAACTATCCCGCTAGTTTTTCATGAATACCGAACCAATAAGGCTTTTAAACCTGATGATCTTTTAGTTTTTGCAGCTGTTGGAGCTGGTTGGACTTGGGGAACGGCACTTTATAAATATTAAATCTAATTACAAATGTTACACGGGAAAACCTATTTAGTGACGGGAATTGCAGACCAACATTCACTCGCAATGTATATTGCTAAAGCAATTATTAACCACGGAGGTAAAGTGGTGTGTACAAGTTTAGGGGTGAGTCAACATCATCAAAATTTATCTGAAAAAGCGAAGAATTTTTTAAACTCAACGTATCATACGTTTACACAAGCTATAGAGCAAGAGTTAGGAAAATCGATTGAAACCTATGTGCTTGACGTTAGTCTTGATGAGAGCATTCAAGAGGTTTGCGATCAATTGAAGCAAACCAATCCAGGTGGAATAGACGGTTTTATTCATGCTATTGCGATGGATAAAACGATTCGAAATAAACAAGTAAAACCCTTATTAGATGTAAGTTTTAGTGAGTTTTGTGATACCATGCAGGTTTCGGCATTTTCTTTAGTTAGTTTGGCAAGTGCTTTATCGAACGCTAATTTGTTGAATAACGATTCTTCAATTTGTTCACTTAGTTATATAGCTGCTGCAAAAGTTACCTTTCATCCTTATCGAAATATCAGTATAGCAAAAGCTGCTTTAGAACGTATAACAGTTGAATTAGCTGATGAGCTTGGACGTAAAAATGGTACGCGAGTTAATTGTGTTCGTTTTTCAACATATATGGGTAGTAAAGCTGGGAATGCTACTTTGACACAAGAAGATGTTGCGTTTTCTGATAAGAAAAGCCCACTCGGTAATGCACGTCCAGAAGACTTAGCCTTCGAAGTCTTACATTTACTTCGGCCTAAAAGTCGAATAACAGGTGAAATAAGACATGTTGATGGGGGTTATAACATTGTTGGTTGATATTAATTTCTGATGTTTGTTTCAAATAATGTTAAAATGCGTTTATACTCATCGGTCCAACTGCTTGGTTGGGTAAATCCATGACCTTCGACAGGGTAAACAGCCATTTCCCAACGCTCTTTTTTAAGTTCTATAAGGCGTTGTGCTAATCGAACTACATCTTGATAATGTACATTAGTATCTAGCATACCATGTGCAATAAGTAAAGGGTCTTCAAGGCCTTCAGCAAAATATATAGGCGATGATCTACGATAAGCTATAGGATCTAAATGCGGCTCATTTAAAATATTTTTGGTATAGGTGTGATTGTAATGCGCCCAATCGGTTACCGACCTTAAGGCTGCACCAGCGGCAAAAGTATCAGCTTCATTAAATAAAGCCATAAGAGTGATAAAGCCACCGTAACTTCCCCCATAAATACCTATTTTATCTTTATCAATGCCATAATTAGCTGCTAAAAAATTAGCGCCGTCAACTTGGTCACTTAAATCTTTACCGCCCATATGCCTGTAAATTCCAGTTCGCCAATCTCTACCATAACCAGCACTGCCGCGATAATCAATATCTAATACTGTGTAGCCTAAATCGGTTAAAAGGTTGTGAAACATATATTCTCTAAAGTAACTGGACCACCAGTAATGTGCATTTTGCAAATAGCCTGCACCATGTACAAAAATAATGGCCGCTCCATTGGCTTGCTTGACATTTGGGCGATATAAACGGGCGTATGGCTTGGCACCATCTTTAGCTTTAAATTGGATCAATTTAGGTGTTCGCCAATTGTAGGCTTTAAAAGCTTTTGATTGGCCGCTGGTAATTTGTTGTGCTTCAGCTTTGCTTTTATTGCGTTTGAGGTACAAC
>CBFHKB010000080.1:0-9966 GCA_965656295.1 Psychroflexus sp.
TTAAAAATTTCAGAAACTCATACAGAAATTGCTCTAATTTCTGGGATTAGCTTAGCAGTTTTGATCTTACATCCCAAGTTAAAACATCAATGGATTCAATTAATTCCAGCCCCTATGTTTGTTTTGATAGTGACTATTCCCTTAGTCTCTTATTTTGACCTAGAAGCTCGTTACTTAGTTGACTTACCTTCAAATGTTCTAGATGGTATTAGATGGCCATCGTTTCAAAAAATTAATGAGAACGCTTTCTGGATGGCTGTTGTTGGGGTAGCTTTAGTTTCAGGTATTGAAAGTCTCTTAAGTACAATTGCTATAGATACTCAAGACCCTTATGAACGAAAAAGCAACTTAAATAAAGATTTATTCGGCGTTGGGGTTGGTTCTACTTTAGCCAGTGTACTTGGCGGATTACCGATGATTTCTGAAATTGTTCGATCATCTGCTAATATCAATAATGGTGCTAAAACAAGTTGGTCCAATTTTTTTCATGGTGCGTTACTCTTGGTATACCTTGTGGCTGGTAGCTTTATTATAGAAATGATTCCATTAGCAGCTTTGGCCACCATGTTAGTATTTACAGGCTATAAATTAGCAGCACCTCAACACTTTAAAGCCGTTTACAAAATCGGTAAAGCCCATTTGGCCATTTTCGTTTTCACACTAGTAATGGTTTTAATTACAGATCTACTCATTGGAATCGCGGCTGGCATTTTACTTAAATTAAGTATTCACCTTATCTATGGTGCTAAATTAAGTAATTTATTTGTTGCAAAATTAAGGATGCCCGAAGGTAACATCTGTATTTTAAAGGTTGAAGGCGTACTTATATTTACAAATTATTTATCTTTTAAATCTCAAATCAAAAAAATAGCTAGGCAACACCCAAATTTAAAGATAGATGTTAGTAAAGTTAAGTTAATTGACCACACGTTTCAACTTCACTTTGGAAGTTTGGTAAATGATTTAGTTTCACAAGGATACTCTATTTCACTAATTAACAAAGATTGTCTTAAGCCTGTTTCAAGACATAGATTATCTGCCAAATTGGGTGGTTCTTAACTATAAAACATAATTTATAGTGTTTATTAAATAAATAAATGTTTATTAGTTTTTCATTTCTATTGGTGTGCGATTTTTTTTGCGAATTTCGTCACCGATAAAATATATTATATGAATTTAGATTTACTATTCGAAAATTTAACTAATCCGGCACTCCTCTTTTTTATTCTTGGGATATTGGCTGTTCAAGTTAAAAGTGATCTAGAAATTCCTGCTAACTCCTCTAAATTTATTTCTTTATATTTATTATTCGCTATTGGCTTTAAAGGCGGGCAAGAGCTATCTCATAGTACTTTAGATTTAGAAATACTATACAGCTTACTATTTGGAATTTTTCTAGCTGTATCGGTGCCTGTTTATACTTTTTTTATTCTGAAACGCAAGCTTAGCAACGCAAATGCTGGAGCTATTGCAGCAGCTTACGGTTCGATTAGTGCCGTTACCTTTGTAACAGCTATTTCGTTTCTCGAATTACAAAACATCCCATTTGACGGACATATGGTTGCAGTTATGGCTTTAATGGAAGCACCTGCTATTATTATTGGTGTTATTTTGATGGCTTTATTTAAAAAAGAGAATGAAGACAACGAATCTCAAACTTCATTTGGGAAAATATTACATCATAGTGTCACTAACGGAAGTGTGGTTTTAATAACTGGTAGTTTAATTATTGGCTTTATGGCTAGCGACGCTCAAGCTGAAGGCATAAAACCATTTACAACCGATATATTTAAAGGTTTTTTAGCTGTATTCCTATTAGATATGGGAATTACAAGTGGTAAAAAACTATCGTCATTCCTGAAAAACGGCTGGTTTTCTTTGCTATTTGCAATTGTTATTCCTGTTATTAATGGGATTATAGTGTCTTATCTTAGTATTTTAATAACCGATGAAGTAGGAAATAGATTTCTATTCGCCATTTTAGCAGCAAGCGCCTCTTATATAGCTGTTCCTGCCGCGATGAAGCTTGCTGCACCAAAAGCCAATCCAAGTTTATATATCCCAATGGCGCTTGCCATTACTTTTCCATTTAATATCACCATTGGTATGCCATTATATTTTAGCTTGATTACAGCCTAATATTAAATACTTATAGCTGTACTTTCATTAAACCATAATCGTATATTCTTTTATATTTGTCTTTTAAATTCCGGTATAATTATGGGTAAGCTTCAAAACTACAAGGAAGAACGTTTAAACGTGCTCACACATGTTATTGGGGTTGTTGCTAGCGTTTTTGGACTTTACCTTTTACTTCATAATTTAACGGTACCAAAAACATCTTTAGCAGACAAAGTTGGAATTTGGATCTATGGAGGTAGCCTTATTTTTCTTTACACATGTTCTAGTATTTATCATTTTGTAAGGTCAGATCAACTCAAAAAAAACTTTAGAATTTTAGACCATATTAGCATTTATGTCCTTATAGCAGGAACGTACACACCCATTTGTATAAGTGTCCTTAACCAAAATTTTGGAAATCTACTTTTAATTGCAGTTTGGAGTATTGCAGGAATAGGCGGATTATTAAAGCTCTTTTTTACAGGCAAATATGAAAAGTTTTCTTTGATACTTTACCTTGTTATGGGATGGTTAATTATCTTAGATATTGAAGCAGTAATAGATATATACAATACTTTAAGTTTATGGTTATTAATTGGTGGAGGTCTAGCTTATTCTATCGGCATTGTTTTTTACATTAAACATAGCTTAGCATATCACCATGTGATCTGGCATTTATTTGTACTTTTGGGAAGTTTATTACATTATTTAATGATCTATAATATGTTAAAACCACACACCTATGAAATTTAAATCTATTTTTTTTCTGTTTATAATCCTATGTTTATCAGCTTGTAAATCTGATCAATTAAAGCAAAAGCAAACCACTGAAAAACAAGCTGAGAATACACTATTTCATGAGTTACTTCAAAAAGATGCAAAAAATGAATTTAATTGGAAAGGCATATACCAAGGCCAAATACCATGTGCAGATTGCGAGGGTATAATAATGAAAGTAGCATTAAAAGAAGATAATTCCTATCACTTAAAAGGTTATTATAAAGGAAAAGAAGATTCTAATTTTAATTATGAAGGAGAGTTTAAGTGGGAAAAGAATAGTATCATTTTAATAAGCAACGATAGTTCAAACTATCAGTTTTTAGTTTTAGAAGATAAAATCGAAATGCTTGACCAATCCTTTAATCGTATTGATAGTGAGCTTAGTTATAGTTTAGAGAAGACTGACTAAAAGGCGCTAATTGATTTAAACTCCCCTTTATTTAAACCGGCTAAAGTTAAGTCGCCAATTCTATAACGAACAAGTCGTAAAGTGGCAAATCCAACTTTGGCGGTCATTTTTCTAACTTGTCTAAACTTACCCTCAGTCAAGCAAATTTTCACCCAAGATGTAGGTCCGTGACGCTCATCTCTAATCCGCTTATTTCGTGACGGTAAAATAGGTGCACTCATCACTTCAGCTTTGCAGGGCTTCGTTAAATAGGCTTTCCCAAAAATACTAATCTCTACACCTAAGCGTAGCTGCTCTAGAGCCTCAGCAGAAATAAGACCATCCACTTGGACCCAATATTCTTTTTCAATACCTAAACTTGTAATCCTATAGCTCGCTTTCCCATCAGTTGTTAATAGCAATAAACCCTCAGAATCTTCATCTAACCGGCCTACTGCCATAGTTCCTTCAGCAAAGGCACCAAGCTCGCCTAATAATTTTTTATGCTTACGTTGATTTTGATTATAAATAAACTGGCTCAAATAGCCATCAGGCTTATATATTTTATAATAAGAATGTTTTATAGCTGAAGTGGTTGAATGTTGTAGCATTAAATTGTATTTTTACAAGACAAAACTATTGAAAAATGCTGAAAGCTTTAGAGCAAAATTATAGTCATTTATTTGAAGCTGAATTATTACAAGAAATTAATAATGTAGCCACATTTAGAGAAGTAAAAGAAGGTGATGAGTTAATTAGAATTGGTCAATACATGAAAAGTATGCCCTTGCTAGTTGAAGGTGTTATAAAAATATTACGCGAAGATGATGATGGCTTTGAATTGTTACTATATTATTTAGAACGTGGGGAAACTTGTGCTATGACCTTAAGTTGTTGCACAACTCAACATAAAAGCCAAATTAGAGCAGTAGCCGAAACTGATGCCAAATTAATTATGATTCCTATCGAAAAGATGGATGAATGGATTTCCATCTACAAATCTTGGCGAAATTATATCCTAGACAGCTATCATAATCGTTTAAACGAAGTCCTTGAAACGGTAGATAATATTGCGTTTAAAAAAATGGACGAACGTCTATTAAATTATCTAGAAGAAAAAATAAAACATGCTAAAGACTCTACTATAACTAGTACGCATCAAGAAATTGCATACGATCTTCATACGTCTCGCGTTGTAATCTCTAGACTTTTAAAGAAATTAGAACAAAATAATATAATCAAGTTAAAACGTAACAGTATCGAACTGTTGGTAAACAATTAAAGATAAAGCGTAACTTTTGTTACGGTCTAAAGACCAAAAAATTTAGACATTTGTTTTTACAATAAAAATTAAATTACCTATCATGTTTTCGATATTTAAAAAATCCAAAATGGAACAGATTAAAGTTATTAATAAGTCCGATTTTTCAGATGCAATTTCTGATTCTAATGTCCCGTTAGTTGATGTAAGAACAGCTAATGAGTATAAGGCAGGTAAAATTGCACATGCCCAAAATATCGATGTTCTTTCTCAAGATTTTATAGATCAAATTCAAAAACTTGACAAAGACAAAACCACTTACATATATTGCCGAAGTGGTAACCGGAGTCAAAAAGCAGCACAAATTATGGTTGAACTAGGTTTTAAAGAGGTTATTGACCTAGAAGGCGGTTACATGACGTGGTGATTTTTAGATGTTAACCAAAAAAATTACTATGATAATTAAACAGTTTGAAGACAAATCGCTTGCTCATTATTCATATGCCATTATTTCAGACGATAAAATGGCATTAGTTGATCCGTCTAGAGATCCAAAACCTTATTATGAGTTAGCCGAAGAGCATCATGCTAAAATTGTAGCAGTGTTCGAAACTCATCCACATGCTGATTTTGTAAGTAGTCACTTGCAAATTCATAAAGAAACTGGGGCTCAAATATATGCTAGTAAATTAGTTGGTGCTAATTACCCTCATAAGGCATTTGATGACGGTAATGAAATTCAACTTAATCACGTTAACTTCAAAGCTATTCATACACCAGGCCACTCACCTGACAGTATTACCATTATTGCAACCGAAGGCAAAGACCAAGCTATGTTTTCGGGTGATACACTATTTATAGGTGATGTTGGCAGACCAGATTTGCGTGAAAAAGCTGGAAATTTGAAAGCTAAACGCCAAGAATTAGCTGAAATGATGTATGAAACTATTACGACAAAATTTAACGATCTTAATGATCAAGTTGTCATTTATCCTGCACATGGCGCAGGAAGTTTGTGTGGAAAAAATATGAGTGACGCCGCTAGTAGTACATTAGGAAATGAGCGTGTTGGTAATTGGGCGTTTCAAGCCGATAGTAAAGAGGCGTTTGTTGAAGAAATATTAAAAGGACAACCCTTTATTCCTCATTATTTTGGCCACGATGTCGATGTTAATAAAACTGGAGCTGAAAATTTTAAATCATCAATTGGTAAAGTAGCCGTAAAATTAAATATTGATGAGTTAGAAGATAATAGCTTAGTAATAGACACTCGTGATCAAAATGCTTATAAAGAAAACCACTTGCCTAATAGTATTAATATTATGGCTAGAGATGAATCTGATAAAATTGAAACTTGGTTAGGTGCTATTGTTAAGCCTAACGAGACCTTTTATTTAGTCGTAGATCATTACAACTCAATTGAGGGTTTATTAGCACGAATAGCTAAAATAGGCTATGAAAATCAAATTAAAGCTGTGCTAACCTTAGGAAACAGACAGTTTGAAAGCGATGCCCAAGATTTTGATTATAAACACTTTAAAGAAAATCCATCGTCGTATACCATTATCGATATTCGAAATGAAAGTGAATTTAATACAGAGCAATTCTTTAAGTCGGCTGCTAATTATCCTTTAAATGAACTTCGCGAGGAAGCCAATAACATAAAAACCAACTTGCCTATAGTTGTGCATTGTGCAGGAGGTTATAGAAGTGCTGCAGGAGCGAGTATTATAAAAAACAAAATTAGCGATGCTAAAGTTTATGATTTAAGTAATCGTATTGAAGATTTTAAATCCTAGAACCACTTTAATACATTAAATTTGAGGCTTAGAGTTTATACTTTAAGCCTTTTTTTTATGAAATATATCACTATCCTCATTCTTAGTTTCATTTTAGGCGCTTGCCAAACTGATAGTAAACCAGATCAATTTAAATTGCAAGTCAATTTATCAGGCGATTATCCTGAGACCCTACAATTAAAAATTGGCGGTCAATTATACACTAGTAAGGTTGTAAACAGTCAAGCTTTATTTTCAGATACATTAAGTCACGGGGTGCAGGCAAAACTTCAGTTAAACGATAGTACCAGCACTACTCCATTTTTTATCAATCCGCAAATTCAAGATCAAAGTATAAGTTTGCTAATAGATCGTATCGTTGTAGACAGGTTTAGTTATCTTGAAACCACTCTTCAGCAACCACCCAACAAAGTCACACAATTAATAAGCTTATTTCACAAATTTCAAAGTAGTGAAGTCACCGAAAAGTTATTTCTAAGAGAATTTAATAGATTTAAAGCCAATCACCGCCAACATCAAGTTAATGGCTATATTTTAAGTGAATTAGCTTACGATAACCAACTTAGTTATAAAAAACTTCAACTACTTAAAGATCAAACTCATCCTAATGCTTTTACATCAGATGATTTAAAACGATTTAATAATTATTTTACAAAACGGAAAAAATTTCAGAAAGGAAACTCATTTTTTAGTTTTAAACTTAATAACCTAAAACAAGAATCTGTTAGCTTAAAAGAGTTAGACTGTCAATTATGCTTAGTTGAATTTTGGAGTACTTGGCCGCCAGAATTAGCCATGGTTCAAAACACAAACCTATTAACCAACTACCGTAAAAATAAAACCAAGGGTTTTGAGGTAATTGCAATCTCACTAAACACAAATCGTTTTGACTGGTTAAGCTATGTTTTACAACGCCAAATGCCTTGGGTTAACCTTAGGGCTGAGGAAGGGTTTACAAGTAAAATTGCCTCACAAATGGGAATTACACATGTTCCGCAGAACTATCTAATAGACCAAAGTGGTACTATTATTGCCAAAAACATAGCCTTAGATGAATTACAGATTTATCAGGACCTAATTCTTGATAAGAATTAATAACTTTACAAAAATTAACTTTATGAAATCTTCAATTCAATTATTTAGCCTAATCGCACTTTTTGTGTGTACAATAGGTAGCTTAAATGCACAGTCGCTAGATTTTGGTCTCAAAGCTGGTGCAAACTTTTCGAACTTCAGTGATGCAAATAGTTTAGATTTAGACACAAGAACTGGTGTTACTGCTGGTGTATTTGTAGCAGCGCGTTTTAATATGTTATCTATACAAGGTGAATTATTATACTCTCAACAAGGATCAGACTCAGATTTATTAGATGTTGATTTTGATTATATACAACTTCCTCTACTAGTGAAACTACATTTTCTTAGAGTTTTAAATTTACAAGCTGGCCCTCAATTTGGTTATCTTGTTAACTATGATGATATTGAAAGTTCTGATAAGCTTGATGTAGGCCTAGCCATTGGGCTTGGTGCACACTTAGGAGATTTTAGAATAGATGCACGTTATAATTTAGGGTTTAAGGAATACACATTTGATAGTATAAGTAGTCCCAAAAATGAATTCTTTTCGTTCGCTGTTGGGTATACCTTATTTTAATTTCTAACTAGTTTAATCTTTAACACGTCTGTAGATATCGTGTCAGTATTAACAAATTGGATTTGATATCCTTCTTTATTAATCAATAATTCGTTACCACGCTGTTTTGTGTTTATTAAAAAATGGCCGTCACGTTCTGATTTGCTATATAAGTCGGTCCCATTAACTTGTATTAATACGTTTTTCAAGGTTTTACCTGATTCACTGGTGACTTGACCTGTTATCAAATTCGACTCGTGGCCACAACTCGAAAAAACAATTACAAACAAAAACAATAATTTATAACAATTCATAACTTTAAATTATGCACCGAATATACCTTTTCTTTTTGGTTTGTCTTATTGCTTTGACAAGTGAAGCTCAAATTTTAACAAGTGAACGCAAGGTCTACACCAGAGCTGACTCACTTCGTGGTAGTTTGAGACCCGAGCGAACAAGCTATGATGTAAAAGCTTATGATATCAATGTTCGGGTTAATCCCAACAAAAAATATATTTCTGGTGTTAACCAAATGGCCTTTAAAATCTTAAAGCCTATTCAGCAAATACAAATTGATTTATTTGCCTCAATGAACTTAGATTCTGTGATCTATAAAAATCAACAACTTCAGTTTAAACGTGAATTTAACGCTGTATTTATTCAATTTAAGAAAGAGATGATGCCTAGTGATCAACTAGATTCTATTCAATTTCATTTTTCGGGTTATCCTACTGTAGCAAAAAATGCACCTTGGGATGGCGGCTTTGTGTTTGAGAAAGATCAAAATAATCAACATTTTATTGGTGTTGCAGTTCAAGGCACTGGCGCAAGTTTGTGGTTGCCCAATAAAGATCATCTTAGCGACGAGCCCGAAAAATTAAATATCACTATTGAGTGTCCTAAAGATTTAATGGGTGTTTCTAATGGTCGGTTAGTCGAATCTAAATTAGTTGATAACAATTATAAAGCCTATACATGGCAAGTTAACAACCCCATCAATAGTTATAACATCACCATTAATATCGGGGATTATGTTCATTTTTCAGATCGGTTTAAGAATCTAGATTTAGAGTATTATGTGCTTCGAGACCATCTTGAACAAGCAAAATCTCAATTCAAACAAGTCAAACCAATGATGGCCTGTTTTTACGAAAAATTTGGTGAATACCCGTTTGTTGAAGATAGCTATAAACTTATAGAAAGTCCCTACTTAGGAATGGAGCATCAAAGTGCTGTGGCCTATGGAAATGAATACAACAATGGATATTTAGGACGCGATCTCTCAGGAACTGGAATTGGCTTAAAGTGGGATTTTATTATTATACATGAATCTGGTCACGAGTGGTTTGGCAATAGTATTTCAGCTAAAGATATAGCAGATTTATGGATTCATGAAAGCTTTACCAGTTACTCAGAAGCTGTTTATGTTGAATGTGAATACGGAAAAGAAGCCGCCGAAAATTATCTATTTGGCTTAAGACAAAGCGTCGCTAATAACAAGCCAATAATAGGCGATTATGGGGTTAATGCTGAAGGTTCTGGCGATATGTATTACAAAGGCGCAAACCTTTTAAATACAATTAGGAATTATGTTAATAATGATACTTTATGGTGGCAAACAATTAAACGTTTTCACGAAGTTTTTAAACATCAAACCATCACGACTAAAGAAGTTATTACGTTTTTTAACGTGGAAACAGGTTTAAACCTTAGCCCTATTTTTAATCAATATTTGCGCTATGCAGAACTGCCAACACTTATTATAAAACAAAAAAACCAGCAGGTTTATGTGAAGTGGAAGGCGAATGAAACTGATTTTAAGCTCCCTGTTGAAGCTATTATAAACGGGGAACGGGTTCGCCTTTTAGCAAACACAAAAGAATTTGTATCGCTCAGTAAATCTAGCATAAATGGATTTAAACTTGATACTTACAAATTCTATTTTAACACCCAAGTCGTTGATTAATAAATTATTAGTGCATTA
>CBFHKB010000081.1:0-9880 GCA_965656295.1 Psychroflexus sp.
ACTTAACCACCGCTTCAGGTTTTGCTACATTTGTGTTTACGCAAAGTGAACTATTGGTTGAGTTTGGTGTGTTAGCTTCTATTAATATAGTTGCTATATTTTTACTAAGCTTACTTATTATTCCTATTATTTATAGTTACATGCCACCGCCTAAAGAAAAACACCTTAGGCATCTAGGAAAACAATGGATTGAAGGATTTGTGAATTGGTTAGTCAAAATGGTGAAACGCCATCGTGTTTCCATTTACTTTACTTCTGTTATTGTTTTGATGTTAAGTATAATTGGGATTTACAAAATTAGAGTTTCTGGGAGTTTGTTGGAAGATATGCCGCAACAAGCTAAGTTTTTTAAGGAAATCAAATTTTTTGAAAAAGAATTTGATGGTGTACTTCCACTTGAGATTTTAATAGACACTAAACGTGAAAATGGCGTCATTAAGTTATCTAACTTAAAAAAAATGGATCGTTTAGAGCGTGAAATTATAGATATCGAAGAATTATCGAAACCTATTTCAGTTGTAAACCTAGCTAAATTTGCTAAACAAGCTTACTATAATGGTAATGAAAAATATTACCAGTTACCATCACGTGCAGAGCGTAATTTTATGATGCCTTACCTTAAAAGTCTTTCAGATCGAAACGATGGTATTATGTCTTATGTTGATTCAACCGGTCAATATGCTAGAATGACCGTTTTTATGAAAGACGTTGGTACCGATGAGATCGAAAAAATTGAAAAACGCTTACAGCCAGAAATAGAGAAACTTTTTCCTAGTGACCGCTACAACGTGACATTAACTGGTAAAGCGCTTATTTATCAAAAAGGGACTTATTATTTGGTTAATAATCTAGTATTATCTTTAGGTCTTGCCATTTTACTAATTGCCATTTTTATGGCTTGGATGTTTAGGTCTTTTAAAATGATCATTATCTCATTAATTCCTAATTTGCTACCTTTAATCATGACTGCTGGGATGATGGGCTTTATAGGTATTCCAATAAAACCTTCTACAATTTTAGTATTTAGTATAGCCTTTGGTATTAGCGTAGATGATACCATACACTTTTTAGCTAAGTATAGACAAGAGTTAAAAGCAAATAACTGGAAAATCAGGCGTTCGGTATATCCGTCTTTAAGAGAAACAGCCGTAAGTATGTTTTACACGTCTATCGTATTGTTTTTCGGCTTTTCTGTCTTTATGATTTCTAGTTTCGGCGGTACTGTTGCGCTTGGAGGTTTAGTCTCGGCTACACTTCTATTTGCTATGCTAGCTAATTTACTTCTGTTGCCTTCCTTATTACTATCTTTAGAGCGAAGTATTGCTAATAAGGATACTATGAAAGAGCCTCATCTTCAGATTATTGATGAAGATGAAAACGATGAGGAACTTAAGTTATAATTAAGCTATTTGTGTGTATTCAGTTTTAATTCATAACGTTACAAATTGATTAAATATAATTAACTATTCTTATGAATAATTTATTTTTAGCTGCTTTTGTAATGGTTTCATCTTTAGTTTATAGCCAAACAGAAAAGAATACTTATTTATTAGATGCTGGTATCATTAAAGATTCAGTAAATACCTTGACATTTAAAAGTGAAACTGAATTTCAAAGTTTTGTTCAAGTCTTTGAGGAAAAAAAAGGGTTTAGACCTCAATGGTTAATTATAGATTCCTCAGGTAAACTTTTAAAGCACAAACTTGATCAATACATAAAAGAGTGCGGAAAAGGAGATGTTGATAACATTAAAAAAAAATATCATAAAAAATCACCCAACATACATGAATTAAACGCTTTGTTTAATCAGGGTTTGAAAAAGCCTACCAAAGGTCATTATATTATTGTCTTCATGTGGATGAAAGGTCTTGGTGTTTATAATCAACATACCTTTGAAACCTACCACGTTTGGAAAGAAAATCCTAACATCAAGATTTATTTTCTTGACCTTAAACCCGAATAAGTTTAGTTGTTCTAAGTCTTATATTAATTAAGTAACGAGGGTAAGATATGTTTTCTTTTTGCTTTTGCGTCAATTCATTTACTGGTTAGAGGTAAAAAGATCCAGCCTAGAACAGGCTGGATCGTAAAAATGAAAGTGATTCCCCAATCCACTTTCATTAAAAAGTGAAAATTGTAATATCAATAATATTACACTAGGTTAGTTTACCTCTTCACTAATTCAAAAGTATTCCAAATTAGATTGGTTAGATTGGTAAATTTAGTTGGAATTTTAGGTAGTGTCAATACCTAGTATTAGGTATATTTTGGTCTTAATTAGGCTTGATTATGTTAAAATTGAATTATCAACGCTAGAATAGGCTCTTCTATGTAACCAAGATTACCGCTGAAGTTATAAATGCAGCGATTTGTTTTAAAAGCAATGAATATAAATTATATTTGCGATTCAAAATTTTTTAACATGAAAACTACAATAGCAAGTATTTTAGAATCACCAAATCTTCATCAAGATTACACCATATATGGTTGGGTTAAGGCTTTTAGAAGTAATAGGTTTATCGCCTTAAACGACGGTTCTACAATAAATAATTTGCAATGTATTGTAGACTACGAAAATTTTGATTCTACGCTTTTAGATCAAGTTACCATAGGTGCCGCCCTGAAGGTTACAGGGGTTTTAAAAGAAAGCCAAGGGCGTGGGCAGTCTGTAGAAGTTGATGTTTCTGAAGTTGAAGTACTTGGCTTAGCCGATACCGAGGCAGTGAAAAAAACGATACTTCAGCCCAAACGCCATAGCCTAGAAAAACTTCGCGAACAGGCTCATTTACGTATTAGAACCAACACTTTTGGCGCAATTATGCGAATTAGAGCTAAGCTCTCATTTGCGGTGCATGAGTATTTCAACACTAATGGATTTTTTTATGTGAACACGCCTGTAGTAACGGGTAGTGATGCTGAAGGAGCCGGCGAAATGTTTAGGGTTACTAACTTTGACCTTAAAAATCCACCAAAGAATGAAGATGGTAGTATTAATTATAACAAAGATTTTTTTGGGAAAGAAACCAATTTAACGGTTAGTGGGCAGTTAGAAGCCGAAACCTACGCCTTAGGTCTTGGGCAAGTTTATACCTTTGGACCAACATTTAGAGCCGAAAACTCTAACACGTCGCGTCACCTTGCTGAATTTTGGATGATTGAACCAGAGGTTGCCTTTTGTGATTTAGACGGTAATATGGATCTCGCTGAAGATTTTATTAAATATGTTTTAAACTATATAGTTGAGCACTGCCAAGACGATCTAGCCTTTTTAGAGCAACGTTTATTACAAGAAGAAAAGACAAAGCCAGAAAAAGATCGCTCGCCAATGCCGTTGCGTGAAAAGCTTGACTTTGTGATTAACAATCAATTTAAACGTGTTAGCTATACCGAAGCTATAGACATACTTAAAAACTCAAAGCCTAATAAAAAGAAAAAATTTGATTATATAATCGAAGAGTGGGGCGCTGATTTGCAAAGTGAACACGAACGTTTTCTTGTAGAAAAGCATTTTAAATGTCCTGTTATATTATTTGATTATCCTGCCAAAATTAAGGCCTTTTACATGCGCTTAAACGAGGATCAAAAAACTGTGCGTGCTATGGATATATTATTTCCTGGTATTGGAGAAATTGTTGGTGGTTCGCAACGTGAAGAGCGATTAGATGTGTTACAATCCAAAATGGAAGAACTTGGAGTAGATCAAGAAGAACTATGGTGGTATTTAGATACCCGAAAATTTGGTAGTTGTGTACATTCAGGTTTTGGACTTGGGTTTGAGCGTCTGGTTTTATTTGCGACCGGTATGGGTAATATTAGAGACGTGATTCCTTATCCGAGAACACCACAAAATGCTGAGTTTTAGAATTTGACTGTTATAGAAGAAATTACTATTGGTCAGGTTTCGCAACCCACAAGACTTCAGGATATTGATCTTGATCAATTGAGTTACATTGCCACAAAATCTGCCTTAAAAAAGGCTATTAAACGTGGTCAAATACTATTAAATGGTCATGAAGCTTCAACAGCTAGTTGGATCGAAACGGGTATGAAGCTTAGTTTTTTACAACTAAATAAGCCCAACCAGCCAGTATTTAAACTAGATCTTAATGTTGTCTATGAAGATGAAGTTTTGGCTGTGGTTAATAAACCTCCTGGTTACCCTACTAGTGGTCATTTTTTTAGAACTATAGAGCATTGTTTACCTCATAATCTTAGTCGTAGTAATCAACCCGATGCTTTGTCTCACTTTCAGCCAGTTCATCGCTTAGACAACCCTACACAAGGTTTACTATTAGTGGCTAAAACATCACGTTCAAAATCCATGCTTACTCAAGCTTTTCAAGAACAAGCTATCCATAAAGCCTATAGAGCGATTTGCTACGGCGAATTTCAAGCTAATTATAAGCATATTACAACACCAATTGATGGGCAAGAAGCACAAACAGAAGTGTTTAAAGAGCAGGTGATTAGACGAAAAAATCAAGAAGTGTTTACCCTAGTAAGGTTAAAGCCTAAAACAGGTCGTACTCATCAATTAAGACGCCACCTTCAGCTTGTCGGACACCCTATTGTTGGAGATTCAATATATGCTTCTCATGTCGAGGCTCTAACAGCACATAAAGGCTTATTCTTGCAAGCGTTTCAGCTAGGGTTTAAACATCCAGAAGAGCAAGAAATAAAAGTTTTCCGTCTTGAATTACCCAAAAAATTCATTAAATTTATAGAAACAAATTCAGATCACTAAAACATGCTCAAACAGCAGTTAAATTTAAAATTATCGCAAAAGCTGTCGCCGCAACAAATTCAATTAATGAAATTGATCCAGTTGCCTACAGTCGCTTTTGAACAGCGTGTAAGAAATGTATTAGAAGAAAATCCTGCCTTAGAATCGGGTAAAGAGCAAACTGGAGAAGATGAGTTTGATAATGAGGATTACGATAATGACTCTGAAGTAATTGAAACAGAGTTTGATGTAGATGAATATTTAAGTGACGATGAGATTCCCAACTACCGCCTAAAGGCTAATAATTATTCAAAAGATGATGAAGATAGTCAAGTGCCTTATGCCTCCGGAATTTCGTTTGCACAATACCTAAAAAATCAACTTCACACCATAAATTTATCTGAAGAAGATATGAAGATTGCCGAGTTTTTAATAGGTAGCGTAGATGGTGCAGGCTATTTAAGACGTGAGTTGATTGATGTGGTAGATGATTTAGCGTTTACGCAACATATTTTTACCGAAGAGAAGCATGTGTTACAAATTTTAAAGGTGGTCCAAAGTCTAGATCCTGCAGGTGTTTGCGCGCGTGGCCTGCAAGAATGTTTAGAGCTTCAGCTGGACCGAAAACCGTCCAGTAAAGCGGTTGACTTAGCCCACCAAATTATAACTCAAGCCTTTGATATGTTTTCAAAAAAGCATTATCAAAAGTTAATGACCAAGTTTTCGATTACAGAAGAAGAGCTTAAAGGCGCTATTGAAGTTATCGAACATCTTAACCCGAAACCAGGCGCTTCTTATAGTTCAAATACAAAAATTGTTGAGCATGTTATTCCTGATTTTGCTATTCGTATTAAAAATGGAGAATTAGAACTTACTTTAAATGGTCGTAACGCACCAGAAATGCATATTTCTAATGAATATGCTAACATGCTTAAAGCTTATAAAGAGTCAACTAAAAAGTCTAAGTCTCAAAAAGAAGCTGTTTTATTTATTAAACAAAAGCTTGATTCGGCCAAGTGGTTTATAGACGCTATTAAGCAACGTCAACAAACCTTATTTTCGACCATGGGGGCTATTATGGATTATCAGCGCAGTTATTTTTTAACCGGAGATGAGAGTGAAATAAAACCTATGATTCTTAAAGATATCGCCGAAAAAATAGATATGGATATAAGCACTGTATCTCGGGTTGCTAATTCAAAATACGTCGACACGCCTTATGGAACCTTTTTAATTAAAGAATTTTTTTCTGAGTCTATGAAAAATGACAAAGGAGAAGATGTCTCTACGCGTGAAATTAAAAACATACTTCAGCAAACCATAGATAATGAAGATAAAAAGAAACCTTTTACAGATGCCAAGCTTACCAACTTGCTTAAAGAAAAGGGCTATCCTATAGCTCGCCGAACTGTAGCTAAGTACCGTGAACAATTAGACTTGCCTGTAGCGCGTTTACGTAAAGAAATATGAGGTCTATTGCTCATATTGTTTCGTATATAAGTCATCCAATTAGTATACCTACACTGGTGGTAATTATCTATTTTTATGTATTTCCTGATTACTTTTTACACCAACTTATATATGCCAAAATTTTAGCTACTGCTATACTCACGATTTTTATACCAATTGTGTTTTTGTTTATTTTGCGAAGTTTAAAGCTAATTACGTCGTTTAAATTACCTCACCCTCAAGAGCGTAAACTCCCATTGCTTTTCTTTTTATTTTTAGACCTCGTTTTAATTAACTATATTTTTAATATTTATGATTATAAACATTTATTCTTTTTCTTCTGGGCCTTATTATTATCAGGAATTATATGTTTTTTAGGGTTATTATTTAACTTTAAAATTAGTCTTCATAGCTTAGGTATCAGTTCATTATGCTTTTTTTTAGTGTATTTAAGTTATAATTTTCAATTGAATTTAAGTTTAACTATAATGTTGTTAATTTTGGCTATTGGTGTGGTAAGTTCAGCTCGACTGTATGTGAAGGCTCACAGCTTAGCTGAAGTAATTACAGGTATTGTTTTAGCGATTTCGACCCAGTTGTTAATTCCTCTATATTTTACATTATAAGATATAGAATACAAAACCTAGGCGTAAAGGATTTACACCAATATCGTTTGATTTTGAGGTAAACTGTCCGTCAAACAAGGAGTTTAAATCATATTGGATTTGGATATTGACCAAGTTATAGCCAAAGGATAAAAAGGTTGACGTCCTAAATCGATTTAAAGCCTCTATATTGGTTTGTATCACCTCATTGGTATTATCTTTATAAGTAGACTTAAAGTAATATATGTAGCCTAATTTAACGCCAAAGTAAACCCGCCAAAAGGCATAAGTGTCTCGTGTAGAATTTCGCCAGCGAAATTGGATTGGAACTTCAACAATATGTGTTGAAAATCGGTTGGTATCAAAAGAGTTATCATCTAAAATAGGTGTAATGATGTCGTCGCCTGAAGTCGTTTCACCAAGAAATATATTTTGATTATAAGTATTTATGTTAATCCCTAGTCCAATACCTAATGCTAATGTTGAAGTTTTGTTAACAGGGAAATCTCTTATAAACCCTAAATCAAAACCCCCTGAAAATCCCGATTGCCTAATGTCATTATCTAAATTGGTAAGAAGATTAAAGCTTACACCAGCATAAAATTGATCTTCACGATAAAATTCTTGATCATCTTGTAAGCTATCGTTCTGGGTTTGTGCAACAGTGCTTAGCCCAATGCTTAAACCAGCTAGAATGTAAATCAATTTCATAAAACTAAAATAGCCTTAAATAAATAAAACATCCAAAAAATGGATGTTTTATTTAATAATCTGACAAATATTTAGGGTGACTAGTTCAAGTTTTGAGTAGCCTCGCCCTGTCTTGTAGTGTAATTTATTTTTAAAGCTTCTGCTTTACGGAGTTCTTGTTTAATATCAGACACAAGTCCCATGTTGGTTTCTTTATCCACCTTTAGGGCTGTAATTAAATACTTAACTAATTCCTCTCGTTTGCTTTCTCTTTCCTGAAATATAAATTGCTGTATATCACTTACTCTTGCATAGTTGTCGTTTAATTGGACTCTTGCTTCAGTACCATATTGATCTTGGTATCTCGGCGATGGTTTTCCAGCATAAACATACATGACTAAGTCTTTCTTTTCAAGCTTTTCAACTTGATCAGCATAAGGGAGTACGTTTTGTACTTTTAAACTTGTGTCACGCATAACGGTTACAACCATGAAAAAGAATAATAGCATAAAAACAATATCTGGCAAAGATGCCGTCGAAATTCCAGGGGTATCACCACCTTTTTGCTTTTTAAATTTAGACATATTTCTTTGTTTTTAAAACTATTTTTTTGGTTCAGCTTCAGATAACTTCTGTGGAAACATATCTGTAATCGTGTCGATTTTTTCCTTCAGCTTATCTTTATCCCCATTATAATTAGGATCTTTAAACGCCTTTTCCATTTCAGTAAAATCTACATTGTAAAGGCGTTGTGCTTCTCGATTTCTAAGCTCATTATAAGCTGCTACTAATTCATTTTGTACAGCTATATAAGTTCCATATTCTGTTAACCTATCATTTTGAAGAGAGATTACTGCTTTTACAGGATTATCTGAAGATTCTGGATCTCCAATTCCTTTACAATAATTGCAAGCTTCATCACCAGTCCCGCCACCATTATCTAAAAACTCAACTGCTTTTGCCCTTAGGTCCTTAAGGTCCATTGGGTTTTCTTCGACAATATGGTGGTCTACAAAAATTTCTTCATTAGCATTTACAAGCACAATAAAGATATTTTTTTCTTTTAATGGCGGTGGATCAACTTGTTCTTCATCCATAGGCGGAAGTTTTCTGCTAATACCGCTATCAGTTTCTATAGTGGTAGTCACTAAGAAAAAGATAAGGAGTAAGAATGCGATGTCGGCCATCGATCCTGCATTAACTTCTGGTGCGCTTCTTTTTGCCATAATTATCTAGTAAGTAATTTTTTTACACTTGAAACCAACATAGCTCCAACTGCTAATACTGCTAAAATATAAAATGCATTTAATCCTGTGCCAACCCATCTTGATCCTGAAGCTGATAACATTTCGCCATCTCTCATTGGTGTTTCAACACCATTGGCGAGCGCGTATGATATTATAAAAACAACAACTAAAGCACCAAGGGAAATTAGGGTTTTCATGACATTTCCACTAAATAATGCCTTAACTGAAAATAGGACAGTTGCGACAATACCTAGGATTAAAATGAAATAAGCTAAATACATTAAAGGGGCAAGGACAGAGTCTTGGAGGTCTGAAGCTCCATTTTCTATCGCATCATCTCCGGTGTAGAATACTCTTAAAAATAAGATAGCTCCTATTACACCGATAAGAATTTTAAATATGTTCGAAAATTTATTCATTGGATGTCTTATTTTTTCTTGTGAGCAACTAACATATCAATTAATGTAATTGATGCGTCTTCCATATCATTTACAATCGCATCAATTTTAGCGATAATGTAGTTGTAAAATACTTGTAATATAATTGCTACGATAAGACCAAATACTGTGGTTAAGAGTGCTACTTTAATACCACCAGCTACTAAAGATGGTTGCATGTCTCCTGCTGCTTCAATCTTATCAAAAGCTTCAATCATACCAATTACGGTACCCATGAAACCGAGCATAGGCGCTAAAGCAATAAATAAAGATACCCAAGATACGTTTTTCTCAAGTTGTCCCATTTGCACACCGCCATAAGCAACTACAGCTTTTTCAGCGGCTTCGACACCTTCATCTACACGATCTAGGCCTTGGTAGTAAATAGAAGCTACCGGACCGCTTGTGTTTCTGCAAACTTCTTTTGCTGCTTCAACACCACCACTATTCATAGCATCTTCAACTTTTTGAGCTAATTTTTTTGTGTTTGTGGTTGCTAGGTTTAAGTAAATAATACGTTCAAAAGCAATTGCTAAACCTAGGATTAAACATAAAAGTACAATTCCCATAAAACTTGGTCCACCTTCAATAAATCGTTTCTTTAATTCTTGATGGAAGCCTTGGCCTTCTTCGGCAGTTGCAGCGCCTTCATCGTCTTGTACAAAGTTTACAACGGTGTTTTGTGATACAACCTCCGTTTGTGCAGCTTGTGCATTGAAATTACCTAAA
>CBFHKB010000082.1:0-9819 GCA_965656295.1 Psychroflexus sp.
AACTATTATTCATCGTAAATATTATGGTACTTTCCGTCTGAAGTCTCAAAAAACTTTCCATTTACATAGCGATAATGCTTATCAAGAGTTTTAAGTTCAGATAAATCGTCTTGATCTAATTTTAAATTCAAGGCGTTTAGGTTTCCATTAATTCTACTCGGAGTAACTGATTTTGGAATAGTAATACAGCCTCGACTCACATGGAAATTAATAAGCACTTGAGCTGCTGAGGACTTATGCTTTTTAGCAATTGATTTAACCACATTATTTTCTAACAAACTAGGCTCATTATCAGCTTTCATTTCGGGTGTTCGGTCTTGACTACCCAATGGGGAATATGCAGTAATTAAAATTTCTTTGTGTTGACAAAACTCTAACATATCATCTTGATGCAAATAAGGGTGTAATTCTATTTGATTCATTTCAGGCACTTCTGAAGTGTCTTGTATTAATTGCTTCAACTTATTCACACTAAAATTAGAAACACCCGCGTGCTTAATTAACCCTTTCTGTTTAATTTCTAGCATGGCATTCCATGTTTCAGCAAGTGATACTTCATCTAAGGATAAAAAATCATCATCAGATTGCGGAAATCCTTCTAAACCTGATTTAAACGCAACAGGCCAATGCATTAGATATAGGTCTAAATAATCTAATTTTAAATCGGCTAAAGTATTTTGAAGAGCTGGTAAAACATCATTTTGACGATGAGCATTATTCCATAATTTAGAAGTAATAAATAAATCTTCTCTAGTTAGAGAACTTGAATCAATTACTTCTTGTATAGCTTCACCTACGGCAGCTTCATTTCCATAAATCGCAGCACAATCTATATGTGTGTAACCTGACTCTAAAGCATGTTTTACGGCTTTTTTGACATCGCTATCTTCAGATTTCCATGTTCCTAAACCTATTTGGCAAATTTTATCGCCATTTCTAAAACTTAAATGTGACATTGTTAGTTTTTTATTTAAAAATAAGTTTTAGAAAAAGCTTACCCAAATATAAGTAAGGCTTTAAAGTAACTTTAACCTTAGAAAACGTAAGTAAGCCCTGCTGAAAATTGATGCTGATTAGCGTTTACATTAATAGGACTTTGCAAGCCTGTTCTTAATAATTGATCATTTCGGTCTTGCTGTGAATTAACATAAGACACGTCTATTCGGTAAGAATTAAACGCAAAGCCTATGCCTAAAGTAAAGCGCTCTATGTTGGTCGCTAATATCTCGCTTTCAAACGGACTTTCTAAGTAATTATAACCAGCTCTAAAACTTAAATTTTCAAAACGGTACTCAGACCCTAGTCTAAGTTCTGTCGTGTTTTGCATCAAACTGTTAATCTCATTATTTTCAAAATCAAATCCATTAGACCTAAATTTCATATCAGCATAATTTTTACGCGTAAAATCACCGCTAATAAGCCAGTTTTTATTTAAAACAAGCGCTAAACTACCCGTTAAAGTAGATGGTGTTCTAAATTTATAATCTGGAAAAACATTAAAGATTTCAGGATCGGCAACTACTACTCCATTTTCTGGACCATCAGTAATTACCTCATGAAATAATTCTTCTTGAATATTCATCCAAGTGGGTGTTTTATAAGCTATACCTATTCTAACTTCATTTACTGGTTTATAAATTGCGCCAATATCAAAAGATATTCCATTACCTCTAACATTCAATAAATTATCAAACAGAATTAGATTAACACCAGAACTTGCAGTATTGCGTTCTTCAAATCGAGTAAACCTAGAATAATCTACAAAATATCCATTAATATTAACTCCTAGCATAAGCTTATTAGAAATATCAATGGCTGAATTAAATGTAATTACTCCTGAATTACCATCACGATCATAAGTGTATTGCTGGCTGTAGTTAGAGGCAAACACATTAGGTAGGTAAGTGGTATTGCTAAAATCGTTAGGATCTGAAGGATTAATCACAAAAGCCTCGTAAGCTAAATAGGCCTCTTGTCCACTAAGTCCATATTCAAACCCAATACCATCGTAGCGGTCAAAAAAACTTTCGTTACCAAACGGCACCAAGTTATCAAGTGGAATACCATTAGCTTGCTGTACAAAGTAATTAGCAATTGAATTTGTGTTTTGACCGAGCGCAAAGACCTCGTCGTTTAAGTTACTAGATCGACCATAGTTAATAGCAAAACTAATTTTTTTAATCGAAGAGTTTTCGTTGTTAGCTTTATAAACAAAAACAGCACCAGCTTGTGAAATATCTAAGTCCCCAGAATTAGTCTCGGTAGATGAATTTCGATAAGAATTATTGTTATGGTTGTGCGTATAATCCAAAGTTAAACTCATCTGATTAGTAGCAAATACTGCACTACCTGCAGGATTTACCTTTAATGAAGATAGGTCTCCTCCTAATGCTCCAAAAGCACCACCCATACCTGTAAATCTGGCTGTTCCTTGTAAATCTTTAGAACTAAAGAGTAATGCATCTCTAAAATTTTGGGCATTGCTTACAATGCCCAAAATCAAACTTACTAATACTACTATTTTTTTCATATCTACTATCTATTTATTAACGTCCACCACCTCTTCTTGAAGAACGGCCACTTGATCTTGTAGATCCACGGCTTGACGAGCTTCGACTTGAACTTCTATAAGAACTTGTTCTATTAGACGTTGTGCTCCTCACCCTAGATGAACTTGAACGTGATCTTACACCTGAAGACCTTGAACTTCGTCTGGCAGAAGAATTTCGAAAAGTTCCTCGGGAATTACCTGAACTTAAAGTCGAAGACGAGCGACGGGCATTTATATTTCTTGGATTTCTAACCCGATAAGTATTGGATCTTAAATTAGAACGTGATTGTATCGAATTTGATCTTCTCAGAGAATTGACTCTATTTAAATTTAAAGCTCTATTTCTAGACAAATTAGAACGACCGCGGTTTGATCGTAAATTACTGGTTCTATTACTTCTCACTGCATAGCGAGACGACCTAATGTTATATGGATTTCTTGAATTCCTGTAATAGTTTCTAAAGGCATAGTTATAAGGGTAACGCCCTCTAAACCAAGGATTATAGAATCCACCGCCCCAGCCAAAGCCACCGCCAAATCCTGGACCGTACCAACCGTTAAAATAAGGATTCCAAGGATCATAAAACCCCCAGCCAGCACCAGCCCAGCCACCGCCGAATCCCCAGCCAACGTTATTCCAGATACCAAAACGCCATGGACGATATATTCCAGCTCTCCAACCCCAATTATTCCAACCAGCTCCATAAAACCATGGATTATTGTTGTACACATTAACTGAAACATTAGTTGGATTTGCACCCCATGCTGGATTTGAATTATAGCTTTGTTGCTCTTCAACGTAAAATTGTTCTTGTTGAGGCTCAACATTATTAGAAGAATAATCATCAATACTTGTAAACACTTCGTTTTGATTTCTAGCCTCACCAATAAGATTAGCTTGATCTCTAAAATACTTTACATATTCAGAGTTATCTTCAGTTGCGTTAGCTGATGAAGACTTGTTTTGGGTTCTTCGATCTTGACGATTTTCAACTTGAACATTATCGTCATAAATTCCGTCTGTGTATGAAGACACGTTAGAGTAAGAACCACATGAAGTCATAAAAACCACAGACATTACGGCAGAAGCCTTAACTAAATTTTTTGCTTTATTCTTGATACTAAACATAACTTGTGGTTTTAAATTCAACTTATAACAAATTTAATTAGTTTTGCGCTAATCAAACTTCAATAAATAATAAAACAATTTTTGTGCCAAAACAATAATTATGGGTAAAAGCTTAACAAAACGCAGTGATGATTATTCCAAATGGTATAATGAATTAGTGGTTAAAGCCGATTTAGCTGAAAACTCATCAGTAAGAGGCTGCATGGTCATTAAACCTTACGGCTATGCTATATGGGAAAAAATCCAAGCTGAATTAGATCGTAAGTTTAAAGAAACAGGTCACCAAAATGCCTATTTCCCCTTACTGGTTCCCAAAAGTATGTTTGAAGCTGAAGAAAAAAATGCTGAAGGCTTTGCAAAAGAATGTGCTATTGTTACCCACTACCGATTAAAAACTGACGAAGAGCATCAAGGAAAGCTTAAAGTTGATGAACAAGCTAAGTTAGAAGAAGAGCTCATTATAAGACCTACCTCTGAAGCAATTATTTGGAGCACTTTCAAAAACTGGATACAATCCTACCGCGATTTACCATTAAAAATTAATCAATGGGCAAATGTTATGCGATGGGAAATGCGTACCCGTTTATTTTTAAGAACAGCTGAATTTTTATGGCAAGAAGGACACACAGCTCATGAAACCAAGGAAGAAGCCCTAGAAGAAACTAAATTAATGAATAGCATTTACGCCAATTTTGTCGAAAATTATATGGCTATACCCGTTGTTCAAGGCACCAAAACAGCCTCTGAACGTTTTGCAGGTGCCGATGAAACCTATTGTATTGAAGCGCTTATGCAAGACGGCAAAGCTTTACAAGCAGGAACATCACACTTTTTAGGTCAAAATTTCGCTAAAGCATTTGATGTCAAATATACATCTAAAGAAGGTAAGCAAGATTTGGTTTGGGCTACAAGTTGGGGTGTTTCTACACGCTTAATGGGCGCTTTAATTATGACGCACAGTGATGACCATGGTTTGGTATTACCACCCAAATTAGCCCCTTTTCAAGTTGTTATTGTTCCTATATTTAAAACCGAAGAGCAGTTCACTGCTATTAGCAATACCGCTATCCAATTAAAAGAAAGTTTAGAACAATCTGGTGTTAGTGTTAAGTTTGACGATCGCCGAACCCATAAACCAGGATGGAAATTTGCTCAGTATGAGCTTCAAGGCGTTCCACTTAGAATAGCTATTGGTCCAAAAGATTTAGAAAAAGGAACAGTAGAACTTGCAAGAAGAGATACCTTAAGCAAGGAATTTATCGAGCAAGATAACATTGTAGTTGAAGTTTCGCAAAAATTAAAAGATATACAACATAGCTTGTTTGAAAGAGCGAACAATTACAGAATTGAGCATACCACAAAAGTTGAAAGCTTCGAAGAATTCAAAGAAGTATTAAACACCAAAGGAGGATTTATTTCTGCGCATTGGGATGGTAATGCTGAAACAGAAGAATATATAAAACAAAAAACAAAAGCAACCATTCGTTGTATACCTAACAATACTGATTCTGAAGCAGGTAAATGTATAATTACAGGGAAAGCGTCTAAACAGCGTGTTTTATTCGCAAAAGCTTATTAATTTTTTTTAATATTTGTTTGCAGGAATGTAATTATTATCTATTTTTGCAACCGCAAATAAGCAATGGTCCGTTCGTCTAGGGGTTAGGACGCCAGGTTTTCATCCTGGTAACAGGGGTTCGAATCCCCTACGGACTACAAAACATTTTACAATGGCAAATCACAAATCAGCATTAAAAAGAATTCGTAATAGTGAAACTAAACGATTAAGAAATCGTTACCAACACAAAACGGCTAGAACTATTATCAAGAATCTTAAAAACACAACTGATAAAGCAGAAGCTGAAAAGAAGCTAACTGAAGCTTATTCCGTTGTTGATAAATTAGCTAAGAAAAATATCATTCACAAAAATAAAGCAGCTAACCTTAAGTCGAGCTTAACAAAGCACGTTGCTTCTTTATAAACTGTGAAGTCTCTTAATAATTAAGGCGGTTTTTTCAAACCGCCTTTTTAAGTTAAAGTTGGTAAGAATTATCTCACCAACTTTTTGTATTTAATACGTTTTGGCATCAAGTCTCCGCCTAAGCGTTTCTTTTTATTTTCTTCATATTCGCTAAAACTACCTTCGAAGAAATAAACTTGGGAATCACCCTCAAAAGCTAAAATATGGGTACATATACGATCTAAAAACCAACGGTCGTGAGATATAACAACTGCACAGCCAGCAAAGTTTTCTAAACCTTCTTCAAGGGCTCTTAGTGTATTCACATCCAAATCGTTTGTTGGCTCATCTAACAGCAAAACATTACCTTCTTCACGTAGTGTCATCGCTAAATGTAAACGGTTACGTTCACCACCAGATAAGGTACTTACTTTTTTGTTTTGTTCACTTCCTGAAAAGTTAAAACGACTCAAATACGCCCTAGAATTTACTTTTCTGCCTCCCATCATAATCAACTCTTGACCATCACAAAAGTTTTCCCATATGCTTTTTTCGGGATCTATATTACTGTGCGATTGATCGACGTAAGCAATTTTTGAAGTTTCACCAACAGCAAATTCACCTTTATCTGGCTGTTCTTCGCCCATTATCATTTTAAAGATGGTTGTTTTACCAGCTCCATTTGGGCCAATAATACCAACAATTCCCGCTTGAGGTAAATTAAAGTTTAAATCTTCGTATAACAATTTATCATCAAAAGCTTTACTAACACCCTTAGCATCTATCACATTAGTCCCTAATCGAGGTCCATTAGGTATAAAAATCTCAAGGTTTTCATCAAGCTTTTCTTGATCTTGACTCATGAGTTTATCGTAATTTTTTAAACGTGCCTTTTGCTTGGTTTGCCTTCCTTTTGGAGCCATTTTAGCCCATTCAAGCTCACGTTCAAGTGTCTTTTGACGTTTAGATGCTTGTTTTTGTTCTTGAGCTAAACGCTTAGATTTTTGATCTAACCAAGAAGTGTAGTTACCTTTCCAAGGAATACCCTCACCACGGTCTAATTCTAAAATCCATCCAGCAACATTATCTAAAAAATAACGATCGTGAGTAACGGCTATTACGGTTCCTTTGTATTGCTGTAAATGATGTTCTAACCAATGTACCGATTCAGCATCTAAGTGGTTGGTTGGCTCGTCTAGTAATAGCACATCTGGTTCTTGCAAAAGCAAACGGCACAAGGCTACCCTACGGCGCTCACCACCTGACAATACACCAATTTTCTTATCGGCTGCCGGTGTTCTTAATGCATCCATAGCTACCTCAAGTTTATTATCAAGTTCCCAAGCATTAGTAGCGTCAATTTTGTCTTGTAATACCGCTTGACGATCCATTAACTTTTGCATTTTATCAGGGTTTTCATACACCTCTGGCAAACCAAAATCATCGTTAATCTTATTATATTCGTCTAAAATAGCCACTACATCTGCCACACCTTCTTTAACAACTTCTAAAACTGTTTTCTCCGGATCTAATTGTGGCTCTTGCTCTAAGTAACCAACCGAATAGTCCTGTGAAAAAACTACATCACCTTGAAAATTTTTTTCTTGACCAGCAATAATCTTCATCAAGGTAGATTTACCCGAACCGTTAAGCCCTAAGATGCCAATTTTAGCACCATAAAAAAAACTTAAATAAATATTTTTGAGAACTGGTTTGTTTGCGCCCGGGTAAGTTTTACTAACACCAGACATCGAAAAAATTACTTTTTTATCTTCCATATATTATATTTTAAACGCGACCTTTCAAAGCATTAAACACCCAAGCTATGGCAAAAAAGCCTATACCTACAGCTGCAAATCCCCAACCTGCCACATCGTTATATCTAAAAGCACCTAATGCTATTAAACATAGGCCAACAATCACCATAATAAAGGTAGCCCAAGCTAAAACTGTATTTTTATTCATAATGCAATTTAAATTTTGACTAACAAATATAGTGATTTATAAGGTTAGACCTTTTATCTTAAGCGCTTTAAATTATACTTAAATTGTTCTCGCAAACGATTTAGTAAATGATTCTTATTTGTATTTTAGCACAAAAGACGATTATTGATGGATATTAAATTTAATAAAAACGAAGATCACAACAAACTACTAGTATCAGACCTGAAACATAAACTCAAAGAAGTCTATTTTGGCGGCGGTCAAAAAAAAATAGATAAACACCACGATAAGGGAAAGTTGACAGCCCGTGAACGGATAGATTATTTATTAGACAAACCAAAAAAAGCTATAGAAATAGGAGCATTTGCTGGTGATGGGATGTATCAAGAATATGGTGGTTGCCCAAGTGGTGGCGTTGTTATTAAAATAGGTGAAGTATCTGGCAAAAAAGTAATTGTAGTAGCCAACGATGCGACGGTTAAAGCTGGTGCTTGGTTTCCCATAACAGGAAAAAAGAATTTAAGAGCCCAAGAAATAGCCATTGAAAATAATTTACCAATTATTTACTTAGTTGATAGTGCAGGTGTTTTTTTACCGATGCAAGATGAGATATTTCCTGACAAAGAGCATTTTGGACGCATTTTTAGAAATAATGCTATTATGAGTAGTCAAGGTATCACACAAGTTGCTGCTGTGATGGGAAGTTGTGTAGCTGGAGGCGCCTACTTACCAATTATGAGTGATGAAGCCCTAATCGTCGAAAAAACAGGAAGTATTTTTTTAGCAGGTAGCTATTTGGTAAGAGCGGCTATTGGCGAAAGCATAGACAATGAAACTCTAGGTGGTGCAACCACTCACTGTGAAGTAAGCGGCGTGACCGATTACAAAGCCAAGGATGATCATGCGGCTTTAGACCAAATTAAATCTATTTTTGATAAAATAGGTGAATTTGAAACCGCTGGGTTTAATAGAACTCAAGCCAAGAAACCAAAACTAGACCCGAAAGATATTTACGGCTTATTGCCTGCTAAACGAAGTGATCAATACGATATGATGCCCATTATAGAGCGTTTGGTTGATAATTCAGAATTTGACGAGTATAAAGCTGGGTATGGCCAAACCATCATTACAGGTTATGCACGAATTGATGGCTGGGCTGTTGGTATATTGGCTAATCAACGAAAAATTGTTAAGACCACAAAATCTAAAAGTAAACCTAGCGAGATGCAGTTTGGCGGTGTGATCTATAGTGATTCAGCAGATAAAGCGACTCGATTTATCGCTAATTGTAACCAGAAAAAAATACCCCTGGTCTTTTTACAAGATGTTACTGGTTTTATGGTAGGCAGTAAAAGTGAACACGGCGGAATTATAAAAGATGGAGCTAAAATGGTAAATGCCGTAAGTAATTCGGTGGTTCCTAAATTCACTATAATTATAGGTAACTCCTATGGTGCTGGAAATTATGCAATGTGCGGTAAAGCTTACGATCCAAGACTTATTGTTGCCTGGCCAAGTGCAGAGCTAGCGGTCATGAGTGGTAACTCGGCAGCAAAAGTGTTACTTCAAATTGAAACCTCAAGATTAAAAGCTAAAGGCGAAAAAATTACAGAGGCAAAAGAAAAAGAACTGTACGATAAAATTAAATCAAATTACGACGAGCAAACTAGCCCATATTACGCCGCAGCACGCTTGTGGACCGATGCTGTTATAGAGCCTTTAGAAACGCGTAAATGGATTTCTAATGGTATTGAGGTCGCCAACCACGCTCCTATCACAAAAGATTTCAACCTTGGCGTTATTCAAACTTAAAATTTATAAGCATTTAATCCTCTAAAAGCAAAGCAATAATTAGCTTTGCTTTTTTTATGAAAACAAACTTAAACAATATTGAAATCATTTTTGAAGACAATCACTTGATCGTTGTTAACAAGCGACCAGGCGATATTGTTCAAGGTGATAAAACTGGCGATCAACCGCTTAGTGAAATTATTAAATCTTACATCAAAAAAAGAGATCATAAACCTGGTCAAGTTTATTTGGGTGTGGTGCACCGATTAGATCGTCCAACAAGTGGGGTAATTGTTTTTGCTAAAACATCAAAAGCCTTGAGTCGTTTAAATCAAGCTTTTGCAAAGCATGAGCCGCAAAAAACCTATTGGGCAATAGTAAGAGATCAGCCCAAAGAAGCCAGCCTGCACTTAGTGCATTACCTCAAGCGTAACCACAAACAA
>CBFHKB010000083.1:0-9731 GCA_965656295.1 Psychroflexus sp.
GCAACAATAGAAAAGGTATGAGCAAATTGATCTTTAATCGGAAGTTTTTGGGCTTTCGTGGTAAAGCTTATCGCGATTATTAAACAGCAAATAATAACTTTCATAAGGCTTGATTTGCTTCTAAATTACGATAAAAATTTAAAACCCTTTTCTAGGGTTTATACAAAAACAGGTTATTCATTTTGAATAACCTGTTTCTCTGAATAAACTATAAACAAATCAATTGTTTGTAGTAATAGTAACTTTAAACTAAGTTCCTAATTGATTAATGTGGCAACTTTGATTTTAACAATCCATAGACAAAGGTGCCTAAAATTGCACTACCAACAACCACTAATAGAGGCCAATAACCAGCGCCAATTAAAACATACATAGGTCCTGGACAAGCACCTGCAAGTGCCCAACCTAATCCAAACAAAATACCACCAATGAGGTATCGTGGTATCGATTTGGTCTTAGGGTCTAACATCATATCTTCACCAGTAAAAGCTTTAATTTTTTTACGTTTAATAATTTGTATACCGATCACACCTAGCACTAAGGCTGACCCAATAATGCCATACATATGAAATGCACCAAACTCAAACATTTCATAAATTCTAAACCAAGACGCGGCTTCAGACTTATACATGACGATGCCAAAAAACACACCAATAACTAAATAGATAATAGCTTTCATAAGATTAATATATTAATGGGTATAACAAATGGACCATGATTAGTCCGCCAATAAAAAAGCCAATCACAGCAATTAAAGAAGGCAGTTGAAGGTTACTTAAACCAGATATAGCGTGGCCTGAAGTACAGCCACCCGCATAACGAGCTCCAAAACCCACCAAAAAACCGCCTATTATTAAAATGCCAAGAACTTTAGGATCGCTTAATTGTTCAACTGAAAAGAGTTCCGGAGGAAGATAATCTTCATCGGCGCTTAGAAAGCCATAAGCTTCTAATTTTGTTGCGACCTCATCGTTAATATCGACTGTGTTATTTGATAAGTAAGTTTGGGCCAAAAAACCGCCAATAATAGCACCTAATACAACAATAAGATTCCAACGTTGGGCTTTCCAATCGAATTTAAAAAATTCAGATACTTTTCCAGCACCGCCAATGCTACAGGCTGTTTTAAGGTTTGACGACATGCCAAACCGTTTGCCTACAAACAGAAGAATAAACATCGTAAAAGCAATTAATGGGCCAGAAACATACCATGGCCAAGGCTCATAAATCCAATTCATAGTGTATGATTTTTTGCAAATAAACTAATCGAGTTAAGCACTGAATGTAACTTTAGTTACGTTTTTCGTCCAGAAGTTTTAAAGCTTTATTAATACTAGCATAAATTTTTGCTAACTCTTTTGGGCTAATCACAAAAGGCGGTAAAATATAAATGGTTTGGCCTAATGGTCTTAAAAAAACCCCATGTTTCATAAAGAAATTAAACAGCCAATTGCGCTCTTTCCCATACCGAGGCATTTCGATGGCTAAATCTAAGGCAAAAATAACTCCTAAATGGCGTACCGATTTTACGAGTGGGTGAGACTTGATTTGTTCAGCAAAGGCTTGATGCTGTAAGTTAATGGCTTTTATTTGGTCTTGTATGTTAGTGCTTTTTAGAAGCTTAATGCCTGCTAAAGCCGCTGCACACGCTAAAGGATTTCCTGTATAGGTGTGACCGTGAAATAAACCTTTTGCTATAGAGTCGTCGTAAAACGCTTTAAAAATACGCTTCGTACAAGAGGTTAATCCCATAGGAACCATTCCCGCACTCAAGGCTTTGCTAAGGCATATAATATCGGGTTCAACGTTTAGTTGTTCAGAAGCAAAATTAGTTCCTGTTTTTCCAAACCCCGTCATAACCTCATCAGCAATGCAAATAATGTTTGCCTGTTGGCAGCGTTTAATCAGTAATTCTAGTCCTGTTTTATCATACATTTTCATGGCAGCAGCACCTTGTACTAAGGGCTCATAAATAAATCCAGCGATTTCGTACTCTTGTATGAGTGCTTCTAACTGTGCCAAGACCTTTGAGTTGTTATGACCTTCAGGTCTAGGAATACGCACTACTTTAATAAAGTGATCTTCAAAGGCGCCATTGTAAACGGAAAGACCAGACACAGACATAGCGCCAAAAGTATCGCCATGAAAACCTTCTTCTAAGGCTAGTATAACTTGACGTTTTTCACCATGATTATAATGGTATTGTAAGGCCATTTTTAAACCTATTTCGGTAGCTGTAGAACCGTTGTCATTAAAAAATAACTTGTCTTGATTTGGCGGTAAAATACTTAACAGTTCTTCGGCTAGTTTAACCGCAGGTTCATGAGTAAATCCACTAAACACCACTTGATCTAACTTTTGCATTTGTTCACTAACGGCCTTAATAATTTCAGGATGGCAATGCCCAAACATACTGGTGTACCAAGAAGCAATCCCATCTATATAGGATTTTTCATTTTCATCGGTAAGCCAAACGCCTTTAGCTTTTTTTATGGCGAGCATTTTACCACTGGTTTTATGCTGTGTTAGTGGGTGCCAAATATGTTTGGCATCCCGATTTGAAATACTTTTTTTGGGTTTAAATAGGTTGCTAATATGTTCTAAACTTGATTTCATTTAAGAAGACTTCAGTTGGTGTAAGGCCGCTTTAAATTGTTGAGCATACCGCTTAATTATTTCTGCATTAATTTCAGCTTCTTGGTTAATACGCCCTAGCACGTCAATTGGAAATCGTTGTTGGATGATTGACTCTGTTGTGGGATGTTCCTCGCCATTAAAAATGAGGTGTATGTGTTTAAAGCCTTGTTGTACCAAGTAATTTAATGTGAGCAAACTGTGATTGATACTGCCTAAATAATGCCTGGATACAACAATAATATGATCTGTTGGTTGTGCAAGCTCTATAACATTTTCGGTCTCGTTCACGGGAACCAATATACCACCAGCACCTTCAATCACTAAGTGCTTTGATGTTTCTGGCCGTTTGATGTGGTTTAATTGAATTTGAACCTTATCAATTTCAGCTGCTGCGTGTGGACTCATCGGCGTTTTTAGAGCGTAGGCATTGTCAAAAAAAGTTGAGTTTTGATTGCTTACCCAGGCTTTGACTTTATGTGTGTCTGAGTGCTCTAAGTCCCCAGCTTGAATAGGTTTCCAATAATCAGCTTCTAAAGCCTCGGTTAAAATTGCTGAAGCCACCGTTTTACCGACATCGGTGCCAATGCCTGTTACAAATAGATTCATAGGTAGGCTTTTTAGTGTTAGAACTTAGGCTTACGTTTATTTAAGAAAGCTTGAGTTCCTTCAGAAAACTCATCGGTCCCAAAGGCTTCACCAAAGGCTTTAATTTCGGCTGCAAACCCATTTACGCCATCTTCAAAATTAGCATTTACAGCTTCTATAGCAGCAGCGATGGCTTGGCTAGAATTATTCATTATTTTTTGGGCTAATGCTTCAGCTTTGGTGAGCAAATCTTCTGGCGAGGTGACGTGATTGACTAAGCCATAGTTCAAGGCTTTTTCGGCATTAATCATGCCGGCCGTCATAATCATTTCCATAGCGCGACCCTTACCGATAAGTTGCGGCAAGCGCTGTGTGCCACCATACCCAGGAATAACGCCTAAAGACGTTTCAGGTAGACCCATTTTAGCTTGATCGCTTGCAATTCTAAAATGAGCAGCCATAGCTAATTCTAAACCGCCACCCAGTGCAAAGCCATTAACGGCAGCAATAACTGGTTTTGGGAAGTTAGCAATATAATCAAAGACGAGTTCATGACCTTTTGCAGCCAAATCGGTTCCTTCTTCTACGCTGTAATCAGCAAATTCTGAAATATCGGCACCAGCTACAAAGGCTTTTTCGCCGCTGCCAGTTAATATAATAACCCGAACATGGTCTTGTTGTTTTAGACTCTTAAAGGCTTCATGAAGTTCTTGAATAGTTTCACGGTTTAAGGCATTTAATTTTTTGGGTCTATTAATGCGAAGTGTAGCAATCGCATTTTGAATATCGAGTGTAAGATTGTTAAAGTCCATAGTTATTTATTTGGGTATTAAAAGTACAAAGGTAGTACCTTGATCGGGTTTTGAGTTTAATTTTATAGTCCCTTTATAATTTTCAATAATATTTTTAACCATTCCTAAGCCTAAACCCATACCGCTAGATTTAGTAGTAAATTTGGGCTCAAAAATGTGTTGTTGGTGCTCTTGAGAAATCCCGCATCCATTATCTTGAACTGAAATATGCACGTGATGCTCATCTTCGGTCACTTCAACTAAAATCTCTGGCTGTTCCCGCTCGTTTGTCGCTTGAATAGCATTTTTAACAAGGTTGGTTATTATTCTAATCCATTGGGTTTTATCAAATTTCAGAAGTATTTGGTCTGGATTTGCCTTTAATTTGATGTAACCCGCGTTAAATATGTCGATAGCCAATTTTGTGGTTTCAACAATATTGATGGTTTCAGATTTTTGAGCTGGCATTTGAGCAAAGTCTGAAAACGCTGAAGCAATAGTACTTAGGGTGTCTATTTGTTGAATTAAAGAGTTGGAAAAGTCTTTTAATTTTTGTTCGATATCTGGATCTTGTGGATCGAAGCGGCGTTCGAAGTTTTGAACATTGAGTCGCATTGGGGTGAGCGGATTTTTAATTTCGTGTGCCACTTGTTTTGCCATTTGTCGCCAGGCTTGATCGCGTTCAGATTTAGCTAATTTTTGAGCCGATACTTCAAGTTGGTCAATCATGGCGTTGTAAGAGTTTACCAAGGGTTTAATTTCTGAACTTAACTTTTGGGCCTTGATTTTAGGATTGTTTTGATCTAAGCGTGTTTTAGTCAAGGTTTGGCTAATGGCTTTTAATGAACGGGTAATGTAATTAGATTGAAAATAGGCTAACACAATGGCTGCAATAAGCATAAATCCATAGACTTGTGCTAATAATATGAGAAAATCGTTAAGTTCACGCTCTAAAAAACCGTCGTCTTCGATGTAGGGTAAGTTTAAAATCCCAATGGGTTTAAAATACTTATCTAAAATATAGGTGTAAGACGATTGGTATTTTTGTTGGTCTTCGACAAAGCTAGTGACGTATTTTTTTTCGGCCGAAATATTCATGGTTTCAAGGGCTTTAGCCGGCATTTTAGTGGTAACAGTATCCAGATAAAACTTAGTCATCGAAGACTTAAGCAGCCTGCCTTTGGTGTCGTAAATATTGATTTCGGTATCGTGAATATCTTGTATTTCGTAAATTTTTTCTTTAAAAATAAGTGGTAAGTTTTCTGTATTTACCGTGTAATAGGTGGTGCGTAAAATGTAGTTGATGTTAGCGCGAATGGCATTTTCTTTTCGGTTTAGTTTTTCACGGTGTAAATCTTCGGCTTCTTGTTTGTACTGGTAAACCGTAACAATTGCAATAAGTACTGATGCACCGATAACCAAAGCGATCATTGATAAAAATATGCGTGTACTTAGAGAGCGTTTAAACATCTTCACCTTTAGATTTTCGAAAATTTTTGTAGGCTTTAATTCCTAACATCAGTAATACGGCTAAACCTATCAAACCAACAAGCCCGTAGATCCAATTAATAGCGCTTTTTAATATTACTAAAAATACTACCGCAAATAAAATTAAGGTAGCACCTTCATTCCATAACCGCATTTGGTTGGAGGTCCAACGAATATCGTCTTGCTGAAATTGTTTAAAGATGAGATGATTTTTATAGTGATAGGCAAATAACAATACAACAAATGCTAATTTAACGTGCATCCAGCCTTGTTGAAGCCAATATGGATTAATAATTAATAGCCAAATAGCAAAACCTGTTGCCAGAATAGCTGAAGGCCAGGTAATAATATGCCATAAACGTTTTGTCATTAGCTTCAATTGTTCACTTAAAATTTTAGATTCTGGTTTCGGTTTTAAACTGGCTTCAATTTGATAAATAAATAATCGCGGAATGTAGAATAAGCCCGCAAACCAGGTGATGACAAAAATTAGGTGTAGGGCTTTAATGTAATTATAGGTCATTTTATTTGAGCTTATGGCAAAAGTTGAAGTTACAAAATTAAGCGCTTGGCTTGAAACATTAAACAAATTAAAGCTTATTTAAGGCTTCTTGTTATTTTGTAAGATGTAAACCAACATAAAGCCTCCAGCGCCACCCATAGCAACCCAAGCTGTACTTCCCAACCAATGGCTTGTTATATAGGCCGAAAAACCGAATACGATGATGATAATGGCTATTATTTTTAGGTTTTTTGGAGTCATAAGCAAGTCTACATTTGATGCAATTAAGTTTTAAACTTACAATTAAAATAGTTAAGCGACTTGAATAACATTTATCAAAATTTAACGTGAATGTAACTACGTGTGAAACATAAAATAAAGTTGAGGAACCAAGTTTTAGATCTAAAATTGTATTTTTAGTTAATGAAAAATACAATTGCACAACGCATTGCCGATTTTTTAAAAGATTTTCCTCCCTTTGATCAATTATCGAAAGTGGAATGTTACCAGCTTGCACAAGAGGTTGAGGTGGTATATTTACCTCAACATGACGTGTTGTTTGAGCAAGGAGTTGCTACTCACGAATTTTTTTATGTGGTTAATCAAGGGACCATCAATTTAAGTATTAAACACAATTCTGGTCATCGATTGGTAGATGTTTGTGACGAAGGTGATATTTTAGGATTACGCCCTTATTTTGCAGAGCAAGATTATGCTATGAAAGCTTCAGCCAAAACCGAAAGCTTACTTTATGCCATACCATTTAAAGCCTTTAAACCTTATTTAAGCGAACCAGCCATCGCTCAATTTTTGTTACGAAGTTTTGCGTCTAACCAACGTCAACCTTTGGCTAAAACTCACAAAGGCCAGTTGTTATCACAAAACCTAACCTCAACTCCTGCTACTACTAAACTTGATATTGATTATTTTCAGCACATTAAGTTTACCACTTCAGTTTATACCGTTTCACCCTCAACTTCAATCGTAGAAGTCGCCAAGCAAATGTCTAAACGTGGTATTAGTTCGGCTATTATAACCGCAGAACAACTTCCGTTTGGGATTATTACTGATAAAGATTTAAGACGTTTTGTAGCCACAGGTTTGGTGTCTCACCATGCTGAAGTGCAAGATATTATGAGTGCACCGGTGTACTGTGTGAAGCCAGATATTAGCGTGGCACAGGCACAACTTCAATTACTTCAAAACCAGGTTGGGCATTTATGTATTACTGAAGACGGTAGTCCTGAAAGCCCTTTATTAGGCGTTTTGTCTGAGCATGATATTGTGACGGCTCAAGCTAATAATCCGATAGCCTTATTAAAAGCTTTAAAACGAGCGAAAACGACACATGATTTAAAGCACGTACGCCATCAACTAACGCAATTGTTGCAGGCTTACCTTTCTACAGATTTACCTATTTCACATTGTTTAGAGCTAACCGAAGGTTTACATGAGGCCTTATTTGAACGCTGTGCAGAGATATCTCTTGCTCAAATGCCTACAACGCCACCTTGCTCATTTACTTGGTTGTTTTTGGGTAGCCAAGCCCGTGGCGAGCAACTTTTATTAACCGATCAAGATCATGCGCTCGTGTTTGAAGATGTGCCCGATTCGCAATTTAAAACAGTGCAGGCTTATTTTTTACAACTGGGACAACATCTAAGTGAAGTTTTAGCCGAGGTAGGTTTCGAATTTTGTCCGGCGCAAATGATGGCTAATAATCCTGATTATTGTTTATCACTCGAGCAATGGAAACAACAATTTAGGCAATGGATTAAATCACCCACCGAACAACGTATTTTATTGTGTAGTGTGTTTTTTGATTTTAAGCGAGTGTATGGCTCGCAAGACTTAGAAGATCAACTACGTAAACAGGTTTATAGCTTGCTTCGTAAGGATGATACGTTTTATGCTTATTTGGCTAGTGATGCACTAAAAAATCCACCGCCATTAGGCTTTTTTAAACAATTTATTGTTGAAGATGATGGTGCACATAAAGATGAATTTGATCTTAAAGCACGAGCCATTATGCCTTTAGTCGATGCGGCTCGGGTATTAACACTTTCGGTTGAAGTTGCCGGGGTTAACTCTACGGTCGAACGCTTTAAACTTATGGCCAATCGAGAGCCACAAAATGCCAACTTGTACCATTCCTGTATTCGAAGTTTTTACGACTTATTGCGCTATAGAACGGACTCAGGCTTTGCTCAAGAAGATTCTGGCCGTTTTGTAAACCTTAAGACCTTGAGTAAACATGATAAAAACCGTTTAAAATATGCATTTAAACCTATAAATAACTTGCAAACTAATTTAAAAACGCGTTTTAACTTAAGTTTTTTTACCTAATATGGGCTGGTTAAGTTGGTTAAATAATAACAAGCAAGAGCTCCCATTTTGGGAAACGTATAAGGCTAGGTTTAAAGAACCGCAGGAGGACTTTTACGTTGCTTTTGATTGTGAGACCACTGGTTTAGACCCTAAAAAAGATCGCATTTTATCTATTGGTGCGGTTAAATTTACATCACAACGTATTTTTGTGAGTAGATGTTTTGAGTGGTTTGTGCAACAAGATCACTCAGGGAGCGAAGCGATACCTATTCATGGTATTTTGCCTCATACAAATCATGGTCAAATTGAAGAACAAGAGGCTATTATTGCTTTTTTGAAGTTTATAGGTAATGCAACCTTAGTCGGACACCACGTGAAGTTTGATGTGGCAATGATTAATCGCGCTTTAAAGCATTTAGGAGCGGGTTCACTTAAAAATAAGCTTAAAGATACCAACCGTATATATAAGGAAAAGCATCACTGCCCATTAGAACAAAACTTTAGTCTAGACGACTTATGTAGCCTCTATGGTATAAATTGTTCTAATAGGCATACTGCTATGGGCGATGCTTTTTTAACAGCGCAATTATTTCAACGCCTTTTGGTGTTATAATGGTAAAACATCGATGGTAACTTCATGCATGTCTAAAGATGAGACCATACCGATAAATTCTATATTTTGCTTTAAGTATTTTTGTAAGTAGCGATATTGCTGCGGTAAACAGCCTAAACTCTTACTAGCTTCATTAACCACTTGCACATGATTATTTCGCCACACAAGACTTACAAAGCTGCCAAGACTTGGATAGTTATGGTAGGTTTTATAAAAATCCGAATTTTTCACGCCTAAAATACGCGTCGAAAAAATAAGGTTTTGATCAGGGGAAATCATATCTATTGATTTATGGTCTGTTTTATTTTAAAACTTTAGTACAACATTAATTTACATTGTAAATATAGGAGAGTCAATAGCGCTTGGGGTTGTCATTTACCATACAAAAAGTGGTCATAATCCGTACTTTTTAGGGTTAAAACTTTGGTTTTATACGATAGCGTTATAATTTAAGCGTTTTGTTAACACTTTTTAAGACTTAAAAAGCTTTTGGTGTGAAGCTTAGTTCTAAACAAATACAGCGCTAATTAAGATTAGCGCTGTTGGTGTTAGTTAACCAAACTTTGGTTTACTCGACCTTGGTGAGTATTAAGTCTGTCGGGATATTAAAGTGCTCCGGCTCTTCATCACCTATAATTCGAAGGCCTTTGAGCGTGCGCTCTTCAACCAACCACGTGGCTTGTTGTGGGCAAGTGGCACACTCCCGTGGTAAAAGGTCGATGCTTAAGCTACCGCGTTTAAGTTTGCGTTCATACAAGCCCAGTTCATAATCGATGGTATTGTCTGT
>CBFHKB010000084.1:0-9241 GCA_965656295.1 Psychroflexus sp.
TAAATATGGGTACATTTAATTGTATGCCATAAGATAGACCATCATTACGCCACAATTGATCTATAAAATCGCGTGCAGCAATAGATTCAAATGCGAAGTTGGGTTGAACAACCGCTTGATTTGTGCCTTCAACTACACCTATTTGCTGTGTAGGATTGTTAGGATCAATTCCTGTACTCACAGATCTTTTACGATCAGACTCGCGAGTATTGTAATTGATAAAGCCGGATAGTGTAGGGTAATACTGACTTCTAGCAATTTCTATATCTTTTTCGGCAATAGCCAAGTCTTGTTGTGCTAATTTAATCTCAAAACGCTCTTCTTCAGCTTGCTTAATTATTTCTTCGGGAGATTTAGATAAGATATCAGTAATTGGTATCTCATAATCTTCATCGGCGATATCAAAATTCTTATAATCATCTAACAATAATAATTGTGCAAGACTAATTCGAGCTATTTTAACATCGTTACGGGCGATTTGAATTTGCTGTTGCTCATTAGCATTTGTCGCTTGGATCTCGTATAAATCACCTTCTGGTAATGTTCCTGCTTCTACCGATAGTTTTGTTTGTTCAACTTGCTCTAGTGTTACTGCATTCTGCTCAAGTAAAACCTCAAGTTGTTGTTTGCTCACTAAAATCTGTAAGTAGGCATTTGCAACGTTTAAAGATATATTATCTTTAATTTGATTGAGGGAATATTGAGCAGATAAACGCTCTAATTTGGCGCGTTGTAATTGCCTTAAATTTGATAAGCCGTTAAATATATTGAAACCTATAGTTGAACTTAACGAAAAATTACGAGTTACTTGATTTTCTAAAACTCCTGTCGTGACGTTTTGGGTTAATCCCGAATTCCAAGAGTTGTTCGCATTGGCATTAAGTGATGGCAAGTAGTTACCAATAGCTTCACTTTTGCTAATCTCTGCATTATCAATATCTAATTCAGACTGTTTAACAGAGATGTTATTTTCTATGGCATAAGCAATACAAGCTTCAAGTGTCCAACTTTTTGGCTGTTCTTGAGCAAAAGTAGTTGTTGAACTACATAAGAATATGATCGCTAGAATGCTAAATATAAATTTCATAGGAGTTGTATTTAATGGCATTTATCGTCTTCTTCTATTACCAGCTATTGGAGCTTCAACACGGTTCCAGACTTTAATTTTATCGTCCTTATCTATACCAGACTTAACTTGCACGTTTATACCGTCACTTAGACCTAGTTCTATGTCACGGCGCTCAAAATCTTGGTTGCCAACCTCTACTTCTACATAAGGTTCTTTAGTTTCTTTATCAAATTGAACTAAGGCTTCTTTTATAGCTAATACATTTTCTACCTTTTCTAAAATAATGGAGGCGTTTGCACTAAGGCCTGCTCTAATAAAAATACCTTGTGTATCTTTTAAACTGCCTTCAATTTCAAATTGTACTGCACCATTTTCTTCGACCCCTTGAGGGGCAATGTAATCTAATACAGCATCAAATTTTTTGTTTTCAATAGCACCAACAGTGATTTCTAATGGGAGATTTTCTTTAATTTTCCCGACTTCAGACTCATCTACCTTGCCTTCAAAAATCATGTCATCTACTTTTGCTATAGTAGCAATAGTAGTCCCTTCATTAAAGTTATTGGCTTCTATCACTTGGTTACCAACTTTAATAGGAACATCTAATACCATTCCCGAAATACGTGCCTTTATTTCTGTAGTAGCGGCATTTCCTGCATCTTTTGTGGTTCCTGTTCTAATAATCTCATAACTTTCTTCTGCTGAGGTAACGGTTTGCTTCGCATTATCAAAAGAATTTTTAGCCAAATCAAAATCGTTTGCTGAAATGACCCCCTTGTCGAATAATTCTTGCTGACGGTTAAAAATTTTTGTTTCGTTTTCAAGATTAATACGTGCTTGACGCAATTGGTTCTTGGCAGAATTTAAGTTGTTGATGTTAGGAACCACTTTAAGTTGCGCTACTAAATCACCTACTTCAACTGTATCGCCAGGCTTTACCAATAGCTTGTCTACAATTCCAGAAATATTTGGTTTTACTTCTACCTCTTCTCTTGGTATTAATGTTCCAGTTGCTACTGTTTTTCTAATAATTGTTTCTTCAGTGGCTTGTTCAGTTTTAAACACTTCTGGGTTTTCCTGATTTTTTTGGTACATGTAAAATAGAGCTCCAGCAAATGAGACAACTATAAGTACAAGTACAATGATGGTAATCGCTTTTTTCATCTTTTTTATATATTAGGTCTTTTTGGTTTTAAATTTATTCAGTTCTAAGGGCATCTACAGGTTTAACTTTAATTGCATTTTGTGCTGGAATAAATCCGGCAAGTAAACCTGAAATTATTAAAATAGTTAAGGCAATAACAATAGTTGGAAGAGGTACACTTGGGTTTGCAAATGGCATGTCCCCATTCTCAGGTAATACCAAATTAACAATAGCAAGAATACCAGAGGCAAATACAATACCTGCCATACCAGCTACGAGTGTTAAAAATACCGACTCAAATAGAACTTGGCCTCTAATTTGCCAAGGTGTTGCACCTAGAGCTCGTCTTACACCAATTTCATTGGTACGTTCTTTTACAACGATTAACATAATGTTGCTAATCCCTATTACGCCTGAAAGTAAAATGAGAATACCCACAAAGTAGGCTACTGCATTTAGAGCTATAAATAAACCTTGAATTTTAGAAAACTGCTCGTATAAATCAAAGTTTCCAATGGCTCGATCGTCTTCTGGGTGAATACTATGATTTGATTTGATAACATCGAAAATACTTTCTTTAAGATTGGTGATTGAAAAGTTGTCTTTGGCTGTTATACCCATCCAACCCACAATATCTCCATAATTAAAAGCTTGAGAAAAGGCTGTAAAGGGGGTGTAGATTTGCTTTTGATCTTCTTCGGCGTTACCGCCACCAAAACCACGTTTTTTGTACACACCAATCACCATAAAGTTAACCCCTTGGATTTTTATGTATGTCCCCATTGGGTTTTCGCCAAGTTCATAAAGTTCATTCAAGACGCCCTGACCAATCACGGCAACTTTGCGTTTATTTTCAATATCATTTTGATTAATAAAACGGCCTTGAAGAATCTTCATAGGCTCTTGATTTTGAATGTCTGGATAGTCGCCATACACATTAAACGCCCCATTTTTTAGACCACGTACAACATTATTATCTCCTCCAAAACCACCCAATTGATTTCGTGGGGAAACGTATTTTAAGCCATTAACTTTTTGCTTTATGGCCGTAACATCATCTAAGTCAAAATTATAGCGCCTTCCTTTAGGCAAACCTTTATAGGGTTTTGAGGCTGTTTGTGTCCACATAAACATGGAGTTTGAGGATATGCCAGAAAAAGCTTGCTTGACACCATTTTCAAGTCCATTGCCTGCTGCAAGAAGAATTACAAGGATAAAAATTCCCCAAAATACGCCAAAAGCCGTAAGTATTGTCCTAAACAAATTAGAGGACAATGACTCGATTACTTCATTCCATTTATCTCTACTAAACATATTATTCGTCTCTTAGTGCTTCAATTGGTTTAATACTTGCGCCTCTCCAAGCTGGAAAGAAACCAGCTATAGCTCCTGCTACTATTAAAATAATCACGGTTGTCACAGCAATATTGAAATTAACCGAAGGATTTTTGAGAAAGTCGAGTTCTATATACGGCCCTATAAATTCCAATAAACCAAGAGCAAAAATAAGCCCAACTAGTCCAGAAAAAGCAGTCACAAATATAGACTCATGTAATACCATTCCTACAATAGACATTGGTTTTGCACCCAGCGCTTTTCGAATACCGATTTCTTTAGTTCGTTCTTTAACGATAATAAGCATAATATTACTTACACCTATAATTCCAGCTAGTAGTGTTGCTATACCAACAAACCAGAAAAAAATTTGCATCGCTGATATAAGTTGATAAATTTCTTTTGTGTTTTCAATGTTATTACTAATAAATATACCACTAGTATCTAGCGGGTTAACAAGTAGTTTAGCTTTGAGTTGGCGCTCTAGTTTAGCTGTAAACTTATTAGACTCTGCCAAAGCTTCATCGTAGTTATCGACCTTGGGTAGCGTAAACCCCATGGATCTAATTTTATTTCCAGCCCCATAAACCACCTGTGATGTAGTTAAGGGAATATAAACTCGAGCTTCTTCCCGATCACCACCAGGATCTGTAAATACACCTATAACTTTAAAGTTAATTCCCGATAGATCAATAAATTTACCAAGCGGATTTTCTTCTTTAAATAAATCATTTTTAACCCGATTTCCAATTACAATATGTTTTTCGTAATTATCTAAATCAGTTTGGTTTATAAAACGCCCATTAATTATAGAAGCATTTTCTAGGTATTGATAATCGGGTAAAACGCCTTCAATCCTATAGCTACCAAATTCTTTCTTGTACGAAATTAATCGGCTCCAGATTTGGTAGACTGAGGATTTACGTTCTACGTTTTCTTTATCTCCTAAGGCGAGTTCATAATCTTCATTGGTAAACTGAATTCTTCGGCCTGGATTCAAGCCTTTAAATTCTAAGGTAGTTTCTCCTGGATAAATGTTAATGATATTAGAAGCATCTCTTGAAAATTGTTCTTCAATTCCATTTTGCATTCCAACACTTACACCTAGTAAAATGATGAGTATAAAAATACCTGACGCCACAGAAACTCCTGTTAAAAAAGTTCGGAGTTTATTTTTACTGATGGTTTCAAATACCTCTTGCCAACGTTCTATACTAAACATTTTCTAGAGCTCTTACTTGTTCAACTTTCTCATCGTTTATAATAACACCATCTTTTAAATGAACAATACGTTTGGTCATTTGAGCGATATCTTCTTCGTGGGTTACTATTAAAATAGTTTTTCCCTCATCATTAATTTGTTGAATTAAATCCATGATTTCGTAGGATGTTTTGGTATCAAGTGCACCTGTTAACTCATCAGCGAGTAATACTTTTGGATGACTTGCTAAAGCTCTTGCGATAGCAACTCGTTGCTTTTGACCGCCTGAAAGTTCATTGGGTTTATGTGAGGCCCAGTCAGCTAAGCCTACCTTTTCTAGGTAGCTCATTCCGCGATCCATGCGTTCGCTTCTTGAAAGACCCTGATAATACAGTGGTAAAACTACATTATCTAAAGCCGATTTGTAATTGATTAGGTTAAATGACTGAAATATAAATCCTAAGAATTTGTTTCGATAATTAGCTGCAATGCGTTCATTGAGATTTTTAATAGGAACACCGTCCAAATTGTAAGAGCCACGATCTGCCTCGTCCAATATCCCTAAAATATTAAGTAAGGTTGATTTTCCAGAACCTGAAGACCCCATAATTGAAACTAATTCGCCTTCTTTTACACTAAAATTGATACCTTTTAATACGTGCAATGCATTTTTACCAATTTTATAGGATTTATGTAAATCTTTAATTTCAATCATTAGCTTAAATTTTAGCTTACTCTTAATTAGACTACTAAAAGTTACAATTGTTACAAAGGGTAGTGTTAGGTTAATGTTAAAATAGTATAAAAGCCCGTTTTCACGGGCTTTTATACTATTCAGACTCTTTAGGCTAATGATCTAACCAGGTTTTAAAATCAACTGCTTGCGCTAAAATCGATTTTAAATCTTTTATATGAACTCGTTCTTGCGCCATACTATCACGGTGTCTAATCGTCACTGTTCCATCTTCTTTAGTATCATGGTCTACGGTGATACAAAATGGCGTACCGGCAGCATCTTGCCTTCTGTAACGTCTACCTACAGCATCTTTTTCATCATAAGCCACATTAAAATCCCATTTAAGATCGCTTAAAATTTCGTGAGCGATTTCTGGTAAACCATCACGTTTTAGTAAAGGTAAAATTGCCGCTTTTACAGGCGCCAATACCGCTGGTAGTTTTAGGACAGTTCTTGAATTCCCATCACCTAAATCCTCATCTTGGAGTGCACTTGAGAAAACTGCTAAAAACATGCGATCTAAGCCAATAGAAGTTTCAATTACATAAGGCACGTAACTTTTTTTCTCTTCGGGATCGTAAAACTGGAGTTTTTTACCGGATAAATTTTCATGTGCTTTCAAATCAAAATCGGTACGAGAGTGAATACCCTCAAGCTCTTTAAAGCCAAATGGAAATTTAAACTCAATATCGGTGGCAGCATTAGCATAATGAGCTAATTTTTCGTGATCATGAAAACGGTAATTTTCTTTTCCAAGTCCTAGAGAATCATGCCATTTAGTTCGAATTGTTTTCCAATGTTCAAACCATTTCAGTTCCTCTCCTGGCTTAACAAAGTATTGCATTTCCATTTGTTCAAACTCCCGTTGACGGAAAATAAATTGGCGTGCAACAATTTCGTTTCTAAAGGCTTTTCCAATTTGAGCAATCCCAAATGGAATTTTCATCCGGCCTGTTTTTTGAACATTTGCGAAGTTCACAAATATACCTTGAGCTGTTTCAGGCCGTAAAAACAAGTCTGAAGCCGAATCGGCTGAAGCTCCAAGTTTTGTCCCGAACATCAAGTTAAACTGTTTCACTTCTGTCCAGTTTTTAGAACCGCTTAAAGGGCAAGCAATTTCTAGCTCTTCGATTAAAGCTTTAACGTCTTTTAAATTCTCATCACTTAAAGATTTACCTAGACGTTGAAGTATATCTTTAGATTGTTTGCGGTATTTCACCACTCTTGGATGGGTGCTCACAAACTCTGCTTCATCAAACTGATCGCCGAAACGTTTTTTGGCTTTTTTAATTTCTTTTTGTGCCTTTTGTTCCAATTTTTCAACGTAATCTTCAACGAGTACATCGGCACGGTAGCGCTTTTTAGAATCTTTATTGTCAATTAAAGGATCGTTAAAGGCATCTACATGGCCAGAAGCGGTCCACGTTTTGGGATGCATTAAAATAGCAGCATCTAAGCCTACTATTTCTTGATGCATGTGCACCATGCTTTTCCACCAATAGTTTTTAATGTTATTTTTAAGTTCTACACCGTTTTGACCATAGTCGTAAACAGCGCTTAAACCATCGTAAATTTCACTTGAAGAAAACACGTAACCGTACTCTTTTGCATGTGAAATGACCTGTTTAAATTTGTCTTGTTCTTTTGCCATGCGACAAAAATATAAAATAGCAGCTTATAGGGCGCTTATTCAATTAAAAAACAAGATTTATATTTTTAGAAGGCACCCAACTAAAGCATTTTTTTTGTAAATTTAATTGTGCTTAAAAGTTTTATTAACTTTTTATTCCCCGCTATTTGTGGGGGATGTGCGCGCCATCTTCACCCCACCGAATCCCAATTGTGTATACATTGCCTGCATAATATAGCGCGTTACCCAGAAGCACTACAAGCAAAAGCCTTTAAAAGTTTACTTTACGGCCGGGTAGATTATAAGTGGGCTTATTGCTTATTTTACTTCCAAAAACAAGGTCCATCTCAAGAAGCTTTACATAATCTCAAGTATCGCGGGCATTCTCAATTAAGCTATTTTTTTGGCGATTGGATGGGTGAAATTTTAAAAGAGCGTCCTGAATTTAAACAAATTAATGCTGTAATTCCTGTACCACTTCACGCAAAGCGCTTAAGAAGTCGTGGTTATAACCAAGTTGAAGGTTTTGGAAAACGTATTGCCTATCATCTTCAAGTCCCTTACATAGATTACGTATTAAAACGGCGTTCGCATAGCCAAACCCAAGTATTTAAAAATCGGCTGGCTCGCACCGAAATGATTGATTATAGCTTTTACTGCCAAGCTCAAGAGCAATTAACGAACACCCATATATTATTAGTCGATGATCTTATTACCACAGGCGCTACAATCGAAGCTTGTTATTTAGCCTTAAAAACTATCCCGAATATAAAACTTAGCTTGGCGACCATTGCCTTGAACCGCTAAATTTGAAATAAATATTGTTTCTTTGTAAAAAATAGAGCTTGTTGAAGTCAATTGTTAGCTATTTAGTAAGTTTTTTTATCGTTCTCAGCGTTTGGTCATGTGCCCAACGAGGCCGTCCAGATGGTGGCCCAAAAGATACTGAACCACCACAATTTATTAGTGCTAAGCCTCAAAACTATAGCATTAATTACCAGTCTAATGAAATTGTAATTAAGTTTGACGAATATGTTAAACTTGATAACCCACGTCAACAAATTATCATATCTCCGCCTTTAGCTCATAAACCAAACATTACACCTCAAAGTGTACCCAGCAAAGAATTTAGTATTGAAGTGCCTCGCGACTCTTTATTAGAAAATACAACTTATACCATCAATTTTGGCACCAGTATTGCCGATAATAACGAAGGTAATGTATTGCCTTATTTTAAGTATGTATTTTCAACAGGAAACGAGCTAGATTCTCTTCAATTGAGTGGCCAGGTATTTGACGCCTTTAACCGTGTGCCAGACAAAACTATTTCGATGATGTTACACCGTCTTGATAGCTCCTATACAGATTCTACCGTTTTCAAGAAGCCACCTACGTACATTGCCTATACCGACTCTGCTTCAGCATTTACTATAGAAAACATTAAAGCCGGGCAGTATAAGTTATTTGCCATTAAAGATGCGAATGCTAATTATAAATTTGATGCTGATACTGATAAAATTGGATTCTTAGACGATACTATTTCTATCCCCACTGAAAAGGCCTATGATTTATTTGTATTCAAAGACGTCTTACCTTTTAAAGCAAATAGACCACAACAAATCTCTAGACTTCAGCTGGAGTTTGGTTACCAAGGCGCTTTGTCTAATCCTGATATTCATTTGATTTCAACGTTACCAGATTCAGTTAATTTTGATTATCGTATTCTTAAACATCCCGAAAAAGACACGCTGCAATATTGGTACAAACCCTATATAGATCAAGACAGCTTGCTCTTCGCTTTTAAAAATGCAGGACAGTTGGTAGACACTTTAGAGATAAACCCTAAAGAAATTGAAGTTGATTCTTTACGTATTTCGAGCACTCCAAAAAGTACTATTGGTTTTTTGGAAGAGTTGCGTCTCTCGATTAACACACCCATAGCTGAAGTTGATGAAACTAAGCTCAACCTAATGAATCAAGACTCGACCACTATTGCTTTTACAAGCACCTTAAACAAAGTTAAAAACAGGCTTGAAATTAACTTTGAAAAACAAGAAAAGTCGCGGTATAGCTTGAACATCTTACCTGGAACCATTACCGATTTTTATCAAACTACTAATGATACG
>CBFHKB010000085.1:0-9021 GCA_965656295.1 Psychroflexus sp.
CGAACGCCAGCTTCGGATGTAATGGGTGTTTCTGCAAAATCGTGCGTGAACAAGTCTTTTGGAGTTGGATCATCAGCAGTTAAAGCTTGTTTGTAATGTAAGGCGACGAGTTGGGTAGCTTCAGTTTCGATCGATTCAATTTCAGCTTGAGTTAAGCCTTCTTCTAATAATAACTGTTTGAACTTTGGATAAGGATCGCGTTGCTTAGATTCTTCTAAATCGTCTCTATAAAACTCCATTCTTACACCAGATGTATGGTGATTAAGCAGCGGACACTTGGCATGAACCAAAAAAGGGCGACGCTCCTCGCGAACAGTTTTTAATACCTCTTTAAATGTGGTGTAAGATTCTTTAAAATCAGTTCCATCAATACTTACTGCCTCAAGACCATTAAATCCTCGAGCATATTCGAAGGCATTTTGGGCTCGTGTTTCTTCGGCATTTGCCGAAATATCCCAGCCATTATCTTGAACCACATATATAATTGGTAATTGTTTTAAGGCTGCCATTTGTAAAGCTTCGGCAATTTCACCTTCAGTTACCGAGGCGTCACCTAATGAGCAAACTACCACAGCATTATCTGTCTGTTGTTGAAGCTGTTCTTTATACCAAAATCCCATAGCTGCACCAGTTGCTGGAATAGCTTGCATACCGGTTGCTGAACTTTGATGCGGTATCTTAGTTTTATCTGAATCTCGTAAACTTGGGTGAGAATAATAGGTACGGCCACCAGAAAAAGGATCGTCTTTTTTAGCAAGTAGCTGCAACATAAGATCTTTGGGCTGCATACCAATAGCTAAAATCATGGCATCGTCGCGGTAATAAGGGTAAGCGAAATCTTGTGGCTCAAGCTGCATTCCCACTGCAGTTTGAATTACCTCATGACCACGAGAAGTGGCATGGACATATTTGGAAACTACCTTAAAATTTTCTTCGTATAATTCGGCCATAGCTTTTGCTGTAACCAAGTTTCTGAAGCCTTTTATATATATCTCTTTATTCATTTTTCTAATATTTAATGTAGATTTTCAATAGCAGGGAAACTATGCTTCAATTAATAAGTTATTGACGGTGTTTCCTCAAAATAATCGGCAATGCGTCTTAAAAAGCTGCCCGCTAAAAAGCCATCAACAATACGGTGATCAAAGGATAATGATAAATACATCATGGGTCTAATTTCAATTGTATCGCCGTCTTCGTTTTCAATCACTTCGGCCCGCTTTTTAATAATTCCTGTAGCAAGAATAGCTGCTTCGGGCTGGTTAATAATTGGCGTTCCCATAAGACTTCCAAACGTTCCTACATTAGAAATCGTAAAAGTACTGCCTTTGGTCTCTTCGCTAGTTAATTGACCATCGCGCGCTTTGTTGGCCAAAGTATTAACTTCCGCTGCAAGTGTTTCTAAGGACTTGGTGTTGGCTGCTTTAATCACGGGTACAATTAAATTTCCGCTAGGTAAGGCTGTAGCCATGCCAATGTTAATATGGTCTTTTACAATAATTTCTTTGCCGTCTAGAGACGAATTTATCATAGGGAAATCTTGGATTGCTCGGGTGACAGCCTGAATAAATAAGGGTGTAAAACTTAGTTTCTGTCCTGTTTTAGATTGAAATTTCGATTTATGGTCTTGACGCCACTTGACCATGTTAGACATATCGGCTTCTACATAAGCTGTTACATGCGGAGAGGTGTGTTTAGAAAACACCATGTGATCGGCAATCATTTGTCGCATACGGTCCATTTCAACGCGCTCACCTTGACCTTTGTCAAAACTTAAATCAGGAACTTTAAAACCGCTTTGTTCAGGTACAGCTTGTCCAAACTGAAACGGACGACCATTTTCAATATAACTAAAGATATCTGACTTCTTTAAGCGATCATTTTTACCGGAAGCAGGAATACGAGCTAATTCTTCATAGCTTATGTGGTAATCTTTGGCAATTTGTTCAACTAAGGGTGAATAAAATTGATTACCACGTGATGATGCCTTAAAAGTTTGCTGGACTTTTGGCTGTGTTTGTTTTGACTGTTTGGGAGGCGTAGAAGTCTTTTGAGATGAAGAGTCTGTTTTTGGTTTTATAGGAGATGTCTTTTCCTGTTTTGGAACAACATCTTCAGCTATTTGTTCTACACTTGCGATTGGTTCTCCCACCTTAACCACAGTATCTTTAACAGCGTGTATTGCTACTAAACGCCCTGTAAATGGCGCTGGCACTTCATTATCTACTTTATCGGTACCAACTTCAACAATCACGTCTCCTTCTTGAAAGGTATCACCCTCGGCGACTAACCAATTTAGAATGGTACCTTCGGTGATGCTTTCTCCCATTTTCGGGAGTTTAAATTCTTCTTGAGCCATATATATACGGGATTCTCTGTAATTCGCGTTCCAACAAAAATAGCACATTAACCGCTAACACAAAGGCCTTTTTAATACAGTTTTGACATTAACACCTGCTCTATAGAGCTTACATTTATTTTTTTGTTAGCAAAACAGATTAATTAATGCTAAAACTTCAATAGAAATACCTTTTAACACGCCTAATAATGTCGTATTTTTAGAGCTTTAATTTAAAGCATATCAAAATGAAATATATTAAACTATTTATCATTCTACTAACCTTCCCGATGTTTGCTCAACAAGGTGGGATGTGGATTCCTTCTTTACTTGAAGGAATGAATGAAACTGAAATGCAAACCTTGGGCATGAAAATGAATGCTGAAGATATTTACAGTGTGAACCAATCGAGCATTAAAGATGCAATTGTCCACTTTAATGGTGGTTGTACGGCTGAAGTAATTTCAAACCAAGGTTTAATTTTAACAAATCACCATTGTGGTTATGGTCAAATTCAATCACATTCAACCATAGAGCATGATTATCTAACTGAAGGTTTTTGGGCCGCTTCTCAAAAGGAAGAATTGAAAAATCCTGGACTTTCAGTTACGTTTATAAAAGAAATTACCGATGTGACTAGCAGAGTTTTAAACGGAATTGAAACTGCTAAAACTGAAGTAGAGCGTCAAAAACTCATTGAAAAAAACATTACTCAATTAGTAGAGAATTCACCTAAAGAATCTTGGCAAACTAACCGTATAAAAGCATTTTACAATGGTAACCAATACATGTTGTTTCGCGTGGAAACCTTTAAAGATGTTAGACTAGTAGGTGCACCGCCATCCAGTATTGGTAAATTTGGCTCTGATACTGATAACTGGATGTGGCCTAGACATACAGGTGATTTTTCACTTTTTAGAATTTATGCTGATAAAAACAATAGGCCTACCGAATATGCAGAAAGCAATATTCCTTATCAACCTAAACATCATTTACCTATAAGCCTTGATGGCGTTGAACAAGACGATTTTACCTTGGTGTTTGGATTTCCAGGTCGAACAAGTGAATACCTACCATCAATTGCCGTAGAACAGTTAGTCAATGTTATAAACCCAGCTAGAATAAAACTTCGTGAAGCTGCCTTGAAAGAGCAAGATATATTTATGCGAAACAGTCAAGACATTAAAATAAAGTATGCCTCAAAATATGCTGGTATCGCTAATTATTATAAAAAATGGATTGGCGAAAACCAAGGCTTAAAGAAAAGTAAGGCTATAGCTATTAAAAAAGAACAAGAACAAGCATTTTTAAAACGTGTAAAAGCAGCAAACCTTGACGACACTTATGGACAACTGCTTAGTGATTTTGATTCAGTCTACGAAGACTTTATAGATTACAACTTAGCTTATAATTATTTCTCTGAAACATTTTTAAGAAATGTAGAATTGTTAAGAACTGGATTTCAACTTTATCAACTTGAACAAGTGCTAGGCTCTAGAGGTGAACAAGCGTTCAAAGATCGAAAACAGAATTTACTCACCAACTTTGAATCTAGCTTTAAAAACTATAGTGCTAAAGTGGACCAAAAGGTCTTTGAAAAAGTAATTAGTATTTACGCTGAAGGTACACCGCCACAATTTTTACCAGATAACTTCATTTCAGCTGATAAAACAGAGCTAACAACAAATCTATATAATAAATCAGCCTTGACCTCTTTTGAAAGCTTGAAACAACTTCTTAAGCAATCAAATCCTCAAGAAGTGATAAAAGCCCTTAATCAAGATGAAGCTTATAAACTAGTTAAAGAATTAGCACAAGCTTTTTACACAAGGGTTTTACCAGAATACCAATCAAAGCAACGCGAAATTCAAGGATTACAAAAACAATACATGAAAGCACTTTTAGAGCTTTTCCCAAAAGAAAATCGACTATTTCCTGATGCGAACAGTACTCTACGAGTAACGTACGGAAAAGTAAAGGGTTATAGTCCTAAAGATGCCATTTATTACGAACCTGTAAGTTATTTAGAGGGTGTTATCGAAAAATATGTTCCTGGTGATTATGAGTTTGATGTACCTCAAAAGTTAATTGAATTATATCAAACTAAAGACTATGGTGACTATGGCCAAAACGGAAAAATGCCTGTTAATTTTATAGGAACTAATCATACGACAGGAGGAAATTCCGGAAGTCCTGTGATAGATGCCCAAGGTAATTTAATTGGACTTAATTTTGATCGGGTTTGGGAAGGGACAATGAGTGATATCTATTATGACCCAAGTATCTCCAGAAACATTATGGTAGACGCTCGCTACATTCTATTCATAATTGACAAGTATGCTGGCGCACAGCACTTGATAGAGGAAATGACTTTGGTTCATCCCAAAAAATAAAAAGACCATTTTTATTCTTAACAATAAACCCGATGTGATTGGCATCGGGTTTATTGTTTATTGCTTTTTCATTTCCTGTAAAGTTTGATAAAAATCTTCCTGCTTAGGACGATTTTCAGGAATTTCTCTGAGCGGTTCAACTTCTTTTAAACTTTTAAAGCAATCTGCAGGCAAACGCTGATACAACTGAGTTCCTGCCGATTTCCATTGAATCATATCGTCTGATACCTGTTTGATAATTTTAGCTGGATTACCTACCACCAAACTTCGTCTTGGAATCACAGTTTCGGCTTTAACAAATGCCATAGCACCTACAATCGATTCGTCGCCAATTTCAGCATCATCCATAATTACGGAATTCATACCTACCAAACAGTTCTCTCCAAGGTTAGCGCCATGAATTACAGCACCATGACCCACATGCGCACCTGTTTTAAGCGTAATACTTTTACCAGGAAACATATGGATGGTGCAATTTTCTTGAACATTTACACCATCTTCAAGAATTATTTCGCCCCAATCACCACGAATAGCCGCACTCGGACCTATGTAGCAGTCTTTACCAATAATAACATTGCCGGTTACTGAGGCTTGAGGATGAATAAAACTTGACGGATGAATGACAGGCGTAAAACCCTTAAACTGATAAATGGCCATACTAGATTACTTAAAACGTTTTAATTTCTCTTTAGTAAACTCACTCAAAACTAAACGACCACTAATTTTAGCACGCTCTTTTAAAAGTTCGTCCCAGTCTTCTGTCCCACGCCAAAACATTTGCTTCATCTCCTTTACTGCTTCAGGATTATAGGCACAAAGGTTCTTAGCAAAATCTTGAACTGCTTCATCTAATGCTTCAGTTGAATCGAAAACTTGAGTAAACAAGCCTTTTTGGAGGGCCCAATCTGGTGAGTAGAAAGTATTGGCATCTATAGCTATTTGAGACATTCCACTAACGCCAAGTTTACGCTCTACGGCTGGTCCAACTACAAAAGGACCAATACCAAGATTGAGCTCACTTAACTTAATTGAAGCATATTTTGTAGCCATACAATAGTCCATAGAGGACGCTAAACCAACACCACCGCCAACTGTTTTTCCTTGAACGCGTCCAATAATAAATTTTGGGCATTTGCGCATGGCGTTAATCACATTAGCAAAGCCACTAAAAAAAGCTTCGCCTTCTGTTTCGTTTTGAATAGATATAAGTTCTTTAAAGCTGGCACCAGCACAAAAGGTTCGCTGACCACCAGATTTTAGGACAATCACTAAAACCTCATCATTTTGCCCAACTTCTGTAATGGTATTAGCCAGTTTTGCTAAAATATCACTTGGTAATGAATTGTGAGCTGGATGAAAAAATTCTATGGTAGCAATTTGCTCTTCTATTGTACTAGTTACATAGGCTTGAGTCATAATTTAAATTTTAGATTAAGTTAAACTGTTCGAAGTGATGATTGAAATGTTTGCGATTTAAAAGTTTCCACTCAAAATAGCTTAGTTCACCAAATACAGCATTTTTAGTCGTTAATTTAGGCTGCGTCTTGAAAAACTGTTCAAAAGCCTCATAAGCTTCAAAAAACGCTTGTTTAGCAGTTGCAAAACTTTCATGCTGAAGTGGCTCAAGTTGGTTTTCTTTCATAAGCGGCATTTTATAATTTTTAGGCATTTTTTTATACGTGTATAAACTTTCTTTTACACGTTCTAAATGCTCTTCTGGCGTGATCACTTCAAAATCTGAAATTTCTGTTGTGGCCATTCTTAAACCAGACTCTAAATGTTCTAACATATGTTGTGGTGTCATCATGCCCCAGTTCGGTGTTGTGTCTTCTTTAAGTTTTGCTAGGCTTGATTGCAGGAAGTCTTCAGTAATTTCTTTAAATACTGTTTGCTTTTTTTGAACCATGGTTAAAATAGTAGCGATGGCAACCAACTGATCTTCTTCTTCGGTGGCTTCGACGTCAAACACCTCCACATACCATTTAACAATACCACTTGGTAATTCTTCACCTTTTTGGTCGCGATCTACTTTTTCCTTGCAGGTTAAGCGAACATTAATAGTATCGTTATGATACAGAGGTCTTAAAAACCTGATTTCTTCTAAACCATAATTAGCGGCTACAGGACCTTTATTCGGGTAAACAAACAAGCCAGCTGCTGCTGAAATTATAAAATAGCCATGGGCTGTGCGTTGTTCAAAAATGCTGCCTTCCAAAGAAGTGATGTCGGTATGTGCATAAAAATGGTCCCAGGTCAGGTTGCCAAAATTGATAATATCGGTGTCGGTTAATGTCCGGTTATGGGTTTTAAGCGACATGCCTGGTTGAATATCTTCCCAATGGTAAGCAAACGGATGCTTTTCAGCTTCTTTATACTTGGCTTTAGGTTGATAAATACCTGTAATTTCGGTTAAAGTTGTTGGACTTCCTTGTATCGCACAACGCTGCATATAATGCTTTATGCCACGTTTACCACCCATTTCTTCGCCACCACCTGCACGACCTGGACCGCCATGAATAAGGTTTGGTATAGGTGAACCATGCCCTGTACTCTGTTTAGCCGATTCACGATTAATTGCTAAAATACGGCCGTGATGTGACGCCGCTTTAATGGTATATTCACGAGCAATATCATCGTTATTTGTGAAAATTGAACTCACTAAAGACCCTTTTCCTTTTTTAGATAACTGAATCGCTTCATCTAATGACTTATAAGGCATTAATGTACTTACCGGTCCAAATGCTTCAGTGGTATGAGCGGCTTCATTAATAAAAGGTTGATCTTCACGCATCAAAATAGGCTTAATAAAAGCTCCTGCATTGAAGTCTGCATTAATAGTTTCAGCTGGGTTGAAGTCTCCATAAACAATTTCAGCAGTTTTAGAAATCGTTTCAACAGCCGATTTAACCGATTCTACTTGCTTCTTATCTATTAAGCAACCCATTTTTACTTCTTTTAAACGTGGGTCGCCTAGTGTAACTTTATCAAGGGCCTTGCCTAAAGCAATTTGAACATCTTCTATACGATTTTCGGGAACAATAATTCGTCTGATAGCTGTACACTTCTGCCCGCACTTCACCGTCATTTCGTTGCGCACTTCACGCACAAACAAATCGAATTCTGGTGTTCCTGGAATGGCATCTTCGCCTAAAATTGATGCATTTAAAGAATCTGCTTCCATAGTAAAAGGGACAGATTCTTCAATTAATCGGGGATGATTTTTCAACAGTCGACCTGTTGAGGCAGAACCAGTAAAGGTGACTATATCCTGAGAGTTAACATGGTCTAGAATATGCTTTTCTGTCCCTGAAATAAGCTGTAAAGCTCCTTCAGGTAAGATGCCAGACGCAATAATTTCTTTTACCACTGCTTCTGTTAGGTAGGCAGATTGTGGTGCTGGTAAAACCACGGCTGGAACACCGGCCATCCAGTTAACAGCACACTTTTCTAACATTCCCCAAACCGGAAAATTAAATGCATTAATATGAACTGCTACCCCTTCTTTTGGTACTAAAATATGATGTGCCATAAAGCGACCGCCACGGGATAAATCGATAGGATCACCTTCTACATCGAAGGTTTGATTTGGGAATAATTTTCGTAAAGAAGCATTCGCAAATAAATTACCAAAACCGCCATCGATATCAAACCAAGAATCGAGTTTAGTCGCTCCAGTACGGTAGCTTAATTCATAAAACGCTTTTTTCTTTTTCTGAAGGTGGAATGCTAAAGACTTCAACATATTTCCTCGCTCTTGGAAGGTCATATTTCGAAGTGCATTTCCTTTATCTCTAGCGTAGGCTAAAGTTTGAGCAATATCAAAACCTTCAACATTAACTCCTGTAAAATGCTGGCCAGTCACGGCATCAAAAATGGGCTGAGCTTCCCCTTTACCTTGCGTCCATTGCCCTTGTATATAACTTTGTGTAATTTTCATGAGTTTTGTTTTTAGGAAACATTTTCTATAATTGCCGCATAGCCTTGACCTACACCAACGCACATGGTCACTAAGGCGTATTTCTTTTGCTGAAGTTGAAGCTCTAAAGCAGCTGAATAAGCTATCCTGGCTCCTGTCACACCGAGTGGATGTCCAATAGCAATAGCACCGCCATTAGGATTAATACGAGGATCATTATCATCTAAACCCCAAGAACGAATACAAGCTAAAGACTGAGCTGCAAAGGCTTCATTCAATTCAATAATATCCATATCCGCTAAAGTCAAGCCTGCTTTTTTCAAGGCTTTATTGGAAGCTTCAACCGGACCAATTCCCATAACCCCAGGTTCTAC
>CBFHKB010000086.1:0-9019 GCA_965656295.1 Psychroflexus sp.
ACCTGGTAAACCTGTGTTGTAAACTAAGTTTAAATAGAGTTTTAGCTTTGGGATGTTTGGGACGTAATCTTGAAATAAAGCTGCAAATTTTAAGCGTTGATCGGTTGGCCTAGAAATATAGTCGCTTCGACCAATTTGGCGCTCTTCTGTTTTTAAATATCCAAAACTAAACCAGCTTTCGGTACCGGGTACAAATTCACCATTTAAGCGCAAATCTAATCCGTAGGCGTAAGCTTCAACATCGTTTCTAGCTCTATACCGAATACGAACGTTTTCTAAGGTGTACGGGTTTACATTAGTCAGGTGTTTATAATAAGCTTCCGAAACAAGCTTAAAAGGTCTATCCCATAATTTAAAGCTATAATCATTCCCTAAAACAACATGAACAGATTGTTGAGCTTTTACTTCGGGCACGACTTGGCCGGTTGAGTCACGTAACGCGCGATACATTGGCGGTTGATGGTAAAGCCCTCCAGAAAGGCGAAAGACCATATCTTTTTCCCAATTAGGTTTTAAAGAAAATTGAGCTCTTGGGCTTACAACTTGTTGGGAGTTACTTTTAATCTGGTCTCCAGAAACATTCCATAGTTGTGAGCGTAAACCAGCATTAATCCAAACTTTAGCCGATTGGGTATTAAATTGATGGCTCCACTGTAAGTAAGCCGAAAGGCGATTAATTTGAGTTTGGTTTTTAGCTCTGATGCTAAAAAAAGGAGCGATAGGTTCATCATAAGGGTTGTAGGGTTGGTCATTGCTGAAGCCTGGAAGTTGAGGTCTAACAAAAAAACCAGCCGAATCGATCATTTCATATTCTTGTAGTTGATCTCTAATGTCTTCATGAACATAATTAATACCATATTCAAACTCATGTTCATTAACATCTATTTTACCTTGATGTTTAACATTCGCGATGAGAGCATCAAGTTTATTTCTTGCATGTGTATATTGAGCTCCAGCCCCTTCAGTAAATTCAACCTCTCCAAAATCTTCATCGCCAAAGCCAGAGTTAACTTCACCAATTCTATAATTAGCAACGATGTCAAAAAACTCTTGTTCTTTCGTATGATAAATCGATGCGGTGGTCTTGGTCTTGAATTTATCGTTAACATTATAATTAGCAGAAATGGCTCCGAAATAGGTTTCGTATTTGGACTGTTCTTCACCCTCATAAAAAACTAAAAGCGCTTTTGGATCTTGAATAGTACCGAAATTAGTTTGTCTTGTAAATGGAATGTAATCATAAGTGTTTATAGCTATGTTTCCTAAAAAGCTAAGCTCTAATTTTTCTGAAAATTGGTATGATAAATAAGTTTGAGCATCAAAAAATCGGGGTTTAAATTCAGCATCTGTTTGCTTTGCATTCACAAATAAGCTATTATCACGGTAGCGTATGCCTAAGATTCCTGTCAGTTTTTGGTCTTTAGATACGGTTTCTACCGATGCGCTACCGCCAAGGAAACTAGCTTCAAAACTACCGCCAAATTCAACTGGTCTTCGGTATTGGATATCCAAAACCGACGATAAGCGGTCGCCATATTTAGCTTGAAAGCCACCTGCTGAAAAATTAACATCTCTAACTAAATCTGTGTTTACAAAACTTAACCCTTCTTGTTGTCCACTTCTTACCAAAAATGGTCTATAAACTTGAATACCGTTGACATAGACCAAATTCTCATCATAATTTCCGCCTCTAACAGCGTACTGTGTACTAAGCTCGTTATTAGAATTAACACCTGGTAAGCTCGTTAAAATATTCTCAACCCCGGGATTAGCACCTGGAATTCGTCTAATGGTTTCTGGTTTTAAGGTTGTAACACCTTGTATACGCTGCCGTGGCTCGTTAGTTATAATTACTTCTGCAATTTGTTCGACATTGGTTTTAAGCACAAAATTTAACTCTTTTACACTATTTGGTTTTAAGTTAACTTGGACCGTGATGGGCTTAAAGCCGATATAGGTTAATTTAATGGTTATGGTTTGGTTGGCAGGAATCACAAGGTTGTAGTAGCCGTTTTGATTGCTAGTGGTTCCTGATTCACTAGAGCTAATATTAACATCCTTTAATGGGGATTGAGATTGGTCAAATATAAGTCCGTTAACTCGAGCTGTTTGAGCTAGTCCAATTAAACTAATAAAGTAAAAGGCAATAAGTAATTTCGATTTCAAGAGATAAATTTAAGGTTTACGATTAAAATTAGCCTCAAATATAGAAGTATTTCCCACATTATCTGTCACAACAACTTTTAGTTTGTTGCGAACATCTTTAACGGTGTTATCGTTAAAATCGTGTGTAAGTAGCTTCGTTTTATAATCATAAGACATTAAAATAAATTTACCATTAACGGTTGCGTAGTATTGATCAATCCCTGTATGCTCGTCGTCTATTTTCAATTTTAGATAGCGATAATTTGAAACCCATTTACCATCATTGAAGTTAACGGGCTTGATTGAAGGAGGTGTATTGTCTATTTTTAATTCGTAATTACCAAATGTTTTTGTGTAGGTTACAAGTCTATTTTTTGATTTTTTAGTATTGCTGTAATAGAAATCTCCCCACGGTAAAGTTCGAGCAATATAAAGTAGCTGTTGGTCTTCTTTAGAAAACTCAGAAACATCAAAACCAATGCTTATATTTTTATGTAAAGCGGTTTTGTAGTCATGAACTTTAACAGAATTCGCTTTAAATTCGATATCTAAGTAAGTGTCTTTATAAAGGGCTTTTTTGGGAATAAATATATCAACCTTTCCATTTTCAAACATCGCGGGATAGTTATGTTGAGCGAAGTAGGGCGTTGTTATTTCCTTTTTTTGTTTTAAGGCTATTTTTTTTGATTTTACTGGGATAATGATCTCTCGTTGGTTATTATTAAAGTCCTTGATGACTAATTTGTAGTTTAAATTGACACCTTCTTTTTCTAAATAGACTAAACCATTTCGGTCTATACCTTCAACCCAATCTAGCTCTACAGCCTCTGGTTTAAAGAGTTTAAAAATACGCTTACGTTTATCTTTAAAAAAGCTGTAATCAATCAAATGGTTTATATATCGTGTTTCTGAAAATGCAAATCGATCAAAATAGGTTCTAAAACTTAAATTTCCATTCAAGAAAGCTTCAACTGCATAAATGCCGTTTTTATTATAGCTGAGGTCAAATTGATCATAGGTGTCTATGCCAAACCCAATGGTACCATAGGCTTCAATTTCTTCAGCCTTAAATTTATTTTTATCGGTTTGTATGAGTTTTAAGGCCTGCCTATTTTGTTGTCCATTTACATGAGCATCATCTGTTAAGCTGTAGGCATAAAGTCCTCGAATTCGAGGTGGTTTAGTATCTTTAACTTTTTCAAACCCAAATAAAAAAGGATTCATGGGTCGTGAATTTTGGTCTCTAATTTCAAAATGTAAATGTGGGCCACCACTTGACCCTGAATTACCGCTGTAGCCAATCACTTGACCTTGAGATACTTTTAACTCACCTGGTTTTGGGTATAATTGAATTTCAAACTTTTCTTGAGCATATTGCTTCTGTCTTACATAATCATGAATCTCATCGGCATATGCCTCTAAATGAGCATATACAGTTTGATACCCGTTTGGATGTGAAATGTAAAGTGCTAAGCCGTAGCCAAAGCGTTGAATCTTAATACGACTAACATAGCCATCTGCAGAAGCTTTTACTTTTAAGCCTGTAGTACCTTTGGTTTTGATATCTATACCAGCATGAAAATGATTAGACCTTAACTCTCCAAAGGTTCCCGACAATAATAATGGAATATCTAGAGGCGATTTGAAATAGTCTTTGGGAACTTGCTGTTTAATTTGCTGGGGGAAACACAAACAACTGCATAGAATTAGACATGCAATTAAAATGGGTTTCTTCATAGATTGATATTTAATAAGTTTAGAAGTTTAAGTTACTATATTATTGTGAATCTCGTTGACGTTTTGCTTCAAAAATTAACACACCTGCCGATACTGATACATTTAGGGAATCGATATGACCTTGCATAGGAATATAAATAGATTGCTTAGCTGCTTTTCGCCAAGTTTCTGAAAGTCCACTGGCTTCTGTCCCCACTACAATAGCCGAAGGTTTAGTATAATTAACTTGAGTATAAGGGTTCGAGTTTTGTAAAGTAGCGGTGTAAATATTGATTGTGCCTTGCTTTAAAAAATCAATAATGTCTTCGGTTGTGCCAATACCAATAGTGTTGGAAAATATAGTACCCAAGCTCGCTCTTATGGTATTTGGATTATACAAATCTGTCCGTGGATTGGCAATAATTACGGCGTCAAGTTTTGCGGCATCTGCTGTACGTAATAACGCGCCAATGTTACCTGGTTTTTCAGGAGCTTCAGCAATTAAAATTAAAGGGTTTTTAGTGTTTAATTCTAAATTGCTTATATGATGTAATTTTGGTTTTGCAAGACCGATAATACCTTCGGTAGAATTTCGGTAGGCTATTTTTTCATAAACCGCTTCGGTTACTTCTATGCAATCTTGATCGTTTAGTTTTAATTGGTTGTCGTAAATAGTTGGACACAAATAAAACTCTTCAAATTGATAATTGTTTTTGAGTGCAATCTCAATTTCTTTAACGCCCTCAATTACAATACGTTCTTCCACTTGTCTTAATTTACTTTTTTTTTGTAAACGTTGCAAGTACTTAATGCGTCTGTTTTGTAAGCTATCAATTTTCATAAAAAAAGCTCCCATTAGAGGGAGCTTTCAAAGTTATAAAAAGTCTTCGTATTAAAGATGAATTACTTCATCATAAGCATCAGCAACAGCTTCCATAACAGCTTCACTCATGGTTGGGTGAGGATGCACTGTTTTAAGAACTTCGTGACCAGTTGTTTCAAGTTTTCGACCTAATACAGCTTCAGCAATCATATCTGTAACACCCGCTCCTAACATGTGGCAACCTAACCATTCGCCATATTTAGCATCAAAAATAACTTTTACAAATCCATCTTTAGCGCCAGATGCACTTGCTTTTCCAGAAGCAGAGAATGGAAATTTACCTACTTTGATGTCGTAACCAGCCTCTTTAGCTTGCTTTTCTGTCATCCCTACACTTGCGATTTCAGGATTAGAATACGTACAACCAGGAATGTTACCATAATCTAAAGCTTCAACTTTTAGGCCTGCAATTTTTTCGACACAAATAATTCCTTCAGCAGAAGCAACGTGCGCTAAGGCTGGTCCATGGGTAACATCTCCAATGGCATAATAGCCTGGGATATTCGTTTGGTAAAAATCGTTAACTGTAATTTTATCTTTGTCGGTTTTAATACCAACTTCTTCTAAACCAATGTTTTCAATATTAGTCTTAATACCTACGGCTGATAATACGATATCAGCTTCAATAGTTTCTTCGCCTTTTTTTGTTTTTACTTTTGCTTTCACTGTTTTGCCAGAAGTATCTACACTTTCTACGGAAGAGTTAGTCATTATTTTAATGCCTTTTTTCTTGTAGATACGTTCAAATTGTTTAGAGACATCTTCATCTTCAACAGGTACAATGTGCGGCTGAAACTCAACAATAGTTACATCGGTTCCCATTGCATTATAAAAACTTGCAAACTCGACTCCAATGGCACCAGACCCTACAACAATCATAGATTTTGGTTGTTTGTCTAGCGTCATAGCTTTACGGTACCCAATCACCTTTTCACCATCTTGAGGTAAACTTGGAAGCTCACGAGAGTGTGCTCCTGTCGCTATAATCACGTGATTAGCTTCGTATGTGGTTTTTTTATCTTTAGCATTAGTGACTTCAACTTTTTTACCTTTTAAAAGTTTCCCATAGCCTTCTAAAACATCAATCTTATTTTTTTTCATCAAAAATTGAACGCCTTTACTCATGCCTTCAGCGACGTTTCGACTTCGCTTAACAACTGCGTTAAAATCTTTATCGGCTTTTTCTACCTTAAGGCCATAATCACCAGCATGGTTGAGGTATTCAAATACTTGTGCACTTTTTAATAAAGCTTTCGTTGGTATACAACCCCAGTTTAAACAAACTCCACCTAGACTTTCTTTTTCTACAACGGCTGTTTTGAGGCCTAGTTGCGAAGCTCTAATTGCTGTCACGTAACCACCAGGACCACTACCTACTACAATGATGTCATATTTACTCATGTGCTTTGTTTTTCAAAAAAATTAAGCTACAAAGTTAACTATTATGACTTAAATAAAGTGGAGTTTAAACAGCTTTATAAAAAAATATATTAGCGCTTAAGAGTGATGTTTCCTGTAAATTTTTGATCTCCGATTGTGATCTGGTACCAATAATCATTTGAGGGCAAAGGTGCTCCATTGTATATTCCGTCCCAGCTAAAGTCTTGGTTTTTTGACTGCACGAGTAATTGACCATAGCGGTTAAAAATTTGAATATGATAAGGGACTACTAAATATGCGTCGTTAACTTTAAACGTATCGTTAATTCCGTCGCTATTTGGGGTGAAAAATTTAGGAATCACCAAATGTAGAAAATTTGTTTGGTCTTGCCCACAATTATTATTTTCAATCACTGTAATGGTTTTAAGGCCACCTTGAACTGAAGGAAAGTAAGGTGAATCTTGAAAAGGAGAGTCATTTATTGCATAGCTGAAATCACCATCGTTTTGCATTGTAATTTGGATGCCATTTCCTTGACTTTCCACCGAGCTAATTATGGGTACTTGGTTAAGGTTTAGGCTGAAGTTTTGCGTGCTTGAGCAGTTAAAGCTATTAATGATTTCTACCGAATAATAGCCTGCGGTTTGAACGCTTATGCTTTGTGTTGTTTCTCCCGTATTCCACAAATAAGTAAAATCGCCAGAAATAGCGCTGAGTGTAGCCGAATCGTTTTCACAAATATTAATTAATTCCGGTTGGGGTGTGTTAGGGTTTGGGTTAATACTAAAAATAATTTCTTCTCTATTAGGATTAATGCAATTATTTTCAAGGCTTATGGCTTCAGCATAGTAAGCGCCTTCTGTACTAGGTGAAAACTCGTAGCTGTTTTCTTGCACTAAATTTCCGCCGGTTGGTGCATCATACCAATTAATACTAATAGCAGGGTTTGCTTCAACTGCTAAAGTCCCATTTTCTCCTTCACAAACCGCGACATTTCCTAAACTTACAGCCGAAATAAATTCAATTTCTGTGAAATTTATAGGGATTCTTGTTTCGTTAACACAACTGCCATTTAAGGGTACAGCTTCAGCAAAATAAGTTCCGGTTGTACTTGGTGTGAAGTTGAATGAGTTTGAGGCTAAAAGATTTCCGCCAATAGGCGCATCGTACCAATTAATGGTAAATGCAGAATTATTTTCAATTTCTAGTACTGCAGTTTCATTTTCACAAGTGACGACATCACCCAAACTAACTGGTGTTTCTAAACTTGTGATGATATAATTGATAGGCAAACGTTCTGGATTAGCACATTGATTATTGATTGTTATAGCTTCAGCATAGTAGGTTCCTGAATCATTTGGTGTATAGGTAAATGAATTAGATTCAAGGAGGTTTCCGCCATTAGGAGCATCGTACCAATTAACTACTATATTTGGGTTAAACTGAACTTCTAAAGGAATTTGATTTCCTTCACAACTATCAACATCACCCAGACTTACAGGATCAATGTAATTTTCCACTGTGTAAATTATTTCAACTCGATTTGGATTTATGCAGTTGTTGCTTACTGTTACGGCTTCTGCATAATAAGATCCTGAAGATGGTGGTTGAAACGTAAAGCTATCTTCTTCCAAGAGATTACCATTAATAGGTGCATCGTACCAGTTAACTTGTATAGCACTGTTCTCTTGAACAGCTAATGGAATATTATCTTCTGGACATACAAGTACATCGCCTAGACTCACTGGATTAATTAATACGCCTTCAGTAACAGTAAAAATATTAGAAGAACTATTACATAAATTATTTTCGACATTAATTTGATCTTCAGCCACTAAAGCTCTGTAATAATCTAAACCTGAGCTATTAGTAATGGTTAAGGTGTTGTTGGTTTCGTTGGTGATATTGGTCCATGTAATGAGGTCTTGACTAATTTGCCATTGATAGAAGTGCGACGTATATGTACTAAAATCTGGCTCTGCTGTTATTGTGATGGGTGAAAAAGTGGTGTTTTCACAATACTGGTAAGTATCACTATTATTAAATGTCACTTCAGTTAAATCACCACAAGATTTAAAGGCAATATCGTCTATGGCTAAATCGTTTCCACAACCGCCAATACTATTGTTAATCATTTTTAAAATGACTTCGGTTTGATTTTCTAAAGTAGAGAAGGTAAGCCCGTAAGCTTGCCAATTTGGAGAATTAGTCCCATTAATATTTCCCGTATCACCTTCAGCTAGCAAATTAGAATCGGTCGAGTCCCAGATTTGAAATTTTACATTTACAGGTAAACCGTTAGCACTACAGGCAGAAGCTGGTAAAATATTTAATAACCAAGCTGAAAATTCGTAGGAATTATTTTCGCAAAGTCCGCTTATGGTAGTTCTATAAAATTCACCAGGGTCAAAATCTGCATTTACAATTAAAGCTTTGCCGTTAATGTCATTAGGAGTATGATCACTTGGCATATTCCACCCAAACTGAAATGTACTACTCGCTAAGGTGTACTCACCATCTTGTGGGTTATTAGCATTAATGAAATTATAGGTTGTTGTTCCAGCAGGCAAAGGAGGTCCAAAATTTGTGCCTGCTCCAAAATTTTCTGTAAAAATGGGGTCACCTGTATTACCTGAACAAAAACCAAGTTGGCTATAGGAGTTTAAACTTACTATAGCCAAAATTATTAAAAGTTTGTATTGCATTCTCAAATTAACGGTTTAATTTGCTGAAATCAAATTAAGTTGAACGTTTTTTGTTTGTAAGGCTTGGTTAAGTTTTGTAAAGGTAGAAACGTCATGATTCTCGGCAAATTCAGCGGGTAAAATTGCTATTCTAAAAATTTGATTTTCAGTAAAAGCAAATGGTAAAAAATCTAAATTAGCATTGCCATCT
>CBFHKB010000087.1:0-8566 GCA_965656295.1 Psychroflexus sp.
GGAAATGGTTTACTATTGATGATGATACAGGTAAAAAAAAGTCTATTGTTAAAATATATCAATCAGATAATCAAGTTAAAGGCAAAGTAATTCGAATCCTTAAAGCGTCTAAGCGCGATCTTATATGCACCAAATGCAAAGGTCGTTTAAAAGATAAAAAAATCGAAGGTTTAATAATTTTAAGAGAATTTCGAAAAGAGGGCTCGGAATACGTTGATGGTAAAATCACAGATCCTGAAAATGGTAAAACCTACAATGCAAAATTATGGCTAGATCCTAAAAATCCAAATCGACTAAAGGTTAGAGGATATCTGGCTTTTTTTTATAGAACACAAACCTGGCAAAGATTAATCACTAAATCGTAATGTTTTGACCTTTGTAGACGTTATACTGCCCTTATCTTTACCCAAACGATTTACCTATTTAGCAACTGAAGAATATGATTATAAACTCGAAGTTGGTAAACGGGTTGCAGTTCAATTTGGTAAGCGTAAAGTCTTTACTGGTGTAATAGGTAATATTCATGAAAACCCACCTCAAGCTTATGAAGCTAAACCAATAGAAGAGGTTTTAGATGCCTCACCTATTATAACCAGCCAACAGCTTCAGTTTTTTAATTGGATTTCAAATTATTATTTATGTACAGAAGGAGAAGTCTTAAAAGCGGCTTTACCTAGTGCATTTTTGTTAGAAAGCGAAACTATTATTCAAAAACATCCTAATTTTACGAATATAGCTAAAGCACAAATCACCGATGATCATAGTTTGATTTTAGATGCTCTAGATGTCCAATCGAGCTTGAAGCTCACCGATATTATGGCCATTTTGGGTAAAAAAACTATTTTTCCTGTATTAAATGAAATGATGGCCCTTAACTTGATTATTTTTAATCAAGAGCTTAATAAGCAGTATAAACCTAAGCTCGTTAAGTATCTAAGAATTAACCCCACGTATTACCAAGAAGATTCATTAAATAAATTGTTAGACGAGCTGCAACGTGCGCCAAAACAAAAGGAAGTTTTATTAAAATTATTTAGCATAAAAGCATCAACATCTGCAGTTAAAAAATCTAAAGTTAAGCAGGAACTCAATGCTTCAGATGCGGTACTAAAATCTTTAATCTCCAAGGGTATTATTCTTGAAGAAGAGCAACAGCAAGATCGGGTTCAGTTTTCTAAAGATTTGGTGCAAAAACAATTTCAGCTAAGCGACTTGCAAGGTGATGCTTTGCATCAAATTAAAGCAGCTTTTTTAACTCAACAAGTTTGCTTATTTCAAGGCGTAACTTCTTCTGGTAAAACTGAAATTTATATCCGACTTATTGAGGAGCAAATTCAGCAAGGCAAACAAGTCTTGTATTTACTGCCTGAAATTGCTTTAACTACGCAGTTAATTTCAAGATTACAAGATTATTTTGGGGACCAAGTGATTGTATTTCACTCTAAATTTTCTGTTAACGAACGAGTTGAAGCATACAAGCATGTTTTAAATAACACGAAAGGAAAAATTATTATTGGTGCGCGGTCTTCTATCTTTTTACCTTTTCAAAATCTGGGCTTGGTGATTGTAGATGAATCTCACGAGGCGAGTTTTAAGCAGTTTGATCCTGCACCGCGTTACCAAGCTCGTGATGCGGCTGTTGTCCTTGCACACCAATTTAATGCAAACGCCTTATTAGGTACGGCTACGCCAAGTTTAGAAAGTGTTTATAATGTTAAATATGGTAAATACGCCTATGTTAAACTTACCAAACGCTTTGGCGAAGTCTTGTCGCCAAAAATAAACCTGATTGATCTTCAAGACCGCTATAAGAAGAAGAAAATGAAGGGGCATTTTTCTGAAGATTTAATTTTAAAAATGCAATCGGTGTTAGAGCAAGGTGAACAAGTCATTCTATTTCAAAACAGACGTGGTTATTCGCCTATTTTAGAATGTAATTCGTGCGGTAATTCTCCACAATGTCCCAATTGTGATGTTAGTTTAACCTATCATAAGCATAATAACACTCTGCGTTGCCACTATTGTGGTTTCCATATGGCTATGCAAGTTAAATGTTTAGCTTGTGGCTCTAAAGATTTGTCGACCAAAGGCTTTGGAACCGAACAAATTGAGACCGAAGCTAAACATCTTTTCCCTGAGGCTAAGGTTAAACGAATGGACCTAGATACCACAAGAGCTAAGCACGCCTATGCTAATTTAATTGCTGAATTTGAGTCTGGTGAAATTGATATTTTAGTAGGAACACAAATGCTTAGTAAAGGTTTAGACTTTAGAGATGTGAATTTGGTGGGCGTATTAAACGCCGATTCACTGTTGAATTTTCCAGATTTTAGAGCTCATGAGCGTTGTTTTCAACTATTAACCCAGGTTGCAGGTCGAGCAGGCCGAACAAAGAAACAAGGTGAAGTGTTAATACAAAGTTTTAATCCACACCATCAAGTTCTTCAGCAGGTTACCACTTATAATTACAAAGACCTATTCAAAGAACAATTGTATGAGCGAAAACAATTTAACTATCCACCATTTTATAGGCTTGTTCGCTTCACATTAAAATCTAGAGACTATAATCGTGTTAACGAATCTTCAGAGTGGTTGGCCACTTATTACAAGCAAATTTTTAAAAATCACGTGCTTGGACCAGAGTTTCCGCCTGTTTTGAGAATTAGAAACCAATACCATAAGCATATTTTACTTAAAATCCCGCCAAATCAAAGTATTACTAAAACAAAAAACTATATTGACCAAGGGCGAGATAAGTTTGAAGCGATTGGTACGTTTAAGTCTGTGCAATTAGTTATTGATGTTGATCCTTATTAAACGGTAGTTTGTTATTTAGGTATAAGAAATTTATATCATTATATCCTAGTTACAATAAGAAATAATTATAGTTTTGTAATTAATAAAATTAATTCTTATGACAATTACTCAACTCCAGTATGTTTTAGCTGTTGCCGAATATCAAAACTTTACCAAAGCTGCCCAAAAAGTATTTGTAACTCAACCTACCTTAAGTATGCAAGTGCAAAAGCTTGAAGATGAGCTAGACGTAAAAATTTTTGATCGCTCAAAAAAGCCCATCGAGTTAACTCCTGTTGGCATACAAATTATTGATCAAGCTAAAAACATAGTGAATGAAAGTAATCGAATTAGCGATATCGTAGATCAGCAGAAAGGATTTGTGGGGGGCGAATTTAGAGTTGGTATTATCTCGACAGTTATGCCTACTTTGCTGCCTATGTTTTTGGCTAATTTTGTGAATAAATATCCTAAGATTCAGCTAAAAATAGAAGAATTAACGACCGATGCCATTATTGAAAAATTAAAAGACGGTCATTTAGATGCTGGTATTGCTGCAACACCTTTAGAAGATGAGATAATTTCAGAAAAGCCTTTATATTATGAGCCTTTTGTAGCTTACGTAACACCTAATCATAAACTACATCAGCAAGATTCAATTAAACCCCAACAATTAGATCCAGAAGACATTTTACTTTTAGAAGATGGACATTGTTTTAAAGATAATATCCTTAACATTTGTAAGAATTCAAAATTTACAGATCATCACAAAAAGTTTCATTTAGAAAGTGGCAGCTTCGAAACCTTAACTCGTCTAGCTGATGAGGGTTTAGGTATGACGCTCTTACCATACCTTCATACGATTGACTTACCATCAAAACAAAAAGAAAACTTACGGTACTTTAATGAGCCAAACCCAGCTCGCGAGATTAGCTTAATTCATCATAAAAGCGAATTAAAAATACATTTAATAGAGGCTTTAAAAGAGGTGATTACTGGAGTGGTTAAAGGCGCTATTGCTTTTCAAAATGTTAAGATAATTAGCCCAAAACCTATATCTTAAAATAGTTTTGAGTTTTTATACCTAAGAGTTAAGGAATAAAAAGTGAAGTCGTGTAGGCGTCGTTTTTTTTGTTAGTTTTGCCGACTTAAATTTTTTGTATCTATGAAAAAGGTGATTAACTTATTCGACTTAAAACAAAAAGTTGATTATAAAACCGAAGTTTTATCTGGTTTAACAGTTGCTTTAGCACTTGTTCCAGAAGCTGTAGCTTTTGCACTTATTGCTGGTTTATCTCCATTAACTGGCTTATATGCTGCTTTTGTAATGGGCTTAATCACTTCAATTTTTGGAGGTAGGCCTGGCATGATTTCTGGCGCAACTGGAGCTGTTGCTGTCGTGTTAGTCACTTTAGCTAAAACTCATGGTGTCGAGTATATTTTTGCCACCGTTATTTTAGCAGGAATTATTCAAGCTATTGTAGGTTTACTGAAGTTAGGTAAGTTAATGCGATTGGTACCCCATCCTGTTATTTTTGGCTTTGTTAACGGTTTAGCTATCATTATTTTTACATCTCAACTAGCTCAATTTAAAGATGATGCGGGGAATTGGTTAACTGGTGAATCACTCTATATTATTTTAGGTTTAGTTTTACTTACAATGCTTATTATATGGGGTTTACCTAAACTAACAAAGGTAGTCCCAGCCTCTTTGGCGGCCATACTCACTATTTTTGGTATCGTCTATTTGGTAGGAATAGACACAAAAACGGTTGGTGATATTGCTTCAATATCTGGAGGTTTTCCACCTTTTCATCTTCCTGAAATCCCTTTAAGTTTAGACGCTTTTATACTTATTTTACCTTACGCGGCTATTGTAGCCGGTGTGGGCTTAATAGAAAGCTTATTAACTTTAAATATTGTTGATGAAATCACCGAAACAAGAGGTCAAAGTAACCGAGAAGCTATTGCGCAAGGGAGTGCAAATATTTTATCAGGACTTTTTTCTGGGATGGGCGGCTGCGCTATGTTAGGCCAAAGTTTAATTAATGTTTCTAATGGTGCTAGAGCACGTTTATCTGGTATTGTTGCTTCGGTAGCTTTATTATTGTTTATTATGTATGGTGCACCAATTATTGAGCAACTGCCTATGGCAGCCCTAACAGGGCTTATGATTATGGTTTCAATTGGTACTTTTGAATGGGCTAGCTTGCGAACATTTAGGCGTATGCCAGCTTCAGATGTGTTGGTAATGGTTTTAGTGACTTTGGTGACTATTGTTCTTCATAATTTAGCATTAGCGGTATTAATAGGTGTGATTATTGCTGCGCTTGTTTTTGCTTGGGATAATGCTAAACGAATTAGAGCTAGAAAGTACTTGGATGATCAGGGTGTAAAACATTATGAAATTTATGGTCCCTTATTTTTCGGGTCTACCACAATATTTAATGCTAAGTTCGATATTCAAAACGATCCTGATGAAGTTATTATAGATTTTAAAGAAAGTCGGGTAGTAGATATGTCAGCAATTGAGGCTCTAAATAAACTAACCGAACGTTACCTCAAACAAGGAAAAATTGTACATCTTAAACATTTAAGTCCCGATTGTAAGCGTTTACTTAAAAATGCCGATAAGTTGATTGATGTAAATGTCCTAGAAGATCCTACGTATAAAGTAATTTCAGATTAGTTATTTTTATTTTGTTGATTAAATAGGCTTTCATAATTTAAGGTCACAAGTTAATTTTGCATATTTGTGAAAACCCAATTATGAAAGCTTTTTTTATAATTTTTGGTCTCTTTAGCTTTGCTTATGTAGGAGCACAACAACAAGATTATTTAGATGTTAAGCACCTGCAAGCTCATGTTCATGTTAATGATAGCCTTGAAACAGTAAAGGGACAAGTCAAACTTCAGCTTGAGGTTAATCGAGCGGTAGATTCGTTATTCTTAAACGCAAAAAAATACAACTCAGCTTCAGTAAAGTCCTATAATTTTCAGTTAACTCAGCAACATCTTATCATTTATCATGATTTCGAGCCAGGTAGTGAGTATGAAATTCAGTTATCTTATGCGACTTCACCTAAGAAATGTTTATACTTTACAGGTCAACTTAACCATAAAGAATTTCCAATGCAAATTTGGACACAAGGCCAAGGCAAATACACGTCGCATTGGTTACCAAGTTTAGATGATATGACCGATAAAATTGAATTTGATCTCACGTATACTATACCAAAACAGTATCAAGTTGTCGCAAATGGTCAATTAAAATCGGTGACCACCTCAAACCAACTTAAAACGTGGGTGTTTGATATGCAACAACCTATGAGCAGCTATTTAGTTGCTTTTGCTGCAGGTGATTTTGTATCTAAGACACTAAGCTCTAATTCGGAGGTGACGATCACTAATTATTTGTCTAAACAAGATAGCCTTAAATTCCCAGCAACTTATATGCATAGCAAAGCAAGCTTTGATTTTTTAGAGCAGCGAATTGGTGTCTCTTTTCCATGGCAAAACTATAAACAAGTCCCCGTCCAAGATTTTTTATATGCGGGTATGGAAAATACCAGTTGTACCATTTTTTCAGATGAATTTGTTACCGACCAAACAGCTACACCGAATTCAGATTTCGTAAATGTTGAAGCGCATGAGTTAGCACATCAATGGTTTGGGAATTTGGTAACCGAAACTTCTGCTAAGCATCATTGGCTTCATGAAGGTTTTGCAACATATTTTTCATATTTAGCGCAAGAACATTTATTTGGAACTGCCTATTTCGAGCATCGTTTATTTGAAACGGCAGAGCAGTTAACCCTACAATCAAATCAAGGTCGAGGCCAAGCCATACTTAATCCTAGAGCTTCGTCTTTAACGTTTTATGAAAAAGGTGCGTGGGCATTACATGCTTTACGAAATCGTGTGGGCGATGCGGTCTTCTTTGAAGCTATAAAAAATTATTTAGTGAACTTTGCTTACAGTTCTGTGGAAACTGATGATTTTTTGGCTGAAGTACAAGCCTTAACCGACACAAACTTAGGAACGTTTAAAAAGAACTGGCTGCTGCAAACTGCATTTCCTGCTGAAGAAGCCCAACTAATTCTTAAGCAATCTGAGTTTGTAAAACAATTATTTGAATTAAAGGCCTTACGGTCAACTGCGCTCGACCAAAAAAAACAGGCTTTAACAGAAGCCTTACTAAGTAAATATATTGATTATTTTGGGCCAGAAGTTGCGTTGCAATTGTGTCAAACTAAATCGATAGACCCCGAAATGCTTCAGCTGATATTAGAAACCAAGCACGCAAAAACACGTCAGGTCTTGATTAAAAACTGGAACCAACCACTTCCTGCTTCGCTTCAGTCATCATTTGAATCACTTTTGACGGATTCATCTTATATCACTCAAGAACATGCGTTTTTAAAACTTTGGCTACATTACCCTAAGCATCGTCAATTGTATATTGATAAAATGAGTCAACACGATGGGAATAAACACTTAAATATTAAATTGTTACGATTAATGCTAACTAGTTTAACCTACTCTGAACAAGCTCATAAAGCTGTAGCAACTTTGATTGACTATACTGCTCATGCTGTTCCTTATCAAATCAAGCGTCAAGCTTTTGTTTATTTGTTTCAGCTAAATGCGATCTCTAATGAATTTATTATCAATTTGAGCAAAGATCTAACTCATCCAGTTTGGCGATATCGAAATTTTACTAAACAATTATTTGCTGAATTAATTAAAACGCCTGCTTACAAAGCCAAAATAGAACTACTGTTAAGCGATGCTAAACTTGACAACGCCAATGAAGTTTCACAAATACTACAATAAATTGTGAAATTTATGTTTTAAGAGAGGTATAAATCGCTAAGCGAATTTTAGTTAGTGGCGCTTAATTAGAAGACCATAGTTGCTTGACCTCATTCTTCAAAAAGGCTAGGCCAGTAGTGCTAGGGGCTTCTTTTTCTAAAAGCTCAGTAAGTATATGTTCTCTAAGTTTTTGAGCATCGGTAATAGACTCATTCATCGTTGATTGTCTAATTAACGAGATAGTAGCATTTTTTGAAGCTCTCACGGCTTCCCAACATTTATTGGTCAAGTAGATTTGCTGAACCAAATTATGCTCGTATTCCTGTTCAATTGTAGCCACTAATAAATTTTCGTAATCAAATTTATTAGAGCTTGTAGGTTTAATCCGTTGTAATAAGTGACCAGGGTGAATACGTTCTAAAAATAAGGTTAGTCGCTCGTAGGCTTGAATTCGAATAGGAAGAGCTTCCTTGTTTAATTCTTTTAAGCGCTCATTATAAGTGGCTTGTTTTAAAAAGTCGGTATGTGTTTTGAAAAAATAATAAGCGATAGCCCCAACGATAAGCGCTGGAATAAAAATTGATAACATTAATTCAAATCCTTCCATTTGTGTTTTGAAATTTCTTCAAAGATATTAAACAAAATAAGATGCCAAAGTGGGCTATGAATTAAATTTGTTTCTATTATTTTTGAATCGTAACCGTTCAAATTCAATTTCATTGCAAGATTATATTAATCAACTAAATGAAGCACAGCGAGAAGCTGTTCTGCAAAAAGATGGCCCAATGATTGTTATTGCTGGTGCTGGGTCAGGTAAAACACGGGTGTTAACTTACAGGATTACGCACCTGATGCATCAAGATGTTGATCCCTTTAATATTCTTGCTCTGACCTTTACCAATAAGGCAGCGCGGGAAATGAAAAATCGAATCGCACAGATTGTAGGCAGCAACGA
>CBFHKB010000088.1:0-8424 GCA_965656295.1 Psychroflexus sp.
AGGGAATTACGAAAACGAAGTGACCGATTTTAGGTTAAATTCACTAGATCAAAATGGTCTATTAGTGTTTGATGATACCATTTCTAATGTATTCGATTACAATGAAAATGTAACAGCTGTTTATTCTCAATATGGTAACAAAATTGGCAAGTTTTCTTTTTTATTAGGTTTACGTTACGAGCACACCCAACTAAAAGGGAAAACCACACCTTACGGTGATATTAGTAATATTCAGGAATTATTGGGCGAAGATGTAGATCTTAACTTTAATAATAACTTTTCAGGCTTTTTTCCAACGGTAAATTTGAATTTTGAGATTGGTGAAGATGAAAATATTACCTTAGGTTACAACAGACGTATTAACCGTCCAAGAGGTTGGTTTGTTAACCCGTTTCCATCACGTTCTAGCCGAACTAATATTTTTCAAGGTAATCCAAGCTTAAACCCTGCATTTTCAAACGCCTTTGATTTAGGATACTTAAAACGTTTTGATAAATTACTAACCTTAAACGGTTCGGTATACTACCAACGTGAAACCGATTCGTTTGAACGAATTCAAGAAGAAACCGGTCAAACTACTACTGATGGGATTCCTATAATTAGATCAATACCTATTAACTTATCGAGCAATGAGCGTTATGGTGCCGAAATAGGTGTTTTGTATAACCCATTTGATTGGTGGCGCTTAAATGGTAGTTTTAATTATTTTAAATTTATTTCTGAAGGTCAATTCAATGGACGCGATTTTGGTGCCGAAAATGAAAGCTTTTTTGGGCGATTTAGCTCTAAAATAGATTTACCATGGGAAGTTCAATGGCAAACTAATGCGTTTTATAGAGGTCCAAGAGAAAATGCTCAAACAAAAACAGACCCGATTGCATCTTTAGATTTGGCTTTTAGTAAAGACTTTTTAAATGATAATGCAACCATTTCTTTAAATGTAAGAGATTTGTTTAACTCTAGAAAACGACAACAATTTACAGTAACCGAAGAATTTACATCAAATAATGAATTTCAATGGAGAGAACGTCAAATCACTATGACTTTGGTTTATCGTTTTAATCAAAATAAACGTGAAGGCAGAGGTGGAGATAATCAAGATTATGGAGATGACGGGGGCTACTAACAAACCTATCTTTATTTCATAAAAAAAAGAGAGCATTTAAATGCTCTCTTTTTTTATAATCGATGAGAAAATTAAAAAGCTTAACTTTCCTGAGACTTAGATTTTCTATTTTCTTTAATCTCCATCAAACGTTCTTTTAAAGCTCCACCAATCCAATAAGGGATTATGGCTGTTAAAAATATGAGTAACCAAAAGCCAATCGTAAGTATGGCTAAAAATGCTAAAAACCCTAAATATTGATCAAATTCAAACATGGTAACTTGTTTATTTTTTACAAATATATGAATTTTCAAGGGTTATTTATTTTAGTTTAAAAATAAATTTCAGGATAAACGCTTTTTTTGATTTGACACTACACGAGATTATTTAAATTTGTGAAACTAAACATTATATCATGTCCTACAGAATAGAAAAAGATACCATTGGAGAAGTAAATGTTCCAGCTGAAAAGCTTTGGGGAGCTCAAACTGAACGTTCCCGAAATAACTTCAAAATTGGTCGTTCAGCTTCAATGCCTATAGAAATTATATATGGCTTTGCTTACTTAAAAAAAGCAGCAGCTTATACTAATGCCGACGCAGGTATTTTACCATCAGAAAAGCGTGATTTAATTGCTCGTGTTTGTGACGAGATTTTAGAAGGCAAGCATGATCAAGAATTTCCTCTTGTGATCTGGCAAACCGGTTCTGGAACTCAGAGTAATATGAATGTGAATGAAGTAATTGCTAACCGCGCCCATCAATTACAAGGTTACCAGCTTGGAGAAGGTCAAAAAACCATTGCTCCTAATGATGATGTTAATAAATCTCAATCTTCAAATGATACTTTTCCAACGGGTATGCACATTGCTATTTATAAAAAATTAGTTGAAGTGACTATACCTGGCATACAACAACTCAGAGACCAATTAAACCTCAAAGCTAAAGCCTTTGCCAATGTTGTTAAAATTGGCCGTACCCATTTTATGGACGCTACGCCATTAACATTGGGGCAAGAGTTTAGTGGCTATGTTTCTCAATTAGATCATGGTTTGGCCGCTTTAAATAATACACTACCTCACTTATTAGAGTTAGCTTTAGGCGGGACAGCTGTCGGGACTGGTCTTAATACACCAGATAATTATGCTGAAAATGTAGCAAACTATATAGCCGAATTTACAGGTTACCCATTTGTTTCTGCAGCTAATAAGTTTGAAGCTTTAGCGGCACATGATGCATTAGTTGAAACACATGGAGCCTTAAAGCAATTAGCAGTCTCTTTAAATAAAATCGGTAATGATATTAGAATGTTATCCTCTGGACCACGAAGTGGAATAGGGGAAATAAATATCCCTGCAAACGAGCCAGGATCTTCTATAATGCCTGGAAAAGTTAATCCTACACAGTGCGAAGCTTTAACTATGGTTTGTAGTCAGGTGATCGGAAACGATATGGCTGTGACTACTGGTGGCATGCAAGGACAATTTGAACTTAATGTTTTTAAACCTGTGATGGCCTCAAATCTTTTAGAATCGGCCCAATTATTAGGCGATGCTTGTGTTTCTTTTGATGTTAACTGCGTGAGTGGGATTGAACCTAACCAATCTAGGATTGATGAGCATCTTAGAAATTCGTTAATGCTTGTAACGGCTTTAAATACCAAAATAGGTTACTATAAAGCCGCTGAGATAGCCAACACAGCCCATAAAAATGGAACGACACTTAAAGAAGAAGCTATTAATTTAGGCCATACTACTGCTGAACAGTTTGACGAATGGGTTAAACCAGAAGAGATGACAAACTCTAAATAGTAAATTTTAGCTACTCAAATGCATAAAAAAAGCTTCAACCTAGGTTGAAGCTTTTTTTATTAGGTATAAGCCTTTTTAACTTCTGCTGCCGAAAAGTCTTTAATCTCACCAAATCGATTAATACTTACATCAACAGGAAGTTTTCTTTTTTGGCCATCAAGACCTTCATAAGAATACTTTTGTTGTTCTAAAATAATTCGTTCGTCTGGTTTGATTTTAAGCTTATGGCTTGCCGGAATAATTAAAATAAAGCCTAAGCTTGGGTAATGGTCTAACCACTTTTGTAATTTGTTTTCTACCACATCAATTATTTCTTCAGTAAATGGTGGATCTAAGCACCAATGCCCAGTATTAGGTGGTGCTTCTAGATCAAAAAAGCTGCCACCACTTCCAAATACTTCATCTGTATCTTTAAATAAACTATAAAATTTAGCATTGTTTTTACCGAGTAATCGTGCATTAAACGGTGAAGCAAATTCCTCATTTAAAATGCCCCAGCTGTGAAATAAATCGTAGACTTTTTGCGGGGGTCCAATATGTCGTGTTTTTGCATAAATTGAAGCATAGCGTAAAGCCGATTTCAGTGTTTCTTGGTAAGCGGTTTGGAGATTGTAATTTTCTTCAACAAACCTAATGGCTTTATCTGTATATTGATTTCGATCAAGGATAAATTCACCTAATTTTAGTTGGGTGTCACTTGTACTAATGCTTAACTGGTCTTCTCGAATCTCTGGTAGTTTAGTCGATTTTATAATTGAACTTAATACATCTAACTCCGTATTATTTAGCTCTAATTGTGCATAGCTTAATCCGTTACGTAAGTCTTTTTTATCTAAATGTTTTAGAGTTTCGGTTACATTAGGCTTCTCGGTACTTTGAAGCGAGTTAATTAAGCTGTTTTCTAATCCCGCTTGTAACTTGGATAAACTAACGGGATTAGGATTGGTTTTGTCAAATTTATTAATAATGGTTTGACTAAATTTCCATTGTTGGTATTCATTTAAAAGTTGAGATAAGCCTGTGTTTTCCGACATTTTTTTTGAAGATACAATCAACTTTTTAGACAAAGTGTTGTAGGTTACTTAAATTATAGATTTAATTTGTTCTGGAGGTCTTCCAATTACAGCTTTTTCACCGTTAACTACAATAGGGCGTTCTATCAATTTTGGGTATTTAAGCATAGCTTCAATAAGGTCATGATCGCTTAAAGATTTAGACTTAAACTCATCTTTCCAGATTTTTTCATTTTTACGAATTAGCTCTAATGGATTGATGCCTAGCTTTTTAATAATACTTTTAAGTTGTTCCTTGTTCGGTACATCATCAAGGTATTTGATAATGGTGTAATCGCAATTGGCTTCATCTAAGATCTGTAAGCCTTCACGTGATTTTTTACATCTTGGGTTATGGTATATGCTTATCATAATTGGTTTGTTTGTTCTGTTTTTTGGCCTTCAGCCATTAAATAGCTTTTTAGAAAGGCATCTATGTCGCCATTCATTACTGCGTCTACATTTCCAGTTTCATGAGCTGTACGCACATCCTTAACTAGTTTATAGGGATGCATCACATAGTTTCTAATTTGTGATCCCCACTCAATGCTTTTTTTCTCAGCTTCAATTTCGTTTCTAGCGGCTTGTTGCTTTTGAATTTCTAATTCATATAACTGCGATTTTAGCATTTGCATTGCTTTTTCACGGTTTTCAAGCTGTGAACGTGTTTCTGAGTTGTGAATTACAATGCCACTCGGGTGGTGTGTTAAAATGGCTTTTGTTTCTACTTTGTTTACATTTTGACCACCAGCACCACCAGAACGCGCAAAATCCCATTTAATATCAGCAGGATTAATATCAATTTCAATCCTATCGTCAACCAAGGGATAAACATAAACCGAAGCAAATGAGGTATGACGTTTTGCGTTACTGTCAAAGGGAGATATGCGCACAAGCCGATGCACGCCGTTTTCACCTTTAAGCCAGCCAAAGGCATAATCGCCTTGAATTTCGAGTGTTACAGTTTTCACGCCTGCAACATCTCCAGATTGGTAATTTAATTCTTTAATCTTGAAGCCTTTACGCTCAGCCCACATCATATACATTCGCATGAGCATTTCGGCCCAATCGCAACTTTCGGTACCACCAGCACCAGCAGTGATCTGCAATACTGCTGTAAGCTCATCACTTTCATCAGAGAGCATATTTTTAAATTCTAAATCTTCTATGGCAGTTATTGCCTTTTGATAGGTGGTTTCAACTTCAGACTCAGTGACTTCGTTTTCTTTAAAGAACTCGAATAAGGTATCTGTTTCTTCTACTAAAATCTCTGCTTTTTCAAAATCGGTAATCCATTGCTTTTCTTTGTTAATCATTTGCATGATTACTTGCGCTTCTTTCGGCTTATCCCAAAAGTCTGGTGCTACTGTTTTTTCTTCTTCGTTAGAAATTTTAATGGCTTTTGCATCTAAGTCAAAGATACTGTTTTAAAGCAGTTAATCTTTCTTGTAGTGATTTGATGGTATCTAGGTTAATCATGATATATTTTTGAACAAATTTAGAACATATGAGTTGTCATATCAATACTTTTATACTTTATTTGAAATAAAATTGAGTATATGCAAGTTGATTTAAGAAGCGATACCGTTACAAAACCTACGGCTAAGATGTTGGAAGCTATGATGACCGCTGAAGTAGGGGATGATGTTTACAAAGAAGATCCTAGTGTTAATGCCTTAGAGGCGTATGTGGCTGATTTATTTGGTATGGACGAAGCCTTATACTTTCCTACTGGAACTATGGCTAATCAAGCAGCTATTAATTTACATACTAATCCTGGGGAGCAATTAATTTGCGATAAATGGGCACATGTTTATAACTATGAAGGTGGTGGAGCCTCTTTTAATAGCGGTGTAAGTTGCAAATTAATTGATGGCGATCGCGGGAAAATAACAGCCCAACAAGTTAAAGCCAACATTAATGCACCAGATTTCTATCATAGTCCGCTAACTCGCTTAGTTTGTTTAGAAAATACGACCAATAAAGGAGGTGGTGCTTGTTATGAACTGAGCGAAATCGAAGCCATAAAAGAGGTGTGTGATGCTCATGGTTTAGGCTTACATTTAGATGGTGCGCGCTTAATTAATGCGTTAGTAGCTGGTAATCATGATCCTAAAGCATTTGGAGGGTTATTTGATACTATTTCTATATGTTTATCTAAAGGTCTTGGTGCACCAATGGGCACTGTTTTAGTGGGAAAATCGGCATTGATGTCTAAAGCTATTCGAATACGTAAGCTATTAGGTGGTGGTATGCGTCAGGTTGGCTTTGCCGCTGCTGCGGGATTGTATGCTTTACAGCATCATTTAGATTTAATAGGAGAAGATCACCGACGTGCTAAAGCTTTAGAATGTTGTTTGAGCAAGTTAGATTGTATAGCTGAAGTAGAGCCAGTTGAAACTAATATCATTATTTTCTATTTGAATCCTGAGGTGATAACAGAAGATGCATTTTTGAGTCATTTAGACCAGCATGAGATTAGGATTAGTAATATGGGTGATGGGAAAATGCGAATAGTTACCCATTTAGATTATAAAAATGCTCAACATAAATATGTTGAGCATTCATTGAACAAATTAACATAATCTTGCCTTATAAAATCACAAGACGTTGATTTAGTTGTTGGGAACTAGTTTTAATTTGCACAATATAGGTTCCTGTTTTTACTTTATTATTTAAGTTAAGTGTTAAACTGTTGTTTGAAGCCATTGAGGTTTCAGTATGAATTACTCGCCCAAGTTGATCAATTACTGATACTTTTATTGATTTTCCATTTAGTAAATGTGTATCTAATTTAAACTGACCATCACGTGATGGATACGGATAAATTTTAAAATTAGCCTTGGTTGAAGTCCTTGTTTCTAAAGAATTGTTAAATGGATTTAGAAATAAAATTTAAAACGCTCAGCTGTTGCTGAAACGGTATTGTTTTGTTCACTGTAATAAATAGTATTACTACCATTGCTTAATGTTGTATAGCTATCAGCAAAGCTATCGAAGATATAAGCTTCTGTGATATTTTCTAAAACAATACCTAATCTATAATTTGTAGCTACGTAGTTGTAAATATAAAATTGAACTTCAGTTTCAGGTGTATATACATTTCTTTTATCAATACTTAACTAATAGCCTTGATTAAAAATAGCTAAACTTTCATCAGGATTCCACATTTTATCAGCGTCTTCCCAAGTTACTTCATTAGAGTATTGAGGTTCAAAATTTACACGTATTCCATCTACGTTAATTTCTTCATTGTCTACAACCCGATATAGATCTGCAATTATAGAACCGCTATTAGTTTGTGATTTTGAAATTTGACTGATAAGCATTAAGCCTATAATTAGGCTAAATAAGGGTTGATAAACCATGAGAGGATGATTTGGCTTAAATAAATTTAGCAAAAAATATCAATAATTAACAAAAAAAGACCAAATCTAAATTTGGTCTTTTTTTGTTGAATAAAGATGGGATTTATTTTACAATCAGCTTTTTAGTCACTTGGTTTGTCTTGGTTGTAAATTCTAAGATATAAACACCTGGATTGAGTGATGTTCCAAAATCAACTTGATTATTAATAGACGTCTTTCTTAAAATAATTCTTCCTAGATAATCAATGACTTTTAAATCTAATTGATTCGGATTAGTATTAGATTTTATATTTATAAATCTTCCATTACTTGGATTAGGGTAGATTAAAATGTCCTGATCTTCAACAATTTCCTCGATCGAAAGATTAGTTTGATCAAAAATAATTTTAAACCTTAACTCATCTGTAGATTCATCAATTGTTGGATCTACACTAAAATCAATTTGATTTATTCCTGGGTTTAACGCCGTATACGTGTCTGTGTAATTATCAAATAAAATGGCGCCATCAACTTGTTGAACATTAATTGAAAGTTGATAGTTTAAGTGTCTATAGTTATAAATTGCTAATTGGACTTCAGAAGTTTCATCATAGTGATTCTCTTTGTTAATAGCCAGGTAGTTTCCATCTTTCACTGTGGAAATGTTTTCATCATTATTCCAAAATTTAACAGCATCTTCAGAAGTCACGCTATTAGAATTTGCTTCATTGTATGTCACTCTAGTTCCGTCAGCCAAGTTAACTAAGTTATCTTCATTAATATAAAGTTCAATATCAATTTGACTTGTTAAAGATTCATTCGAAGGTCTAGTCACCAAGTCAATAGCTTGACCATTTTGTTTATAAGATTCTTCGAACGTAATGCTAGGAGATGTGCCTAAATTTTGAATAAAAAAGGCTTGTCCAGGTTGTAAGTATTTATCTTGGTTTGAAGACGGAACAGGAGAACCATTTGGAGTGTTTAAGTCAACTGCTACATACCCGCCTCGATCGTTAAGTGTAGGATCGTAGACATAGTAAAAATCTCCTTGAACATCATTAGCACTTCCTAGTAGGTCTTGCATATCTACTTTGGCTTGGTAAACGTTAC
>CBFHKB010000089.1:0-8316 GCA_965656295.1 Psychroflexus sp.
GATGGATCTTTACTGGGATGATGTTTACGCCTTTCAACTTAAACGAACACAAAGCACTTACGAAGCCGAAGAGGTTTGCATCCGTAGTTTTGCTCGAGCTTTTGATAAGTTAAATACTTATCAAGAACAGTACAATTTTAAAACATGGCTTATCACAATTTCAAAGCATATTCAAATAGATTTAAAACGAAAAAAAAGCATTGAGACTTCTGAGATTGATTCGCGTAAAGCTCACCAAATTATTGATATTGAACCTACCGCGGAGGATAAACTAATTACCGAACAAAATTTATCAAAATTATTAGCACACATTAAAACGCTAAAACCACACTATCAAGAGGTTATACAGTTACGGTTTTTTAAAGAGCTAAGTTACAAGGCCATTGCCGAAGAACTCGACCAACCTATTAATAATGTTAAAGTAAAATTACTAAGAGCCAAAAAGCTGTTGGCTGAAAAACTTAAGGTCTAAATTTTTGTTGCCACGCCTCAAAACCACCATCAAGTTCTATAATAGTATCTATGCCATAACTTTGTAATATAGTACTGGTTTTGCTACTTTTATTACCTGTTCTACAATGAAGTAAAACCAAATCGGTAGTGTCTACAGCAGACTTTAACCTAGCTTCAAAATTTTCAGCCTCAAAATTAATATTAATTGCATTGGTAATGTGGATACTATCAAATTCTTCAGGTGTTCTCACATCTAAAACTAAGGCTTTGGGATTCTGTTCTAGGTAAGTTTTAAATTGAGAGGCAGAGACCACTTCAACTTGTTGTGTTGAAGTGGTACAAGACCCCAAAAAAATTATTAAACTTAACACCCATAGGTTTAAGCTTTCTAAGCTCCATTTACTTTTCAAAATCTGCTAAAGTTTTTGTGATAATTGAAACACAATCTAATAATTGCGCTTTGGTTATAACTAATGGTGGGGCAAAACGAATAATATTTCCATGTGTTGGCTTGGCTAATAAGCCGTTCTCTTTTAAAGCAACACAAATATCCCAAGCTGTCGAACTATCTTCAGAATCGTTAATGACGATGGCATTTAATAAACCACGCCCTCGAACTAAATTTACAATAGTTGAATTTTTAATGTAGGCATTCAATTCACTTCTAAATAAATCTCCTAACTCACGTGCATTTTGAGCTAAATTCTCATCTCTAACCACTTCAAGCGCTTCCATTGCAACAGCAGCTGCAACTGGGTTACCACCAAAAGTTGATCCGTGTTGGCCAGGTTTAATCACATTCATCACCTCATCATCTGCTAATACAGCAGAAACTGGATAAGCACCACCTGATAGAGCTTTCCCTAAAATTAAGACATCAGGACGCGAATAAGTTTGGGATTGGCGTTCGCAATGCCCTTGACAATCACACTTACCACAAACAGCTAATAAAGCTCCTGTTCGAGCAATACCCGTTTGAATTTCATCGGCCATAAATAACACGTTATGTTGAGCACATAACTCTTTAACCTTTGGTATAAAATCATCGGCTGGTGTGAAAACACCTGCTTCACCTTGAATAGGTTCAATAAGTGCTCCAGCAATATTATCATGTTCTTTTAAAACCTGTTCTAAAGCTTCAGGATCATTATAAGGCACTTTTATAAACCCTGGTGTATAGGGTCCAAAATTCTTACGGGCACCTTCATCATTACTAAATGAAATGATGGTGGTGGTACGGCCGTGAAAATTATTTTCAAAAACAATTATTTGAGCGTCTTGCTCTTTAATTCCTTTCTTTTCATAAGCCCATTTACGGCATATTTTTATGGCAGTTTCAACTGCTTCTGCCCCAGTATTCATCGGTAGTAATTTGTCAAAATCAAAATACTCGGTGGCATATTTTTCAAACACGCCTAATACATTATTGTGAAATGCACGTGAAGTTAAAGATATGGTCTTCGCCTGTTTGCTCATGGCATCGACGATTCGTGGATGGCAATGCCCTTGGTTTACAGCTGAATATGCAGAAAGAAAATCGTAATATTTTTTATCCTCAACATCCCAAACATAGACACCTTCGCCTTTTTTTAGAACCGCAGGCAATGGGTGATAATTATGCGCTCCATGTTTATCTTCTAAAGCGATTGCTTCTGCTGAAGTTTTTACGTCTTCTACTTTCATGTACTAAATTTTAAAATATGTTATTGACAAAAATAAACATCTCAATTTCAATTTTTCGTAAAGTGATTTTAAAAGTCATTATTTCAACTAATTTAGTATTATTTTAAATAACAAATGTTGCAAAGTCTGCTTTCAATCATATTCAATACACTTTATTAGTACTATTTTTGAAATACAGAAACTTAAACCATGCAACAGGACTCTAGGCGTTATGCTACTAAGTTAATACACTCTATAAACAAAAAGTTGGTTAAACGTGTGAATTGGCAAAGCAGGTCACTTCAATTTATACTAAGTTTTTTAGTGGCCTTAGGTCTTAACTTTCTATTACAAGATGGAAGTCTAAGTGACGGGCAATCTTCTGTTTTATTTATACTCTTGTTTGCCGTTGGTTTATGGGTAACAGAAGCGATCCCTCCTTTTGCCGTTGGCATTTTAATTATTGGCTATTTAGTGTTTACCATGAGTAATTTAGAGTCTGAGAATGTCAAGCAATATGTGCAAACCTGGTCAGATTCGGTTATTTGGCTATTCTTGGGCGGATTTTTTATAGCTGAGGCCATGAAAAAAACGGCTTTAGATCAGTCGCTTTTAAGGATTATTGTGCCTAAGCTAGGAGAACAATCAAAATATATTTTACTAGGTTTAATGCTTATTACGGCCTTTTTGTCGATGCTAATGAGTAATACAGCTACTACAGCCATGATGATTGCAAGTATTACGCCTATAACCTTAAGTTTGGGTAAAAAAGCGCCCTTAACCAAAGCTTTACTAATTGGTATTCCAACTGCAGCTGCGGTTGGTGGAATGGGTACTATTATTGGCTCAGCACCTAACGCTATTGTTGTTGGTGCGCTTGATGGTGTAGGCATTCGAATTAGTTTTATGGAATGGATGCTCATTGGGGTTCCTATTGCACTAGTACTTATTTTTGTGTTTTGGGCAGGACTGCTTAAAAAATACCAAATTAAGCGTAAATCCTTAGACTTAGACTTTTTACAAAATTCTAAACTTAACACCGACGCAAGTATATCAGCTACTCAAATTAAAATCACCTTGCTAATTATAGCAACCAGTCTTGTATTTTGGTTAACCTCACAATGGACAGGTATTCCTGTGGCTGCTGTTTCTGGTATTCCCATAGTTGGGCTAACCATGTTTGGTATTTTAGATGCCGATGATATGCGTAAACTACCCTGGGATACTTTAATGTTAGTGGCTGGTGGATTAGCACTAGGTATAGCTGTACAGCAGCAAGGTTTAACTGATTATTTTTTAAGTTTTATTGATATTAAGGACTTCAACTATTATCTATTGGCATTAATTTTTGCATTTTTAAGCGTCGTTTTTTCTAATATCATGAGTAATACGGCTACAACTACCATTATGGTGCCTTTAGCGATTTCATTTGCTATATTAATTCCCTCACAATCTACCAAAATTATTCCTTTAATAATAGCTATTAGCGCCTCGTGTGCTTTACTACTACCTGTATCAACACCACCTAACGCAATAGCCTACAGCACAGGTAAATTAGACCAATCTGACTTTAGGTTTGGAGGTTTCTTAATTGGTGTTATTGGCCCTGTAATTGCTACACTATGGATCATTATACTAGACTCCATTTAAATTCAATATTAATTAAAGAAATTTGAACGAATAAAGTCTTAATTCAAACATTGCTTTATTTTTGCGGTATGTCTAGAAAAAATAAACGTAAAGCTTTTGAAGCCATAGAAATAATTGATGCTGGCAGTAAAGGCAAAGGAATTGCTAAAGCGCCAGATGGTCGAGTTTTAATTGTTGATCAAGTAGTCCCTGGTGACGTGGTTAACGTTCAAACCTACAAAAAACGAAAAGCCTATTACCAAGCTAAACCTACGCAGCTTGTTAAAGCCTCTCCTAAGCGAACCACACCTGTTTGCGAACACTTTGGCACTTGCGGTGGCTGCAAGTGGCAAAATATGGATTACAAACACCAATTATTTTATAAAGAAAAAGAAGTTTTAGAGAATTTAAAACGTATCGGTAAAATAGATTTACCTGAATCACAACCTATTTTAGGTAGTAAAAATATTTATTTTTATCGTAATAAAATGGAGTTTTCGTTTAGTGATAATCGATGGTTAACACTCGACGAAATCTCTAAAGGCGATACCTTTGAAAACAAAAATGCCTTAGGCTTTCACATACCAGGCATGTGGGATAAAATCTTAGATCTAAATAAGTGTCATCTTCAAGCCGACCCAAGCAATGCTATTCGAAATGGTCTTAAAGAATTTGCAACAAAACATCAACTTGACTTTTTTAATGTTAGGGAACAATCGGGCTTGTTACGGACGCTCATGATTCGTACAAGTTCTACAGGCGAAGTGATGGTGTTAGTACAATTTTATAAGGATCAACCAACCCAAATAGAATTGGTGTTAAACTATCTGAAAACTAAATTTCCTGAAATTACGTCTCTACTCTATGTAATTAATCAAAAAGGAAATGATACCATATACGATCAAGACATTAAGTGTTATTACGGTAGAGATCATATTTTTGAAGAAATGGAAGGCTTAAAATTTAAAATTACAGCCAAGTCTTTTTATCAAACTAATTCTGAACAGGCGTTTGAACTTTATAAAATTACCAGAAACTTAGCCGATTTACAAGGCGATGAATTAGTTTACGATCTTTATACAGGTACAGGAACCATTGCACAATTTATAGCTCAAAAAGCAAAGCATGTGGTCGGTATAGAAGCTGTCCCTGAAGCCATTGAAGCAGCAAAAGCGAATGCTGAACTTAACAATATTACTAACACTAGTTTTTTTGCTGGAGACATGAAAAAAGTGTTTACAACAGATTTTGTCCAACAAAATGGTACACCAGACGTTATTATCACAGATCCACCAAGAGAAGGTATGCACGCTGAAGTTGTTGAGCAAATTAAAACTCTAAAACCTAAAACTATTGTTTATGTAAGTTGTAATTCGGCCACCCAAGCAAGAGACCTTGCTTTGTTAGATGAAGATTACAAAGTGACCAACATACAACCTGTCGATATGTTCCCACAAACACACCATGTTGAAAATGTGGTTAAACTCAAATTACGCTAAATGAAGGCTTTTAAAATTCGTTTTTGTTTAATCCTTGCAGCTGTTATATGTTTAAGCTGTGAGCGTGACGATATTTGCCCTGAAAGCACTCCAACTACACCACGGTTAGTGATTCAGTTTTTTGACATTAATAATCCTGATATTCAAAAAAATATTAACGAGTTAGTTATTCAAAGTGCAACAGAAGAAAACGGAAATGTAATTAGTTATGATAATGTTTCTGAATTGATTTTACCCCTAAAAACCAACCAAAACAGCACCCGCTTTTTAATGAGTATTAATACTGAAAGTGAAGATGAAAATCTCATTAATACCGACGAAATTATATTTAACTACGCTAGAAGAAACACCTATATTAATCGTGCCTGTGGATTTAAAGTCGAATTTTTAGACTTACAAACCACCATCGTAGAAGAAGCAGGAGACAACAACTGGATGAAAGCAAATATTGTTCAACAACCAAATATCGATAATGAAAATGAGACACATTTGTTTATTTATCATTAGCCTAGCTTTTGGTTGGCAAACTCTAGCACAGCAAGACTCTATTTCTTATAATGAACGCTATGGCCTTACCTTTGGTGTAGACCTAAGCAAACTAGGCCGAAGCTTACTGGAAGATAGTTATGAAGGTTTTGAAGTTTTTGCAGACTACCGCTATAACGACCGTATTTATATCGCTGCAGAGTTAGGCTACGATGATAAAATTTACACTGAAACCAATCTAGTATCTAACACCAAAGGTGGTTATTTAAAAGCGGGCTTTAATTATAACTCTTACCAAAACTGGATAGGCATGCAAAACCTAATCTATGCTGGATTTAGAGTTGGTGCGGCAAGCTTTAGTCACGATTTGACGGAGTATACCATTTATACCCGAGACACCTTTTTTGAACCTGATATTAGAACTGATGAGCGACGTTTTAGCAACCTAACTGCAACTTGGGTCGAGCTAAAAGCTGGCATACGAGTAGAAGTCTTAAGAAATATTTTTTTAGGAGCTAACGTTCAGTTAAAACTGCAAACTAGCGTAACAGGTATCAATAATTTTGATCACTTATTTATTCCAGGCTTCAACAGAACTTACGACTCGTCCAGTATTGGAGCAGGCTGGGGTTATTCAATTAGTTACATGCTACCACTCTACACCAAAACCAAGCGCCAAGCAATAGATAACTAAGTTTTGCCTTGAAACTTAGCCTTTTTAGAACCTTTGTACATATCATAACGTAGTAATCGAGAATCAAGTTTAGCATTGTAAACTTTTATTTTACGGCTTGGCCTTAAGCCAACATGTTTAATGGCTCCGGTTTCTATAGGTACAATAAACCAAACCGTAGAGTCTGGATAGGATTGCTTTAAAGTATCGCCAAGACTTGAAAAGAAGCTTGGAACATCAACAGCTAAACGTTCGCCATACGGCGGATTAAATAATATATGCAAATGCCGCTCACCCTCTTTTTCAGAAGTGAAAAAATCGGTTTGAGAAATCGTAATAAATTCATCTAAATTAGCATTTTCAATATTTTGTTGGGCTTTGATAATAGCCGATGGTGCCTTATCATAACCTGTGATTTTAAAATGAAATGGACGTATTTTTTTAAGTGCAGAAGCTTTGATTTTTTCAAAGAATTCATGCTCAAAATCAGGCCACTTCATAAATGCAAAATCTTCACGATTAATATTAGGTGGTATTTGGCATGCAATCATTGCTGCTTCAATTAAAATAGTCCCACTACCGCACATTGGATCTAAAAAATCACACTGCCCATCCCAACCAGATGCTAGCAACAAGCTAGCCGCTAAAACTTCATTAATAGGAGCAATATTTGTTGAACTTCGATAACCGCGTTTAAACAAAGGCTCACCCGAAGTGTTTAAACTTAAGTGGCAGTGTTGTCTATCAATATGAACATTTAAACGCAAATCTGGCGTGTCGGTATCAATATTAGGGCGCGTTTGAAAACGATCTCTAAATCGATCTACAATCGCATCTTTAGCTCTAAATACAACATAACGCGAATGGGTGAATAATTCAGAGTTTACGGTAGATTCAATTGCAAAACTACCATTTTTATCGATTAAATCTTCCCATGAAAAATCATATAGCTTTTGGTAGAACTCGTCTTGAGATGAAAATTTAAAATCGGCAATTGGTTTTAAAATACTAATAGCTGTACGTAAGCATAAATTAGCCTTATAAAGAAAGCCTAAATCACCTTCAAAACGTACATGACGTACTCCTTCTTTAACATGCATTGCCCCTAAATTTTTAAGCTCTTTAGCTAAAATAGATTCAAAGCCGTGTAAGCACTTGGCAGTCATTTCAAAATTCTCCATAAGTCTTTAATTTCGGCTACAAAAGTACGGTATTATCTTCAATCGGTTGACCATTCAACTTTAAATTGAAGATAAAGTCTGCCAAACTAAAAATGTAAAAGTTGGACCTAAACTCTTAAATTTAAATTACTTTTGTAGTTATGATTAAGATTAATCCAGACTGGTATAAAGAGTGGTTTAACTCTGCTTATTACCATATTTTATATAAGAAACGTGATCAAGTTGAAGCGCAAAACTTCATGCTTGAATTGTTTAACTATTTAAATTTACCAGAACATGCACGTGTGTTGGATTTGGCCTGTGGTCGCGGGCGCCATGCTGAATTTATTGCCAAATTAGGCTATGATGTTTTAGGAGTAGACTTATCACCGCAAAGTATTAGTTACGCTCAAAAAAAAGCACATGATAAACTTAGCTTTAAAGTTCACGACATGAGAATACCTCTAAAACAAGATTTTGATGTTGTTCTTAATCTCTTTACTAGTTTTGGGTACTTTGAAAGTGTCGCAGAAAATTTTGAAACCCTTAAGGCCATACAACAAAATATTTCTAAGGAAGGATATGGCGTTCTAGATTTTTTAAATGCAAATTATGTCTCAGAAAACCTTGTTAAGTATTCCGAACAGATTGAAGATCATATTCAATTTAAAATTAAACGTTGGATAGAACAAGGCTTTGTATATAAAGAAATTAAATTTATAGACCAAGATCAAGATTACACATTTTATGAGCG
>CBFHKB010000090.1:0-8243 GCA_965656295.1 Psychroflexus sp.
TTTTTAGAATGGTGTACGCGGTGATGTGATGGTGTAGTAAAAATAAATTCGATAGGTTTAGGCAGTTTACCAATGTATTCAGTATGAATCCAAAATTGATATAAGACTTCAATTTGGTGAACCACTAAAAATACAAATGGGTGAAACCCCATTAATATCACGGGTAAAAAGAAAATAATTTTTAAATTTTGGGTCCAAGATAATCGGAATGATGTAGATAAATTATAGTATTCAGAATTATGGTGAACAACATGTGTAGACCACCAAAAGCGTTGTTCGTGTGCTAAGCGGTGTGACCAATACCTGAAAAAATCGAGCGCAAAAAAGCAAAGTACATAAGACCACCATGTATGTGGTATTTTAAAAGGCGTCCAATTATAAAAAAATAAAAAAAACGCAAAAACGCCTAGTTTTAAAACGCCATTTAAAAGAAGGTTTCCTATTCCAATAGAAAGTGATGCAAAAAAATCTTTTGTATGGTATAAATGTTTGTTTTGCTTGTAACTAAAATAGGCTTCTAAGGCTACGAGTATAAACATGATAGGAGCAGCAAACCAAATGATAGTTGTAAAGTCGTAGTTTGAAATATCTTCTAAGCTTAGTGTTTCTTTTTGCATTAATAGGCTTTTATCGCAAACTTAGTACATATTTAATGCAATACCTAAACTGTCACTCATAAAAAAAGCCATTTCAGATTAAGAAATGGCTTTTTATTAATCCTTTAATAGTTGTTATATGTGCAGCGCACGATCATCAGTCGCTGCTAGGGCTGCTTCTTTTACGGCTTCGGCATAAGTAGGGTGTGCATGACTCATACGCGCTATGTCTTCTGCACTTGCTCTAAACTCCATTGCTGTCACTGCTTCAGCAATTAAATCGGCTACTCTTGCACCCACCATGTGAACGCCTAAAACTTCATCTGTAGACTTATCTGATAAAATTTTAACAAAACCATCTATGTCTCCACTAGCACGAGAACGTCCGAGCGCTCTCATAGGGAATTGACCAGATTTATACTATATTTTTGCTTCTTTTAACTGTTCTTCAGTTTGACCTACTGAGGCTACTTCTGGCCAAGTATAGACAACGTTTGGTATAAGGTTGTAATCGATGTGTGGTTTTTGTCCTGCTAAAATTTCAGCCACCAAAGCACCTTCTTCTTCTGCTTTATGGGCTAACATAATGCCATCAACCACATCGCCAACAGCATAAATGTTATCGAGTGATGTTTTTCGGTGACCGTCTACCTTGATTTGGCCTTTATCATTAGTTTCTACACCAATATTTTCGAGACCTAAGCCATCTGTAAATGGTTTTCTTCCAACTGAAACTAGGCAGTAGTCTGCTTTAAATTCTACTTCTTTATCCTTTTTGTCATCGGCTTTAATGATGACTTGATCACCTTGACGCTCGACTGATTTTACTTTATGAGAAAGCGCAAATTTCACTTTTTGCTTTTTCATGACTTTCATTAATTCTTTACTTTGAGCTTTATCCATGCCAGGAATAATGCGGTCCATATATTCTACAACGGTTACTTCTGCGCCTAATCTTTTGTAGACTTGACCTAATTCTAAGCCAATAACACCGCCACCAATAACGACCATGTGTTTCGGTATTTCTTTGAGTGATAAAGCTTCAGTAGATGTTATAATTCGCTCTTTATCAACATCAATAAACGGTAGGGTAGAAGGTTTACTGCCAGTCGCTATAATGGTATGTTTAGCTTCAATTTCAGTCGTGTTTTCACCTTCAATTTTAATGTGTGTTTTGTCTTTAAACGATCCTATACCCTGGTAAGATGTAATATTATTTTTATCCATCAAAAAGTCAATGCCTTTGGTTGTTTGTTCAACAACTTGACTTTTACGTTTCATCATATTTTTAAGATTCACTTTGATATCCCCTGAAACATCAATACCATGGTCTTCAAAGTGTTTTGTGGCATCTTCAAAATGGTGGGAAGAGTCTAATAAAGCCTTTGAAGGAATACAGCCTACATTTAAGCATGTTCCACCTTTAGTGGCGTATTTTTCGATAATAGCAGTTTTCATGCCTAATTGTGCACATCTAATAGCAGCTACATATCCGCCAGGTCCTGAGCCGATCACGGCTACATCATAAGAATCCATATATTGAAATTTGTTTATAAATGATACTAAACAAATTTACTCATATAAATTTTAACCACCAATTAGAACTGCTTTAAAATAGATTAGACTTTTAGGTTTTTGAGGCTACAAAACAATGTTAAGTCAATTTTTTGTAAATGTTAATTCAAAATTGTAACATTACGCATATTTTAAACTTATGAGCCAAAATTCTACCAAACATACGACTGCGAAGAAACCAGAGCTTTCTATCATTAGTGCTTTAATTCCTGTTTTTTTACTTATAGGAATGTTAGCTTACAATGTGTTTGTTTATGAAGATGATGCATTAGGTGGCTCAAATCAGTTTATACTTTTATTAGGAGCGGCTATGGCAGCAATAGTTGGCGCTTTTAATGGTGTGGATTATAAGCAAATGGTCGAAGAAGTTTCTAAAAATATTAAAGAAACAACGGGTCCTATTTTGATTTTACTAATGGTCGGCGCACTTGCAGGAACATGGCTATTGAGTGGCGTAATTCCGACTATGATTTATTATGGCTTACAACTTTTAAACCCAACCATATTTTTGGCAGCCTGTGTTGTTATATGTGCTGTAATTTCGATTGCTACGGGAAGTAGTTGGACAACATCTGCGACCGTCGGGATTGCACTTATAGGTATTGCGAAAGCTCTTGACATCTCATTGGGGATGACAGCAGGAGCAGTACTCTCTGGGGCTTATTTTGGTGATAAACTTTCGCCAATGAGCGATACTACAAATCTAGCACCTGCCATGGCAGGTACCGATTTATTTACACATATTAGATATATGACCATCACTACTGTTCCTACAATTGTAGTCACACTTGTTGTGTTTATAATCATAGGCATTACGATGGATACCAGTGGTCAAGCTGATGCTACAACGATTTTAGCAGATATCGAACACTCCTTTGATGTATCACCTTGGCTATTTGCCGTACCATTGGTGGTGATTGCTTTAATTATTAAAAAAACACCTCCTTTAATCGCTTTATTAATCGGTACATTATTAGCAGCTGGCTTTGCTTTAGTGTTTCAACCTGAATTAGTGGTACTTATAAGTGGTAGCGAATCTCTCACTTTTCAAAGTGCTTACCAAGGCTTAATGAATGCAATCACAGTAGATATTACTATTCCTACCGATAATAAAAATTTAGAAGACCTGTTTGCTGCTGGTGGCATGAAAGGCATGTTAGGAACTATTTGGCTTATAATATGTGCGATGGTATTTGGCGGAATTATGGATGCTATTGGAGCACTAGAAGCTATAAGTAAAGCATTATTAAACTTATTTAAATCAACCTTCGGTCTATTTGCCAGTACCGTAGCAAGCTGTATAACGTTAAATGCTACAGCTTCAGACCAGTATTTGGCTATTGTCGTTCCAGGTAAGATGTTTGCTAAAGCTTATAAAGATAAAGGTTTAGCTCCTGAAAATTTGAGTCGAACCCTAGAAGATTCTGGAACAGTTACTTCAGTACTTATACCTTGGAATACTTGTGGAGCATACCACAGCGGTGTTTTAGGTGTTCCTGTCATAGATTACTTAGCTTATGCTATTTTTAGCTATTTAAGTCCTTTTATGACCTTATTATTTGCTGCAGTTGGCTACAAGATTAGAAAAATAGTCAAGCCCTAATTAGATATTGTACTTATGAAATTAGATATTTTAGCCTTCGGAGCACACCCTGATGATGTTGAATTAAGTTGTGCAGCAACTTTGATCAAAGAGAAATCTCGTGGAAAAAAAATAGGTGTTATAGATTTAACTCAAGGTGAATTAGGAACGCGTGGAACGAAAGAATCTCGTTTTGATGAAGCTACTAGAGCTTCTGAAATTATGGGGCTTGATGTACGCGAAAATTTAAAGTTTGATGACGGTTTTTTTGTCAATGATCGGGTTCATCAACTTGAAGTGATCAGGATGATTAGAAAATACCAGCCAGAAGTTGTCTTTTGTAATGCTATTCACGATAGGCATATTGATCACCCTAAAGGGAGCCGTTTAGTGAGTGATGCATGTTTTTTAAGTGGTCTAAGAAAAATAGAAACTAAAGATCAGAACATGATTCAAAAGGCTTGGCGCCCACAGCAGGTTTACCACTACATTCAATGGTATACAATTACCCCTGATATAGTAGTTGATGTTTCTGGGTTTATCGAACAAAAATTAGAAGCTGTAAAAGCCTACAAAACTCAATTTTACAATCCTGATCAAAACGAACCCCAAACACCCATTTCAAGTCAAAATTTTTTAGATAGTGTGGTTTATCGAGCAAGTGATTTAGGTCGCGTTATAGGAACATCGCATGCAGAAGGTTTTACCGTAGAACGCTATCCTGCAGTTGATTCAATTTTTGACTTAATTTAATTGATATTTTGTTTTGAAAATCGCTTTTATTGTTTAAATTTGCACCCGCTAATGGTGACTGTAGCTCAGTTGGTTAGAGTATCGGTTTGTGGATCCGAGGGTCGTGGGTTCGATTCCCATCAGTCACCCAAAAGTAAAAGCCTTGTTTAATTAAACAAGGCTTTTTTTGTGATTTAAGTTTGTGACTTTATTTTGGATAGAAAACTCCAATCCAAATGCTTAATCTATCGCATTATACCAGATGGGAAAACAACAACACTTTCATGGCCATTTTTTCCAACTGCAGATACACCAAATAGATAGTTGTCAATAACGATGCCTTCAAGTGTAAACTTGTTAATGTTCCCCACAAAACGGCTATACTCCCAAGTGGGTGATGTGGTCTCACGCCAGTATATTTTATAGCCTTTTATAGTTTTATCTTTATTACCTTTCCAACGCAATTTTACCGAGGGTTCTACAGCACCACCAATTTCAACCATAGTTGGTGCTTTTGGTGCCCAAGCTAAGTTGGCCATTGTAATAGCATTTACAGCAGTTAGTTTTTTTACATAGGGAAAATTAACATGTTCGATTACATCGCCATAAGCAATACCATCTTCGGTACGAATGTCTTGGTGTTGTTGGTTATAATTTTCGTGAGCTTCCATAATTCTAATACCTGCGTATCCTAAATCATTAAATGGTTTATGATGGCCACCGCGTCCAAAACGGTCAAGTCTATAAATCATAATAGGATTCATTTCAGGCATGTAAGTCTTAACGGTTTTATGGGTGTAGCGAGCTAATTGTCTCGAAACGCCATCTACCTCACCTCCATAAAATCGTTTTAGAGTACGTTCTTGTTTGGTTTCAGTGGGGTTGTGGGCTTCACTAAAAATTCTAAAACTGCGATTATCAATTACACCATCAATACCTTTAATGTTACCAATCATATCGTTGTTGAGTACACCAACGATGTCCCAATTATTATCTTTTGCATATTCGGCTAGGAATTTACCACCCCAAAGTCCTTGTTCTTCACCACTAAGACCTACATAAACAATACTGTGTTCAAAATTATACTGGGAGAGTATCCGTGCAGCTTCAATTGTTCCAGCTACACCAGTTGCATTATCATTAGCGCCAGGTGCATCGGTAGTAAAGTCCTCTGTATCTGAAGCCCGTGAATCAATATCACCACTCATTATAATGTAAGAGTTCGGGTAGGTTTTACCGCGTTGTATGGCTACCACATTAACAACTTCGGCTGTTTTAGGGATTCGGCGTCCCATATCTGGTGTTAAAGTATTTCGGGTATAGAAAACATCGAGGCAGTTATCACATTTTTTTGAAATATCTTCTAACTCTTTTTTAACCCAGCGTCTTGCTGCACCAATACCACGCGTAGTACTAAGAGTATCACTAAAAGTATTACGTGTGCCAAAATTAACGAGGGCTTGAACAGATTCCTGAAGTTCGGAAGCTTCAACTTTGTTAATAATATCAAATAGTCTTAGGTCTTGTTGTGCTTGACTTTGCAAGCATAGAGCGACGACAAATACAATACATAATTTTTTCATGGTTATTTATCTTGAGTTAATTCTGCAAATACATCTTCAAGGCTTTGATTCACTTTAGTTAAATTCAATATTTTAAGTCCATTGTCATGTGCAAAATCAAATACAGCACTTCGTTGATCTACAGTCGTGTTGAAGTGTAAACGGTATACAAAACCTTTTAGATTTTTAATGCGTGCAATAGCTTTTAGTTGTTGCAGGGCAACTTCTTCTATTCTATAATTAAATTCTACCTCTATGACTTGTTCTTTGTGCTCTTGGTTTAATTGATCAAGGTAATTATCTTTTAAAATCTGGCCTTGGTGTAATATAATAACTCGATTACAAATAGCCTCGACTTCCTGCATAATATGAGTTGACAATAAAATGGTTTTATGTTTAGAAATACTTTTTATTAATGCCCGTATTTCAACTAATTGGTTTGGATCTAATCCTGTGGTAGGTTCATCTAAAATTAAAATTTTAGGATCGTGAAGAAGAGCGGCAGCTATACCAACTCGTTGTTGGTAGCCTTTAGAGAGTTGATGTATTTTTTTATGCGCTTCTGGTGTAAGTTGTGTAAATTGAATAACCTCTTCGATTCTAGCTTTATTAATGTTGTACACCGAAGCATTAAACTTAAGGTATTCACGTACATACATCTCTTCATATAAAGGATTGTGTTCGGGTAGATAACCTAATTTTCTTTGAATGTTTAGTGGGTTTTGAGCCAGGTTGAAGTCACCGATTTTTATTTCACCTTCAGAGAATTCTAAATAACCTGTAAGAATTTTCATGAGGGTTGATTTTCCTGCACCATTAGGTCCTAATAAACCTACAATTTCGCCTGTTCCTATGTTAAGGTTTATATTTTTTAAAACATGTTGTTTGGCATATGATTTATTTAGACCTGTAATGCGAATACTCATCCTTTAATTTTTATTCAATTATACGATTTTCTGTTGAGATCTATGACCTTAAAATAAAGTGTAGATTATCAAATTGGCACTTATTTGTCATATCGCAAAAACTTATAACGCATGTTTTAGTTATAATTAAATGTATTAAGCGTGTAACAAATAATTACATATGTGTGTAATTTAAATTCGAAGTTTAAGTGGTATAATTAACATGGAATGAAAGGATTAACTTTAATTTAGTTTATAGGCCAGAAAAAAATTATAAAAAAAGCAATAAAGTATTAAATGCAGCAATTATATAAATCTGTTTGAAAACCTCAACAGTATTTTCGCAGCAAATTAACTATTATGAAAACTTCTTCGTTTCTTAATTTGTTTTCTAGTTTACAATTTCTTTTTACGCTTTTTGTCGTATCGATTATGTATAGCCAAAATTATAATGGCCCAGGTGGCATTGGTTCAGATGCAGATAATAGATTTTGGTTTGATGCTAATAGCCTTCAGCAAGCCGATGGTGCTAATGTGAATAGTTGGTCTAATCAAGGTGGGAATAATACTGGATTTACTCAAACATCAGCTAACCAGCAACCGCAGTTCATGTTTTCAGGTCCTAATAATCAATCTGAGCTTAATTTTGATGGGGTAAATGACTATTTTAACTTAGCTAATAATAGCGATTTAAATTCTGTTGGTCCTTGGAACGAACGTAGTTTTATTATGGTGTTTACAACAGGACTTGATATTACTTCAAGACAAGTGTTGTATGAAGAAGGTGGTGGTTTAAGAGGACTAAATATTTACATTGAAGGCGGTGAATTATTTTTTAGTGGCTACAATCAGCCTAACGATGGGGCTGGTTCACCTTGGGGAACTCCAGCTATTGAACAAGTATCAACCACAGGTTTGACGACTTCGACCACTTATATATTAAGCGTTATTTACAATCAAGATGGAGGCGATAATACTTCAGGAACATTTGAAGGGTTTTTAAATAATGCAAGTTTTGGGACAGCTAACAGTATAGGAATTCTATATGCGCATACGGGAGATATAAATTTAGGAGCTAATGAAGATAGTTTATACCCAACTGGATCAGGGTCAGATTTGTATCCATTTAGTGGGGCTATCTCTGAGTTTTTGATTTATAATCGCTCCTTAACTACGAGTGAACGTATTATTATCAACAATTATTTATCAGCAAAATATGATGTGCCATTAGTCTTTGATGATGAATATTCTCAAGACAATCCCTTAGCAGGAAATTATGACTTCAATGTAA
>CBFHKB010000091.1:0-8212 GCA_965656295.1 Psychroflexus sp.
ATTCAGTAATACCGAACATTCCTAAGTTAGAAACAGTAAAGGTTGAGCCTTCCATTTGTTGTGGCTGAAGCTTTTTATTTCTAGCCTTACCTGCTAAGCTCTTAACATTAGCTCCAATTTGTGTTAAGCTTTGTTGATCTGCAAACTCAAGTACTGGAACTACTAAACCTTCATCTACAGCAACCGCTACACCAACATGAATATGTTGAGCTATGCGAGTGGTACTACCATCCCAAGACGAGTTAACCTGCGGATGCTTTCTAAGTGCCATAGCAGATGCTTTAATGACCAAATCATTAAATGAAACTTTAACCTCTGGCATAGCATTAATATTTTTTCGAGAAGTCATGGCATGTTCCATATTTACTTCTACAGTTAAATAATAATGCGGTGCAGAATTTTTAGATTCAGATAAGCGCTTAGCAATTGTTTTACGCATTTGAGAGTTTTTAACCTCTTCAAAAGCTTCTTCTCCTGCTGGTTGGTATACTTCTGCAGAAAGTTTTTCAATTGGTTCATCGGTTTTTTCAGATCTTGTTTCTTCCGATGGTTTAGCACTAGAGCTTGGCTCAAAACTTTCTATATCTTTTTTAACGATACGACCATTTTCGCCTGTTCCATCTACTAAAGATAAATCTATCCCTTTCTCTTCAGCTATACGTTTAGCTAGAGGAGAAGCTAAAATTCGGCCTTTACCGTCAGTCGATGAAGATGAACTTGATCCTGATGAAGCAGAAGTCGAATTAGCATTATTTGTAGATGTAGCATCAGCATTAACTGAAGTATCTTGACTTTGATTGCTTGAGCTAGAAGATGAGCTACTACCTGATTTATCTGAAGATAAGACAGCTTCGACATCGGTACCTTTAGGTCCTATAATTGCTAGCACATCATCAACTGGCGCAGATTCACCTTCTTTAATTCCAACATAAAGTAAGTGGCCCGAATAAAACGATTCAAATTCCATGGTCGCTTTATCGGTTTCAATCTCGGCTAAAATATCGCCTTCTTCAACCTCATCCCCTTCTTGTTTTAACCAAGTTGCAACGGTTCCTTCTTCCATAGTATCACTAAGTCGTGGCATGGTGACCACTTCAACACCTTCTGGAATATTGGCAGAACTCGATGGTTGTTCTTGATCGTCACTAGACTCAGACGATGAAGATTGATCTTCATTCTGATTTTGAGGTACAGATTTATCACCGCTAGAGCCATCGATTAAACTTTGAATGTCTTCTCCTTTTTTACCAATGATAGCTAGCAAGCTATCAACTGGCGCGCCCTCACCTTCTCCTACACCGATGTGTAAAAGTGTTCCTTCATGAAATGATTCAAATTCCATCGTGGCTTTATCAGTTTCAATTTCAGCTAAAATATCGCCTTCTTCTACTTGATCTCCTACTTGTTTTAGCCATTTTGCCACAACACCTTCTTCCATGGTATCGCTTAATCGTGGCATGTTTACAACTTCTGCCATATTTTATAGTTTATGAGGAATGAAAGGATAATTGTCTTGCTCGTAAACAACGTCATACATCACATTTTTATCTGGAAATGGCGAATCGTCTGCGAACTTCTCACATTCTTTAACCTTATCTTTTACGCTTTTATCTATTTTCTTAATATCATCTTCAGAAGCGTATTTATTCTCTAAAATAACTTCTTTCACTTGTGTGATTGGATCAATTTTTTGGTACTCTTGAACTTCTTCTTTGGTTCTGTATTTTTGAGCATCACTCATAGAGTGACCTCTGTATCGGTATGTTTTTAAGTCTAAAAATGTTGGACCACCACCAGAACGTGCTCTGTCGATGGCTTCATCTAAAGCTTCAGCCACTTTTTCTGGCTTCATAGCATCTACCGGACCACAAGGCATTTCATAGCCTAAACCTAATTTCCAAATATCGTCATGGTTAGCTGTTCTCGTTACTGATGTACCCATAGCATAGCCATTATTTTCTACACAAAACACCACTGGCAAATTCCAATTCATAGCCATGTTAAAAGTTTCGTGAAGTGAACCTTGTCGAGCTGCACCATCACCTAAAAAACAAAGAGTAACACCACCTGTTTTAAAGTATTTATCGGCAAATGCAATACCTGCTCCCAATGGAATTTGGCCACCAACAATACCGTGACCACCGTAAAACCCATGCTCTTTAGAAAAAATATGCATGGAACCACCTAAACCTTGAGAAGTTCCTGTGGCCTTACCATACAATTCAGCCATTACACGCTTAGGGTCTACACCCATCCCGATTGGTTGCACGTGGTTTCTGTAAGCCGTTATCATTTTATCTTTCTCTAAGTCCATCACATGCAAAGCACCAGCTAGTATAGCCTCTTGTCCATTATATAAATGTAAGAACCCTCTAACTTTTTGCTGAATATAAACCTGAGCTAACTTGTCTTCAAACTTTCTCCAAAACAGCATGTCTTCATACCATTTTAAGTAGGTTTTTTTAGTGATCTTTTTCATTAGGCGTTTGTTTCTTTAGTTCAAAATGAATTACAAAAGTAATATTTTAAAACAGATTTTAAAACCAATTAGTAGGATTTAAAAATCTAAGTATTTGTTATCAAATGCAAGCGGCAAAATATCTGCTAAAGCACTGACTTTAACCACTTTCCCACTTAAGCCCATAAAATAAATTTCGATTGGACTTTTTTGTCTTTGTTCATACTCTGCTATGGCTTGACGACATGCCCCACATGGAGGTATAGGTTCTATGTTTTCTGTGTGTATTGAAGACGCGCATATCGCCATGCTTTTCATGACAATATTTGGATAATTAGCGCCAGCCCAATAAATAGCTGTACGCTCAGCACAAAGACCCGAGGGATAAGAAGCATTTTCTTGATTACTACCCGTTACAATTTTTTGATTTTCAAGCCGTATTGCTGCACCAACCTTAAATTTAGAATAAGGTGCATAGGCATTTTCCCTGACCTTTAATGCTTCTTGCATTAAATCCTGAGTAGAGTGATCTAGCTCGCTTAAATCCTTATATATTTCTATTTCGGTCTGTAATTGCTTTTTAATCATACTTCTAAGTTTGCTAAGATTAAATGTAGACAAAAAAAGTATCAATAAAATTGATACTTTTTAAACTTGTTAAATATTTAACCTTTAATATTCGTAGTAAGAATCTGCATTGATATTAAATGTGAGTCCAAATCTTAAGGTTCCTTCTAAAGGGTTTTGTACAGGTGATGTTGAAAATAAATAAGACGCGTCTATCGTGATTGATGAATATTTAAATCCAGCACCAATAGTCAAAAATTTTCTGAAACCTTTTTCTTCAGATTCATTAAAATAACCAAGACGCAGCGCAAAACTATCTTCATACCAATACTCTGCTCCAATTGCCCAAGTAAACTCTTTTAATTCTTCACTAATTCCATCAGGCGCATCACCCCATGATGAAAAAATAGCTGCAAATTCATTAGTATTAGTATAATCGTCAAATTCATCCTGGCTTTCTGGTGTTAATTGTGTGGTTGAGCCTTCTACATACTCAGCTTTTGGTGGTGTTGGCACCAATAATTTGTTAACTTCAGCATAGACGCCAATCACATTAGAAGGATCTAAAATAAAATCAAATCCTGCACCAGCACGGAAATTGGTTGGCAGAAAATTTTCACCTAAATCATCATCGGTATAACTAATTTTGGGCCCTATATTACTAATACTTAAACCTGCTCTCCAACGCCCATTAAAATTTTGATAGACCTCTTCTTCACCTCTATAGAACATCGAAATATCGGCAGCAAAAGAGCTAGCTGCTGTGGCATCGGCAATATCTGAAGGTATTCGTAAATCAGATCTTAAATAACGCCCTGTAACTGCCATAGAAAACACATCACTTAAGCGCAATGAATAGCTTAAGTCTAAAGAAAATTCATTAGGTTCTACTTCTCTAGGAACTTGTTGAGCTGTCTCTCTTAGCTCAACTCCACCTAACCCAAAGTAACGTAAGCTAGCTGCAAAAGCACTACCTTCATTAATTCGATTAAAATAAGTTAATTGTGCCAAATTAATATCTGTTGCAATTTCTCTTAAATATGGCGTATAGGATAAGGCAACACCTTGTTCTGTTGTTGAAAAAGCATATTTGGCTGCATTCCATTGTTGCGAATAAGCATCAACGCGGGTGGCTACACCTTGATCTCCCATCCCAGAAGCACGAGCATCGCCAGAAATTAACAGAAAAGGAACACCTGTGACTACGGCTCTTCTATCTTCTTCTTGAGCGATGCTAGATTGGTAAGCTATAACTAAAAGTAAACTTAATAAAAAACTTTGTTTCATAATTTTAATTGAGTTGCAAATATAGAGTTATAATTTTATTGAAGTATAACGAGCTTTTCGTATTTTTCTTGTTCTTGATTAGTAATTGTTGATCGCACTGTTAGTTTGTAAATATAAACACCTTTACCTATAGGTTGTCCAAAATCATCTAAACCGTTCCAAGAAATCTCACGGGATAAGAAACCGCTCGTATTAATGACTTGATTATGCGTCCAAACTACTTTACCAGTGACAGTAAAGACTTGTACTTGAACATCAAGAGGTTCGAATGGTCTATTATGGTTAAACCAAAATTCAGTATAATCGATAAACGGATTAGGATAATTTAGGACATTGGTTAATGTTAATTCATCATTACCACTCACCACAAAATTTAATTCAGCTGAAGCCGAATTATTGTAAACATCCCATGCTTTAAAACTCAATGTATGTGGTCCAGGTTCTAAATCTTTTAATTGGTAATAAACTTGACCACTTTTAAAGGTGTCGGTATCCGCTTCATAGTATTCATTAAGAATAATAGGGTTTTCTTCATCTCCATCTAAAACAGCAACAATATCATGGCCAATACCTCCAGCCGTGTTAATACCATTTAAATCTTCAAGGTTGGCTAAAATAAACGGACTCGGGTTAGTAATGCCTCCGTCAACAAAGTTTTCATCATTCATAAATAAACGAATTAACGGTCCTTGGTTATCTTCAGCAGCATTTTGATTAAGACCACCAATTGGTATTTCGGTGTTAAAGCCACTATATTCTGTCAAGCTTTGATTTTCAGTGGTATAAAAACTAAATCTTCCATTTCCTTCATCTATTCGAGTATCACGAGGCAATACAAAATTAAATTCAAATTGACCATTGTTAACAGTTGCCTTACCATTAAATAAAATCTCCCCTAGAGTGGTAAAATCCATAAGGAGTAATTCACCATTATCGCTAACACCATCATTACCTAAAGTGATTCGGTCAATACGTTTATCAAACAAGGTTAAGTTAATCTCTCCATTATAATTGTCTAAAACTTGCCCACTATCGGAGACTAATTGACCATTAATTTTATTTTGGCTCAAGGCCTGAAGCGTTTCGTTAAAATTAGCGATTGGGGTATTGTTGATACTAGAAATTTGAACTCGAGGTTCAGGTAGCGGAAGGCGCATAGCTGGGTCTCCCACATAAAAAACAATACGTTTTCCATTACCAGATAAATTGTTTTTAGCTTGTAAAACAGATTCAGCTATGGTCTCATTATTCCCGTCATAATCAAATAAAAACGGTGCAAAAACATTATTAAAAGCAACACCTGCCGAAACTGTAATAGAACGTGTAGTGGTTACCAAAGCAACAGCACCTCCCGAGTTATTCCAATATGTGAGTTCACCACCAGTGATGCGAAGCGGATTATCGAATTTTGTAAAATCGCAAGTGATAGTAACAAACACATTGTAACGGTTCGGATTGGTCCAGTTTTGTGCTTGTGTTTGCGTAACGATACGTTCTTGTGCTAGACCATCTTCTCCGCCATGACCAAAATAATTAACCACCACAGCGCCAACTTCAATGGCATTATTAATGGCTTTATTTACCTCTGGATAACGGTCACCACCAGCTGAGGGTTGTTGTTGAAATGCGTCTGAATGAATTTTTTTAACATTAATACTGGGCTTATTTTCAGCAATTTGATCACCTAATTGGTCTAACTGAAGTTGCAAATCTTCAAATTCAAACTCTTCATCAACATCATCAGAAATTAAAATAAAATTATTTCGCCAAGGTTCTAAGGATTCTCGGGACTCATGCGCAATAATTTTATCGACTTGTATTGAAGCTTGCAGTGGTGTTTCTGCCACAATACGTCCTATTGCAATGTCCATTTTTTCCGATGAAAACATTCGTCCTTCATCAGGATCCATCATAGCATAAAAGTCGTCTGACATAAATGAGCTGCTGGTATCTGTAAAACTACCATAGCTTTGATAGGTGGGCACTATATTTGTATTACGGTTTAACCGATCTTTATAATCAACAGATGTATCCCCTATTAAACCCACATACTTCAGCTGGTTTTCTGGACTTGACGCATTACTATAAACATAACGAATAAAATTTCGAATAGCACCAATATCTGGCTTGCCTGAATTAAATTCTTCATAAATATGAGACAACTGCACTACTTTCACATTCAGATTATCTCGGTTTCGGCGGTAGTTAGCAAGACGCTCGGCTACAGAAATAAAGTCGCTTCGAGTAATAATCAAGTAATCAACATCTTCAAAATTTGAAGTGGTGGAATTGAAAATACGCCCTTTAAGGTTGACCGATTGAGGCTGAGTATTTCCCGCTTCGATTCGTGGGTTTAAGTAAGTTGAAGTGACAGCAACATAGGTTTTTAGTTCACCCATGTTGGCCTTAAAACTAAAATTAGCTGAGTTGGTGCTATTTTGAATGCCTTTGATTTGGGTGAAATTAGTAACATCCCAAACTTGTTGAACTTCTGAAGCATTAGTGAGTTGATATTCTACCACCCCACTTTGATTTTCAACAACAGGATTATAAAATTTAAATTGCTCTGAACTGGCGATGAGTTCACGCTTAGCCCTTAGCCTAATTAAGTCTAAAAATCCAGCTGCGCTAGGATTACCTTGTTTATTATAATTTAAACCAATTGTGATATTATCTGTTGAAGACAAAAAGGATTGAAATAAGTTGCCACCTGTGGCAGATGATAGTGAATTAGTAGCACCAAACGTGATAATCCCTAACTCGTCTTCATTAACAGTTACGGCCATTGAACTATTTAAAGCCGAAATAGCTCCAGCATATACATTTAGAATGACAGGTTCTGACGTCACTAAATTATCAAACGTAAATTCGTAATCGCGTTGTGTTTCGATGTCAAATCGATCACCAAACCAACGCCGTCCAACAAGGGCTAAGCTAATCTCATCAACTTCATAAAATTGTTCTTCTTCAAAGTAATCCAAAACCAAATCGGCTGGATTTTGAGGCTGTGTAAAAGGCAAAATTAATTTTTGTGCTGAAGTGTTTATACCGACATAATAGTAAGCACGATCTGCATAAGCATTTATAAATGTAAGGCTCTCTTGATTCCACTGTTGAGTAGAAGTGGCGTAAAACAAAATGTAATCGTTAGTATTAAAAACACCGTCGCCACCATCAAAAATTTGTATGGGTAGTTTTGGAGGATCAAAAAAGTTGTTAGCTGAATTTAAGAGCGGTAGCATTTGACCTCCGTGTCCATAAACATGAATTTGACTGGAACTTAAATCATTTAAATCAATGCCTAATTGTTGTAAAAATGAGCCTGTTAATCGATGTACACCTTCGTCTTCAATATAAAATTTAAATAGCTGCGATGTTGCAAAAATAGAATTCTGAATGGTGGGAACATTAGCTGAAGTTGAAGCGGCTGAAGTATTTGATTTTTGACGACTCGTTTGTCGCACAAGATCAAAACTCACTAATTTTTTAAAGACTCCATTATCATTTATTATAGGTTGAAGTATAACATTATAAAAGGAAGATGTTTTAGCGTTTGAAATTGAAGATTGAACGTATTTCTGACCTCTGTAAGGTGCAACACGATTAAATAGACGTTTAGAAACAACCTCATATTTGAGATTAGTAACAGTGTAAGAGAAATTATCAAGCTCCCAAGAACGTTCATAAGTTAAACGTTTAGTTTCTGGATTATAATTAAGGTATAATTCAGAAAACCCGTGAATGGTATAAGGCGAATCTACTTTATCGCTCAAGTTAACTGTTTCCCAATCAACAAATATGGTAGAGGTTTGCGCAATAACATAGTATGGCAATAAAAAAAGCAGCAAACTAAATGTAAAAGTTTTCAACGTCATGAGGCAAGAACGAGATTTTAAAATA
>CBFHKB010000092.1:0-8088 GCA_965656295.1 Psychroflexus sp.
TAATCTATTTATGAGCTTAATGTAGTATAAAAAACTGCGATTTAGTTTTTATCTTTCAAAAGTTCTGGGAACTTCAACTTAAAACGTGTAAATCGGGGATTTGATACTTGTTGTATATAAGAATTTTGTGGGTGTTTCTGTTTATAATCTTGATGATATTCTTCCGCGAACCAAAACTTTTCGAACGTTTTAATTTCTGCAGCCACGGTTAGACCACGTTTCTGTAATTCTTTAATTTTTTGAGTTATTATTTTCTTTTCTTCTTCATTTTTATAAAATATGATAGATCTATATTGAGAACCAATGTCTGGACCTTGACCGTTGACTTGTTCTATATTCTGACTTCCAAAATACACATCAACTAACTTTTTAAAGCTTATAGTTTCAGAATCATAGATAACCATAATACTTTCAGCATGACCTGTTTTACCTGTATTGCTTGAGGCATATGTTGGGTTTTTTGTGAAACCACCTGCATAGCCTGAGTACACCTCTTTTACGCCTTTTACAGATTCATATATAGCTTCTACGCACCAAAAGCAACCACTGGCAAAATAAGCTCTTGAATATTCATTATACTGCTTAGATTCTATTTCGCTGGCTGTTTTCTCTTGTGCATTAGTATTACATGAGAATAAAAAAAGTATACAAATAGTTTGGCTTAAGATAAATAATTTTGACATAATTAAATCTGGTTATTAAAAAAGCCTAAGCTAATGCTCAGGCTTTATATATCAAATCAATTAGTTATATATTAACTTAACTTTTTAAATAATTTTTGCATTTTATCTGTTTCTTCTTCTGCTAATACTTGGTCTACTAAAATACGACCTGAATGTTCGTCTATGATTACCTTTCGACGTGCAGCGATTTCTACTTGAACCTGCGGTGGAATTGTAAAGAAAGAACCACCAGAAGCACCACGTTCGATAGTAACAACAGCAAGACCATTTTTAACGTTAGATCTTATTCTTTCGTAGGCTTTTACCAATCGTTCTTCGATATCTTTTTTAAAGGTTTCACCTTTTTTAAGTAATGCTTCTTCTTCTTTTTTTGTTTCTTGGAGAATATTGTCAAGTTCAGATTTTTTGTGATCTAGATGCTCTTGGCGCTTAGAGATTTTTTCTTTTGTAGTCTCTAAAATTTCATTTTTATGTTCAATTTGTGCCTTGAATTCTCGTATATGCTTTTCAGCTAATTCAATTTCAAGTTCTTGAAACTCAATTTCTTTGGATAAGGCATCAAATTCTCTATTATTACGAACGTTATCTTGTTGCTTCTTGTATTTTTTAATTAACTCTTCAGCTTCAGATATAAAATGTTTTTTGGATTTGATGTTTTCATCAAGCTGGCTTAAGTCACTTTCAAGTTTTTCTAAACGCTTGTTTAGTCCTGCTACTTCGTCTTCTAAGTCTTCGACTTCAAGAGGTAATTCACCACGCATGTTTCTAATCTCATCAACACGTGAGTCAATAAGTTGTAAGTCGTATAAAGCTCTTAGCTTTTCTTCTACGGTAACCTCTTTTTTCTTTGCCATAATCAATAATATTGAATTGGGTTGGTATTTGTATTTGATAAAACGATTGCAAAATTATGAAATTTTTTCTGAAGTATAGCACATATTAATTCTTTTGTGTATTGCTCGCTTTCATAATGTCCTACATCGACTAGTGTGATGTTATTCTCCGCTCTAAAAAAGTCATGGTATTTTAAGTCTGCTGTTAAATAAATGTCTGCTTGCTTACGAATGGCATTTGGTATACCGAATGCACCACTACCACCAAGAACGGCAATTCGTTTAACTTTAGTTTGATGTGGTTTAGATGTTCTAATTCCCGAAGGATTAAACACTTTTTTTATAAGTTCTAGCGTTTGCTGCATATCTAAGGCTTCTTTTAAATCTCCAACCATACCAATACCAATGTCTTGATTTTCGTTCTCTAAGGTCTCTATTTCATAGGCGACTTCCTCGTAAGGATGTATTTCTTTTAGTGTCTTTATAATCTTAGACTCTAAGTGAGATAAAAATGTGATGTTCACTTGAGTTTCTTTTCCTCTGTGAAGTTTATGGCGCTCACCTTCGGTTGGATTTGAGTTCTCTTCAGGCTTAAAATTTCCAATCCCTTCAATATCAAAACTACAATGGCTGTAATTACCAATTTTTCCAGCATTTATATCAAATAAAGCTTGTTTAACTTGCTTAACATCTTGATTGGGGACATACGTGGTTAATTTTTTAATAGTAGAGGATTGAGGAATTAAAATCTCTTGATTTATTAAATTTAATTTTTTTCCAATTTGATAATTAACGCCATATTTAAAATTATCTAAAGCAGTATGAATCGCATAAATAGAAATATCGTGTTTTATTGCCTTCAGCACAGTTCGCTCCACATAAGATGCCCCTGTTAGTTTTTTTAAACCTTTAAAAATAATGGGATGAAAGCTCACAATTAAGTTACATTGGCGCTCAATAGCTTCATCTACAACCGTTTCTAAGGTGTCTAGACAAACTAAAACACCAGTAACATTATCTTGTGCATTGCCAACAAGCAAACCTACATTATCAAAATTCTCGGCATAAGCTGTCGGAATTTCAGTTTCTAAATAATGGATAACATCTTTAATCTTCATTGCTAGGTTTTAAAACAAATTAAATTTTATTTTAGCAAAATATGAAACATCTTAGACTTTTACTGTTTCCTTTTGCATTAATTTATGGCCTTGTTATTTGGTTTAGACATAAATGTTTTGATTGGGGGTGGCTGACTTCTACTGAATTTGATTTTCCAGTGATTTGTATTGGCAATTTGAGTTTAGGTGGAACAGGTAAATCACCTATGATTTCAACTTTAGTTGAAGTTTTTAAAAGGGATTACCACTTAGCAACTTTAAGTCGGGGCTACAAACGATCAACAGAAGGCTTTCGTTTGGTTACTACAACAGACACTTCAAAACAAGTTGGGGATGAGCCATTGCAATTTAAGACTTCATTTAAAGAACAATTAACGGTTGCTGTTTGTGAGCAAAGGGTTGAGGGTGTTAAAAGACTTTTAGCAAACCAATCTGCTCTTAATGCCATTTTTTTAGACGATGCTTTTCAGCACCGTAAAATTAAGCCTGGTTTATCTATACTACTAACGACTTACGATCAGTTATACGTCGATGATCTTTTACTGCCAGTAGGTAATTTGCGTGATGCTAAATATGCGGCCAAACGAGCTCAGATAATCGTCGTCACTAAATGCCCTGCCGGTCTTTCTAAAGATGAAAAACAACATATAATAGCAAAACTCAACCCTACTGATACACAAAAAGTATTTTTTGCTCGTATTGCCTATCACAGCCATGTTGTGTCGGAACGGTCTACAAAACTACTTGAGGAATTTGATCATTTTACCCTGGTTACAGGAATAGCTAATCCACAACCATTAGTTAACTTTCTTAACGAGTTGGGGAAAACATTTACGCATTTAAAATTTCCAGATCATCACGAATTTACACGTAAAGAGTTAAATGTATTAAAAGAGTTAAAAACGCCTGTATTGACCACTACTAAAGATTACATGCGACTAAAATCTTCATTGGAAAACCTAGAATTAGTTCATCTTCCCATCACAACTGAGCTACTATCTAATCAAGAATTATTTTTTAAGGAAATAAAAGACTTTATAGATTCATTTTGAGCATGAGATCCATAAGCCTGTGGCTATAGCCTCGCTCATTATCATACCAGCCAATTAGTTTTATTAAATCACCACCAATTACCGAAGTCATTCCAGCATCAAATGTACAAGAGTAGGGACTTCCTAATATATCTACAGATACAATAGGATCTTCTGTATAGGTTAAAATACCTCTTAGGCTTGTCTCAGCTGCAGACTTAAATAAGGCATTCACTTCTTCGATACTTGTTTTTTTATAAACGTTTAAGGTCATATCGGTCAATGAGCCGTTGGGTACAGGAACTCTAATACCACAGCCTCCAATTACATCGCTTAAGTCAGGAAATATTTTGGTTAAGGCTTTGGCTGCTCCTGTTGTGGTTGGTATTATCGATTGTGTCGCTGCTCTAGCACGGCGAAGGTCTCGGTGTGGTTGGTCATGTAAACTTTGATCTGATGTAAATGAATGTACAGTAGAAATATAAGCATGCTTTACACCAAGATGTTCGTGCATGAGTTTTAGCATTGGAGCAGCATTGTTAGTAGTACATGACGCATTTGAAATTATGAGATCATCGTCTTCAAGATATTCATCATTAACGCCGATTACAATCATTTTAACAGAATCGTCACTAGAAGGAACACTTAACACTACTTTTTTGGCACCAGCCTTTAAATGATTGTCAAGTTCATTTTTTGTTTTAAACTTTCCTGAACATTCAACAACAATATCAACTTGATCTTTAGACCAATTTAGGTCTTCAAGATTTGGAATTTGATAAGTGTTTACCGAAGTTTGGTTTACTAGAATCCTATCTTCTTCAGTACTAACTCTAGCATTAAATATGCCGTGAATACTATCATATTTTAGGAGGTGAGCTAAAGTGCTACTATTAGCTATGTCATTAATGGCAACAACTTCAAATTGCGAATGCTCATGTGCTAACCTAAAAAGACTCCGACCAATGCGACCAAAGCCATTTATAGCTATTCTTATAGGTGTGTTCATCAAACTATAGAGTTCTTTAGTTGATGTGTTTTTGTGCCTTGTATGAAGACCTTACAAGCGCCGAACTTTCAACATGTCTAAACCCTAATTCTTTACCTATTTCTTCGTAAGTTTTAAATTGATCTGGAGTTATGAAGCCTTGAACTGGTAAATGTTTTTTACTCGGTTGTAAGTACTGTCCAATGGTTACTACATCAACGTCAACAGATCTAAGATCTTTTAAGACTTGGATAACTTCTTCTTCTCGTTCACCAAGACCTAACATAATCCCAGATTTAGTACGTCTAATCCCTTGATCCTTCAAGTAGCGAAGAACTTCTAAACTGCGATCGTATTTGGCTTGAATACGTACTTCGCGTGTTAAGCGACGTACTGTTTCCATATTATGTGACACCACTTCTGGAGCGACTTCAATAATGCGGTCTATGTTCCTCGTGTTACCTTGAAAGTCTGGTATTAATGTTTCTAAAGTAGTTTCAGGATTCATACGTCGAATGGCTTTAACCGTTTCGGCCCAAATAATTGATCCCATGTCCTTTAAATCGTCTCGATCTACAGAAGTGACTACAGCGTGTTTGATCCCCATTAACTTAATAGATCTTGCAACTTTTTCAGGTTCATCCCATTCAACATCTTCTGGACGGCCTGTTTTTACGCCGCAAAAACCACAAGATCTGGTACAAACATTCCCTAAGATCATAAACGTAGCTGTACCTTCACCCCAGCATTCTCCCATATTAGGGCAGCTTCCTGATGTACAAATAGTATGTAAATCGTACTTATCTACAAGGTTTCTAAGATTTCTATATTTTTCACCAGTAGGTAGCTTAACGCGTAACCATTTTGGTTTTCCTTTGGTGACTTTTTTTTGTTTAGGTGCTTCAACAACTGTACTCATAGCCGAAAATTTTAAACAAAAGTAATAAATAAGCTTGAGCTTCTCGATAATTTCTAAACGGAGTTAAGCTTTTTATCATTTTGTTAAGTTTAGTATGTTAATCATGGTGATAAGGTAAATTGTTTAAAATAGCAAAGCCTCGATAGATTTGTTCGCTTATAAAAGCCCGAATCATTTGGTGAGAAAATGTGAGTTTTGATAAGGCTAATTTAGAATAGCCTGCTTTATAAAGCTCTTCATCAAAACCATATGGTCCTCCTATTACAAAATTTAAGGTTTTACAACCGCTGTTCATGTTTTTTTGTAAGAATTGCGCAAAGCCTCTTGAGTTATACTCTTTCCCTTTTTCATCTAATAGAATGGTAACATGCGATTTGAGTAAATAGGGATAGAGTGCTTCTTTTTCAAGCTTTTTTTGTTCTAATTGACTTGTTTTTTTTCGCACTTTCACATCTGGAATTTCAATTATATTAAATTTTGTGAAATGTGATATGCGGCCAGCATACTCCTGCATTAATGTTTGAATAGGTGCTTGATCAGTTTTACCAATCATGATTAAGTTTATGTTCATACGCTATAAAAAGCTTAAATTTGTTCAGCAAAAATACAGCGGTTTATGATAAATCAACAACAGTTAGACCTAGAAATTAAATCGATTATAGCTAACGCTTTAAAAGAAGATATAGGTTCAGGAGATCATTCCTCATTGGCTTGTATTCCAAAAGAAGCTTCAGGGAAGGCACAGCTTTTAGTTAAAGATAATGGTATTATCGCTGGGGTTGATTTTGCTCGTCGGGTTTTTGAAACTATTGAACCTGATATACAATTTAAGGCTAATTTAAACGATGGTGACTCTATCCAAAAAGGGGATATTGCTTTTATAATTACGGGTAAACATCAAAGTATTTTAAAAGGCGAACGTCTAGCTTTAAATGCTATGCAACGTATGAGTGCAATAGCCACTAAAACACATGAGTTTGTAAACGTCTTAAAACCTTATAAAACTCAAATCTTAGATACCCGAAAAACAACACCGGGTATTCGTGCACTCGAAAAAGTTGCTGTTAAGATTGGAGGAGGCGTCAATCATCGATACGCTTTGTATGATATGATTATGCTTAAAGATAACCATATCGATTTCGCTGGAGGAATAACAAAAGCTATTTCTAAAACTGTTGATTATTTAGCAGCTAAGCAATTAGATCTAAAAATTATTGTCGAAGCTCGTGATCTGGAAGAAGTAAAAGAGATTCTTAAATCTGCCAAGCATGTCGAGCGTATTTTACTTGATAACTTTAGCTATTATCAAACCGAAAAAGCGGTTCAGCTTATTGGTAATCAAACTAAAACAGAATCTAGTGGTGGAATAACATTAAAAACAGCCGTAGAATATGCTAAATGTGGTGTAGATTTTATATCTTCAGGAGCCTTAACACATTCGGTCTATAATTTAGATCTAAGTTTGAAAGCCCTCTAATTCATGACTAAACATAAAAAAGGACTTCATCCACAAACAACTATTTCTAAACTTGCTTTGTATTTACATCGCATAAAACTGCCTAAACTTGATGGCTTATCTTTATATGATGTTTTAAAACTATATGTCGTTGGTATTATTAAAGGTACGTTTTCAACACGAGCAAGCTCTATTGCCTTTAGTTTTTTTATGGCCATTTTCCCGTTCTTGCTGTTTATCTTAAACCTAATCCCTTTTGTATGGTTTATTGACGATTTTCAAGCCGAACTATTAATGTTTATTGAAAATATTTTGCCACCACAAACTGTTGGTTTTTTTCAAGACATGTTTTACGATATAGCGAACAACCCAAGAGCGGGTTTATTATCTTTTGTTTTTATATTATCTATTTTTTTGATGTCCAATGGAGTTAATGCAATTTTTACAAGTTTCGAGTTTTCTTACCACACTAATATTAACAGGACAATAATAAGACAGTATATAGTGGCTGTAGGCGTGGCTATTATTATAGCCTTCCTTTTATTGCTTACGGTCATTGCTACAATTTACTTGACCTATGTGATTGAAGAGTTTAAAAATTTCAAAGTTTTTGGTGATTCTATTTTATATGCTCAAATCGGACGTTATGCTATTTTTATTATCATGTTGTTTATTGGTATTTCAACACTTTATTATTTTGGAACAAGAGAAGGTCGAAAAACTAAGTTCTTTTCAATAGGAGCTTTATTCACAACCATTCTTATTATTGTCACAACATTTATGTTTTCTATTTACGTTGAAAATTTTAGTTCTTATAATAAACTCTACGGTTCTATTGGCGCACTATTAATTTTAATGTTATACATTTGGCTTAATGCTAATATACTATTGTTGGGCTTTGAGCTTAATGGAACTTTAAATAGATTAAGAAATAACTAAACCATACACATTATGCGTGCCTTAAGCATCTTATCCGTAATTTTTTGCCTTTTTGTAACAACCGAAATTTTTTCTCAAACTAAAGTTTCAGGTATTCCAATAAATCAAACCTTAGATATCA
>CBFHKB010000093.1:0-7929 GCA_965656295.1 Psychroflexus sp.
CCAGAACCATAAGTCATTAAAGTACAATAATATTGGCTATCATTACCAATAAATCGCCATCCTGCTGTCCAGTTATTCGCAGGCCAATCTGACCAAGTTGTTGGACCAGGTTGCACTGTTTGTTGGCTAGCATGACTAGCACTCATATTATGACCTATTTCATGAACAAAAGTATCTGAAAAAGTAAGTTGTTGTACTCTTGATAAGGCAAATGAAAAGTTTGGTGAACCAGAAGTCGAGTTTAATAGATAACCTAAACCACCCGTATCGTTTGTAACTGAAAATAAATGCACAAAATCGGCCGAAAAGCTATTTCTAAGCGTATGGACGTTATCCATAAATCCATCGGTTTGCTGTTGAAGTCTTGAAAGATCTAAACCAGAATCTCCTGATTCTGAATAGGCGACTTGTTCGGAATGTGCTAGGCTAAAATTAATACCTAAATCTGAATTAATTGAAGCATTATTAGCGCGTGTAATTTGCTGTGCAATTAATAAATTCATATTCGATAAACTACCTGTTAAATTTAATCCATTTGCCGTATACACAATTAAAACAGACATATCAGCTTCGTCCTCTGCACCTGGAATTCCACAACCTTGTGTTATATTAGAACTTTTTGGAGTTGATTGCTGTTGTTGTGTAGGTGTTGATGCAGGACTAGATTGATGAGGAATACTTTGAGGTGTTACCTGGGTTTGCTTAAGTAAGTCTTCTTTACAAACCAAGACATCAAGTTGATTCACATCTAATTCAAGTAAATAATACATATTTGAAGACTCATCTTTTCGTGTCGTAAATTTTCTATTTTGTTCAGGTAAATCGATAGAAACTAAAAAATTATTACCATCAACAGATACAAAAACTTGGGAATACGGTTGATCACTAAATTTAATGATATAAGAAGTAACTTGATTTACATCGGTTCTTTTATAAGTAACCTCACCTAGTTGTTCAAATCCTTCTAAATTAACGCTAATAGCATCTCCTTTTTGGACAGAAAGAGCTGTAAAGTTAGGATGTAAATCAAAAGGAGCTGAGTCAATAAATACTGGCCATTGTTTATCTACATCTATAGTTGATTGAGATAACGAGGTGTGATGAAAGTTATTTAACGGAGTTTGTGCATAGCTAAAAACTAGTATAAAGAAACTTAAAACGGGCAAAAACTTTTTCATTATATTTTATTTGGAAATAAAAGTAACTAATAATTTTATAATTCTTAATCAATAAAACTTATATATTTTAAAACAGCGTATAATTAAGGACTGCTAAACTTTAATTAACTTAGCGTCTTTTACTTCAATTACTAATGCAAAATACTTTAGCTAAAATAGAGCGTCTAAAATCTAAAAAAGCAATATCAAAACTGTTTAGCCAACGGCAGTTTAATAAGGCCTTTCCACTTAAAATGCAATACCAAGAATCTAGTCTTGCAGTACATCAATTTGCAGTAGTAGTGCCTAAACGATTGCATAAATTAGCTGTAGATCGAAATAAGATAAAACGCCAAATACGTGAGGCTTATCGCCAACAAAAACAGGTTATGCCTTCAAATTATAAGTATCAAATTATGTTTATTTATACCTCGCCAAAACCGGTAGACTTTAAACAAATTTATAAAGCGGTAGAACGCCATATTAAATTTTTAAACCAATTATAATTATGAAAAAAAACAGCTTAATACTTGCCATTGCGTCCATTATTATAATAGGTTTATTTAGTTTTAAATCTTTTAAAAACGACTTCTTTGAAATTGCTAAACAAATTGAAATATTCACCAATTTGTATAAAGAAATTAACATGAATTATGTAGATGAAGTTAATCCTGCAGAGTTAATGGATACAGCAATTACAGCAATGCTAGCCGATTTAGATCCTTACACGGTTTATTATAATGAGCAAGAAGTACAAACCGGAAAATTAAACTACGCTGCTAACTATTCGGGAATTGGAGTAGAAGTTGACGTCTTAAGTGAGCGACTTCGTGTAAAAGCGATTAAAAAAAATAGTCCAGCCGATAAAAGTGGACTTCAAGTTGGTGATGAAATTATTAAAATTAACCAAGTTAACCTTAGCCAATATCAAGAAGACGCAGGATCACTTTTAAAAGGTAAACCTGGTAGTGAATTAAAATTAAACATTAATCGATCTGGACAAACCAAAACGCTAAAACTAACCCGAGAACGTGAAAAAGAAATAACCGTTCCATTTTATCAACTTATAGATCAAACTGGCTACATTGTCCTTGAAAAGTTTGGTAAAACTGCTTCAAAAGAAGTCATTAAAGCCTTTTCAGATCTAAAGGAGCAAGGTGCCACATCAATTGTGTTAGACTTGCGTAATAATCCTGGAGGCTTATTATCTGAAGCTATTAATATTGTAAACATTTTTGTAGAAAAAGGCACCACAATTGTCACTACAAAATCGGTGATAGAAACTTACAATCGAACCTATGTCACTCAAAACCGAGCGCTTGATACCGAAATACCAGTCGCCGTACTTATTAATTCTAAAAGCGCCTCTGCTAGTGAAATTGTATCCGGAAGTTTACAAGATTTAGACCGCGGAGTTGTAATTGGTAACCGAAGCTTTGGAAAAGGACTAGTGCAACGCCCAAAACCTCTTAATTATGGCACACAAGCAAAAATTACCATCTCACGTTATTACACACCAAGTGGCCGAAGCATTCAAGCATTAGATTACCGAGATGGTGAAGCTATTCGAAAAACCGAAACAAATTATAAAGCCTTTAAAACAAAAAATGGTCGTGAAGTATTTAGTGGTGGTGGTGTGATGCCAGATGTACAACTAAAGCAAGATTATTTTTCTGAATTTACGCAACAACTCATCTCTAAAAATTATATTTTCAATTTTAGCCTTAACTACCAAAAGCAACAAGATGAAATTCGGCTAGATGACATTAAAAATTTAAAGTTGTTTAATAGTTTTAAATCCTATCTCAAAACCCAAGATTTTAACTACCAAACTAAAACTGAAGCTCAATTAAATGCCCTTAAACAATCTGCTGAAAATGAAGCCATTTTAAACAGTTTAGAGAAAGAAATAGAAGCCTTAGAAGAGGAATTGAAGCTTATAGAAAACAACTTGCTTAACAACGCTGAAGCTGCTATAGAATTGCTTATTAAACAAGAATTAATTAAGCATCAGTATTATGATATAGGTATGTACGAATATCAAGTAAAACATGGAAAAACCATTCAAAAAGCAGTAGAACTTTTAAAGTCTAATAAAGCGTATCAAAAGATTCTAAACCAAAATTAAGCTTAGTTTACTCTGGTATTAAAGCTTTTAAGTCGTCCAAGGTATTAGCTTCGGTAATAGATTTATCTTTTCGCCAACGAACAATTCTAGGAAAACGGGTGGCTACTCCACTTTTATGACGTTTAGAGTTAGCAATCCCTTCAAAAGCAATTTCAAAAACATGTTCGGGTGTGACGCTTCTCACCGGACCAAACCGATCGAGCGTATTTTTCTTGATCCATTGGTCAACTTGCTTAAATTCGGCATCAGTTAAGCCAGAATAAGCTTTAGCAAAGGTGACTAGGTTTTCTTTAGTATTGTCCCACAGGGCAAAAGTGTAATCTGTAAATAAATTGCTACGTCTGCCATGACCTCTCATCGCATAAGTAAGCACAGCATCTATGGTAAATGGATCTGATTTCCATTTGTACCAATCGCCTTTTTTTCGACCAACACCATAAGCTGACGATCGACGTTTAATCATTAATCCTTCCGATTTTTTTTCGCGGGCAGTCTCTCTTTCTTTTGCAGCTTCAGACCAACTACTAAATTGCATAAGAAACGATAAGTGAAAACAAGGAATATTAGACGTTGTAGTACTGTATAGTTGATCTAAGATATCACGGCGTTCGTGATAAGATTGAGATCTTATATCGGTAGAATGGTATTCTAAAATATCATAGGCTTTAAAAATAACAGGGACTTTTTCAAGTAATTGCTTAGTAACAGTTTTCCTATTTATACGTTGTTGCAAATCTTTAAAATCGCCTATAGATTGATTGGGATAGGCTAATATTTCGCCATCTAACACACTCCCGTTTGGGAGATGTTTAGCAAAAATTTCAAATTCTGGGAATTGGTGGGTCACTAATTCTTCCCCACGACTCCAAACAAATAATTGTTCTTCACGTACAATAAGCTGCGCCCGAATGCCATCCCATTTATGTTCAAAATAAAAGTCTTCAACTTCAGCTTTGTTGACCACTTCATCTTCAACGGGATAAGCTAAATAAAATGGGTAGGGTTTAGATAATTCAGCTTTATAATTATGCTCTAACACAAGTTCAGAAAATGTAATACTATTCGGATTCCAGTTACCCATTAATTTATAAGCTAAGGTTTCTTCATCTATTTCTGTGGCTTTTGCTAAAGCACGTGTCATTAATTTTTGGCTCACACCAATTCTAAATCCGCCGGTTATTAATTTAGTGAACACAAAACGTTCGTAATAATTAAGTTGAGTCCAATTTTCAATTAAGTACTCTTTTTTTTCAGCCTCTGTTTTAGGTTTTAAGGCTATAATTTCTGTAATAAATTGGGTTAAAGATTTAGTTGAGGTTTGGGTAGATTGTGGTACAACTAAAGCGATAGTTTCGGCAAGATCGCCAACAATATGGTAAGATTCTTCAAATAACCAAAGCGGAATTTGAGCTAATTGGGCGGCAAATTCTCTAATTAATGTTGAGTTAATAGGTCGTTTAGGTCTACGATGGGATAAAATAGCAATGGTCCAAACTTTATCTTGATCGTGAGCGGTGGTAAAATAATGCGCTAAAGCTTCAACTTTAGCATTGGTTTTTGTCGTACTATCTATTGTTTTAACCAGTTCGGCAAATAATTTCATAAGTTAAAGATAACTGAAATGAACCGAGACAAGTTTCAATAAAACGTTAAGACCAGCACTAAAAATAGAATAAAATTCTAGAGATTATCACTGGCAAACCATTCGGCAAAAGCAGTTTCAGTTTCTCTTAATTTTAAACTGTGAAGACTTAAATTAGCTGGTAAATGGCTTTTAATGCGTTGAGCAAAATCTATCACCATATTTTCACTTGTTGGTTGGTAGCTCACAAGCACAACATTGTGTCCTGTTTTTTGTAAGTCTTTTGCAAGCTCTAAATGTGGCGTGTTTTGGTTAAGGATAATCGCGTGATCCATCACATCAACCACTTGTGATTTAACAATATGTTTTAAATCGCCAAAATCTATAACCATCCCGCATTTAACATGGCTTGAATCGGAAATGGGTTCACCTAAAACGGTCACATCAAGTTTATAAGAATGCCCATGTATGTTTTGGCATTTGCCGTCATAACCATATAAAGCGTGAGCGGTTTCGAACGTAAATTGTTTTGTGATTCTAATTTTTGACATAATCTAATTAATAGACCACAAAGATAAGAAGAGAATAAAACTAAATTTAAACTTTAAAGGCTAAATTGAAAGTTATACACAGTTTATATATAATGTTCTTTTTTCTTTAAAATTTTAAAAACTAAATAATGATAATTATTGCGTGTTAATTTCCTTAAAACTTAAGTGCCTAGAATTAGGATAAGTGATAGATTTAATTTAATAAACATTGTACTTATTAAATTGTTCATTTTTAAAACTTGAAAATCAAAATTTTAGCATAAGTTATTCACAATTTTAAATTGTGGTAGTTGCTAGCTTAAGCTTAAAATTAATTAATTACTAAGTGTTGATAAACTTTTAATAAGTGCTTATAAGTTTTTAGAAAAAGTTGAAGTTATAATTAGGAATTTACGTTTAAAAGTTCAGATAGATAAGTTGAATTAATTTCAAAATTTAGTTTTAATTTTTTTCAAGGAACTTATGAACAGAGTTGTTGATTATTAAACGGCTGAAAATCAAGCTTTAATTTTAAGTTATTAACAAGGCTTCATTTTAAATATAACCTATTGAAAATAAGTTACTTAAAATAAAACTAAAAACTTCTGTTAGAGAGCAATCTAATCTTTATTTTTGTAAAAACTTACCTCATGACTATATCAATAGGAAACGATCACGCTGGCACTGATTACAAAGCTAGTTTAGTAGAGCATTTAAAACAACAAGGAATTAAAGTTATTAATCATGGAACAAATACCCAGGATAGTGTAGATTATCCTGATTTTATACACCCAGTAGCGACCGATGTTGAGCAACAAACTGCCCATTTTGGTATTATTATTTGTGGTAGTGGTAATGGTGCAAATATGACGGCAAATAAGCATCAAGGTGTAAGATCTGCCTTATGTTGGACTTCAGAAATAGTTGCATTAGCTCGCCAACATAATAATGCGAATGTATTAAGTATTCCAGCACGTTTTGTGAGTTTACATCAAGCCCACCAATTTGTAGATGTTTTTTTAAATACAGCTTTTGATGGTGGACGCCATGAAAACAGAGTACAAAAAATCGCTTGTCAATAAGTTTTAAATGTGACGCATCATCATCATCATCGAAGTCAAAAAAATTTAGGAGTAAGCATCGCGCTTAACATCTTAATTACACTTGCTCAAATTATTGGTGGTCTAATAAGCGGTAGTTTAGCTTTATTGTCTGATGCTTTACATAATTTTACAGATGTTGTCTCATTAGTAATTAGTTATATAGCTTCAGTTTTTGCAAAAAAAAAGGCCTCGGTACATAAAACCTTTGGCTACAAGCGCGCCGAAATTATTGCCGCTTTTATTAATGCTTCGAGCTTAATTGTTATTGCTATTATTTTAATTATTGAAGCTGTAGAGCGTTTTATTACGCCACAGCAAATCAATTCAAATTTAGTGATTTGGTTATCTGCCTTAGCTATCGTATTTAACGGTCTAAGCGTGTTGTTACTCATGAAAGATCGAAAGCAAAACATGAACTTAGCATCAGCTTACCTTCATTTATTAACAGATATGCTAGCATCAGTAGCAGTTTTAATTGGTGGAGTATTAATGAAGTTTTACAACATCTATTGGGTCGATAGTTTATTAACCGCAGCCATTGCTTTTTACTTAATTATTGTTGGTATTAAATTGCTTAAAAACTCCTTTCGTGTTTTAATGTTGTTTACACCAGAATCTATAGAAATTTCGGACATTGTGAAAGAAATTACACAATTACCACTTATAAAAAATATGCACCATGTTCATATTTGGCAGCTTAATGAACAAGAACTGCACCTTGAAGCCGAAATAGATTTTACAGCAAATATTAAACTTACCCAGTTTGAAGCCGTCTTAGAGCAAATTGAAGATATTTTACTTCAAAAATATGGCATTAATCATGTCACCATTCAACCAGAGTTTAATAAATCAGACGATAAACACTTAATCGTACAAGATTAACCAAGCTTATGATAAAGCAGCACTCGACCTTTAACAACTTAACTATTAACCAACTTTATCAGATTTTAGCCTTGCGTTCTGAAGTCTTTGTAGTAGAGCAAGATTGTGTATATCAAGATATAGATGGCTGCGACCAACAAGCAATACATGTGTTATTTAACCAAAACGATACACTTGTGGCCTATGCCCGTATTTTACCCCCAAAAACCTATTTTGAACAGCTAAGTATTGGCCGTGTTATTGTAAAAGAAACTTATAGAGGCACAAATTTAGGCCACAAGTTAATGACTTATGCTTTGCAATTATGCAATACAACATATCCTGAAGAACGTATTAAAATTTCAGCACAACAGCACCTCACTAACTTTTATAAGCAGCACGGGTTTACCGCCGTTGGCGAGGGTTATTTAGAAGATGGGATTCCTCACATAGCTATGATTACAGATGCATAAACAAGATTTACTAGAAGCCACCAAAACCTTTGTAAAAAACGAATTAAAAACTGCTGAAGCAGGACACGATTGGTTTCATATTCAACGGGTCTATA
>CBFHKB010000094.1:0-7904 GCA_965656295.1 Psychroflexus sp.
GTGAAGCTGTAGTGAAATCAGGTAAACTCTACGTGGTGAAATATCAAGTAAACCAAGGCTTGAGGCTAGTGCGGCCAATCTTGGAGGGTTGGTAGATAGATTTTAATAGCAATATTAAAACCAGATAAATGATAAGGCGTTAGGTTACCTAACGACAGAATCCGGCTTATAGACCTGCTTTTTTAACCATGTACACCTAATCCAGCTTCAAAACTTTTAATTAGTTTTGCTTCAAAATTAAGTAATTCTTGCCATTTTTGATCTACCTGTTTACGTTCGCCGTACTGTCGTGCAAAATTTAAAAACATGGTATAATGGTTTGCTTCGCTAATCATTAACTTACGGTAAAATTGACAAAGTTTTTTATCTTCTAATTCCTCAGACAATAGTCTAAAGCGTTCGCAGCTTCTTGCTTCTATTAAACCTGCATACAGCAAACGATGCACTAATTGGTCTGTACGGCTTCCGCCTTTAGGAAAAAATTTAAGAAGCTGGTTCACATACTCATCTTTACGGTCACGTCCTAGAGTAATTCCGCGTTCTTTTAATAAGTCATGCACCAATTTAAAATGGCTCATTTCTTCTTGAACTAAAGCAGTCATTTCAGTCACAAGTTCCTCGTATTCAGGAAAGCTAACAATTAAAGAGATCGCTGTCGAGGCTGCTTTTTGTTCGCAATAGGCATGGTCTATTAAAATTTCCTCAATATTCTTTTCGGCAATATTAGCCCATCTTGGGTCGGTGGGTAGCTTTAATCCTAACATCATGAGCGTAAGTCTAAATCAAAAGTTTGTCGTAATTTATCTAAATTCGGATTGGTTTTAACCAACTGGTCATATTTTTCGCGATCGGTATATAAATGCTTGGTTTGCACCTCTTCTTGCTCCACTACATTTACCTGCAATACTAAACCGCTATGTTTTAATTCCTGTTGCAAATAAGACATTAAATCGCCTTGCTGTTGCAGGAGTTCAGCGCGCATCGTAGCATTAGGGACATCGACATGAATTTCGTTTGCCTTAGCTTTAGGTTTACACATCGCAAAGGTCGATGCCATAATCTTTTGCCCACTTTGCTTCACCTGTTTAGCAAAACTATTCCAAGCGTTTAACAGCTCTTCACCAGTAAACTCATTATATTGTTCTATTTTTTTAGCTGCTAAACGCTCCTTTTCGGCCTTTAATGCCTTTTTATGCCTAATCGCTTTTAAGGATAATCCAGACGGTGTCTCTTCTTTTTTTGTGGAAGGTGAATTTGTTTTTTGGAGTGATGGTTTACTAGCTTCATCTTCAAGTCGAGTATTAACTTGAGGTTTTGTTGGAATTACTGGTGTTGAAGTTATGGTGTCTTTCTCTTGACTAGTCCCTGAAGACGAAGCGGTCGTTAATGCTTCAGTTGCTTCAACGTAATGGTTTTCGTCAAGCTCAGGTTCAGCTACATCAGTTTCAGTTCTTGGCGAATTTGTAGAATTTGATTCAATTTCAGCTACACTTGTGTTTTGAGTGGGTACCTTTACTTGGTCAGGACTTAGGATATATGGTTTAGCTTTTTTTTTTACCGCTGCTTGAGATTCAACACCTAGAGAGGCTAATTGCATCAGGCAAATTTCTACATGTAAACGTTGATTGCGACTTAGCTTGTAATCAAAATCACATTGATTAGCCAACTTTAAGGCTTCTTGTAGAAAGCCTAAGCTTGCGTTTTGTGATTGCTCAAAATAGCGGGTTTTAGTTTGTTCACCAACTTCTAACAGGCTAATAGTCTGTTGGTTTTGGCATACCATTAAATCTCTAAAGTGACTGGCGAGGCCACTAATAAAGTGTTGGCCATCAAAGCCTTTTGCCAAAATATGGTTGAAGCTAATAAGAACATCTGCAAGCTGGTGGTTAAGTAGCAGATTTGTGATCTTAAAATAGGTTTCGTAATCTAAAACGTTAAGGTTTTCGGTGACGGCTTGTCGGGTTAAATTGGTCCCGCAATAACTAACTACACGATCGTAAGTAGACAACGCATCACGCATGGCACCATCGGCTTTTTGAGCGATAATATGTAAAGCATCATCTTCGGCATTTACGCCTTCTGTCTCTGCAATTTTTTTAAGGTGTTCTTTAATATCGCTTACGGTAATACGTTTAAAATCAAATATTTGGCAACGCGATAAGATAGTAGGAATAATCTTATGCTTCTCGGTAGTTGCTAAAATAAAAATAGCGTGCTTTGGTGGTTCTTCAAGTGTTTTTAAAAAGGCATTAAAAGCCGATTGTGAGAGCATGTGTACCTCATCAATGATATAAACTTTATAATTGCCTGTTTGAGGTGGTATGCGAACCTGATCGGTTAAATTCCTAATGTCGTCAACCGAGTTGTTGGAAGCGGCATCTAACTCAAATATGTTAAAGCTAAAATCAGTATCTTCAGCCTGGTTTCCCGCTTCTATTTCATTAATTGTTTTTGCTAAAATACGGGCGCAAGATGTTTTACCAACGCCTCGTGGTCCAGTAAACAATAGCGCTTGAGCCAAGTGATTGTTTTTTATAGCGTTAAGCAAGGTATTGCTAATAGCCTTTTGGCCTACCACATCTTCAAAAGTTTGTGGGCGGTATTTTCGGGCAGATACAACAAAATGTTCCATAGTACAAATATAAGTTTATCTGTAAAATTAGAGTTTGTTTTTAAGGGACATTTCCAGCTAAGACCTAAAACCGTATATATAAATGATTTTTCTTTAAGACCATGCTTTTACTTATCAAGCCCTACCTTGGCTTCTCTTATGTGTTGATTAGCCGCTTGAAGATCGTCTTGGTCTGGGGATGAGGCCTCATGAACCTCTTGAGCCTTTTCTTGAAATTGTAATTGGGTAAAAATGGGAAAGTGGTCTGAGTAAATAGGTCCTAAGACCTTTAGCTCTTTTAACATAAATTCTGACGAGTGAAAAAAGTGGTCTAACGGCCATCGCATTAACTTTGAATTGGCATTAAAGGTGCTAAAGCGTCCGCGACCAATCCGGCTGTCGAGTAAACCGCTAATGGTTTTAAATAACTCAGTAGATTTTGACCAAGCAACATCGTTTAAATCACCACAAACGATACATGGCATTGCGAGGTCCTTGATTTCTTTAGCCACGATAAGTAATTCGGCATCACGCTCTACAGATGATTTATTTTCCGTAGGACTTGGAGGTTTTGGATGTAAACCGTAAAATTGAATCTCTTGTCCAGACGTCAACTGAATACGGCAGCGAATGGAGGGAATGTCATCTTCAACTAAATAGCGAACCTCTGTTTGGCTTAATTTCAGTTTGGAATATAAATGCATACCATAGAGGTTATCTTGTGGTACTTTAATTTGATAGGGATACGCTCTTGTGGCATCGGCGAGTTCATTTTCCCAACGTTTATTGGTTTCGAGACAAAATAAAAGGTCAGGTGTTTGTGACTTAAGCTCCGAAATTAATGCTGAAGAGTTGGTGTTGGTCATTAACACATTACTCACCAAAATGCTTAATTGATGTTCGGGTAAGTTAAGCTTAGACTTTCGAACTTCAGTAGGGTATAAAATGGTGTACTTACTAATTTTTTTGAGTTGATAAATGGTTGAAATTACTAGTAGAACAAGGCTGGTTTGTAAACTAAATTCAGCTTGATAAAACATTAAGTTTAGACCAATAAGTAAACTTTGAAGGACCAAGAACTGCATTCTTGGAAAATCAAAAAACCGAATTGACCAATGTTTAATGGGTAAAAACGGGATTAAGGCAAAGGCTGCGAAGCACAAGTTTAAGTAACATAAAAGACTCACTATTTATCATGTTTTGCAATAATCCAAACGGCATGTATTATGCCAGGGACAAAGCCAAGAATGGTTAATAAGATATTGAGCCAAAATGCGGGCTTGATGCCTATGGTGAAAAATACGCCAACGGGCGGTAAAATGATTGCAAATAGTAGACGTAAAATACTCATACAGTTTTAAATTTTTGAAGCTGCTGTTCAAGTTTTTGCCGTAAGGCTTGTTTGTGGGTCCTGAGCTTAAAAAACATCACATACATCATATTAATGATAAATAGAATAATCAAATAACAGAAAATCAAAGCTAGATGGGTAACTAAGCTATTAAGATTAAGTTGACTAATTTGTAAAGGAAAATGAATTAAAATTATACTAAGGCTCACAAAATTACCACCTGTGTTAATGGTTTCTTGAATTAAGCTAGCTGAATTAGTTTTTCGATCTTGCTTGAGTTTTCGGTTATGTTTGAGTTGTAAGTAGAAGGAGCTTATAATTACGGCTACACTTAACACAATTAAATAAGCTTTAACTATCCCTAAGCTTACAAATAAATAATAAAGTAGACCGCTTATAGCTAAAATGGCAATAGATTGACTTGAAAAAAAAGATTTTACGTAAAACAAAAACGAATCTCTAAGGTATTGGGTATTGATCTTATTTACAATTTTATCATTACGATCGGAAAATCCATAAATCCCATAGGTCTTAAACTGCCTTTGAAGCGCTGTTTCAAAGTCTAATTCCGGATGAGATGCCCATTGTTGTTGAATCCCCTTGGCAAGTTCTTTCACGAAAATACGCTGTACATCGACATAAACCACGAAATGCTCTCGCGTAAATTGGTATAAACGCTTAATTTGGCTATAACGTAATTTATTTTTATTCATACTTAAAAGTATCTAAAAATATACACTTAAACAATTACTTTATTCAAATTCTCGGCAATCTTCGGTAGGAATGTAAACCCCAGCGGCTTGATTATAAACTAGCTCAGCTCCTAAATGACCAACATAAATCACACCACTACAAGCTATGAGTAGAAGCGTTAAGCTAAGACCGCAGTATAGCTTTTTTGTTATTTTAATTAAATTGAGCATAACGATTAACTCAATCGCGGCAGCAACTGAGATAATGTAACCTAAATATAAGGCAAAATTTTCATGTGTTTTTAAGATAGTAGGATCACAAAGTTGCCTAGAGACTTCGCCATCGGCCAGACTTCCTGTGTAATAAGCTATCCAAGTGGTAACTGCTGCCAGGAAGATAAGAATACGAGTTGTACTCGTAAATTTGGTCTTAAATAAACTTAGCAGCTTAAAAAAAGCTGCTAAGAGAATAAGTACGATTGGAAAATGGACACTTAATGGATGATAAATCACTGTTCTCCAAAATTCTATATCTTGCATTTAATCGAGTACGTTTACGCTAATGGGATCAAGGCGTTTGCCTACTTTTTCTATTTCAACTTCAACACTTTGGCCTTCTTTTAAAATAGAAAATTGAGCCACGTCTCCACCTTGAGTTAATCGGGTATCTTGTGTAAAGTAAAGTTCAAGTGTTTTACCGTCTTCGGTTTTAACGTAAATTTCGTCTTTATCGGCTTCAACTTCAATAATTTCTCCAGTGTAGGTGCCAGATTCAACAACGTCTGTAGATTCAGCACATGAGAATGTAAAACTAGCCACTAAAGCGATTAATAAGAGTTTTATGTTTTTCATAATTATAAGTTTTAGCTCAAATATAAGAATTAAGTTTTGATTTTTTGAGTGCATTACTTTCTTAATAAACGAGGGTGAAGTTTCATGGTTTAAACATATTTCACTCGTTATGTGAAATTTAGACCCTAAATAATATTTTTTTATTGCGATAAATTTATATAATTTGCATTATCAAATTTTGAAAATGAAGAACTTACAAACCATAATTTTATTTTTAGTTGTTTTATCGAGTAGCTTTAATATTGCTCAAACTAAATATCAAAAAGAACTAATCACCTCTAGGTATGATCTATCGAAACTGAACCAACTTATAACAGAATATGAGTCTCTTGCTTTAGTTAAAGAAAATAACATACTACTAAGAGCCAAACCGCTTAGCATTTCTCGAAAGCTAAGGTTAAGTAAAGGAAATTTTGCAGAATTGCAAAACGTTTTGGATGATGGAACCCTTTTATATTATCAAACTTATAATGTAGATGCAGCTAAGTCTACAAGAACAAATCATTTAAATATTGGGGGGTCTACTGGTTTTAATCTTGATGGACAAGACATGATCGCGTATGTGTGGGATGGAGGCCATGCTAGATCTACTCATCAAGAATATCAAAGTGAATCTGGTTCCAGAGTTACTGTTATGGATGAGGCCTCAGAAGGTTTAGATTTAAATTTTCATGCAGGTCATGTGACTGGAACCATTATAGCTTCAGGTGTTTCGCCAGCAGCCAAAGGGATGGCACCAAAATCAAAAGTTGACTCTTATAAATGGAACAATGATTTAGTTGAGGCTGCCACTGCTGCTGCTAACGGGATGCTGGTTTCAAACCATTCTTATGGTTATATTCCGGATAACCTTCCTGATTATTTTTTTGGAGGTTACATAGGAGAATCTAGTGAATGGGACAATCTACTATACAACGCTCCTTACTATCTTATGGTTGTTGCAGCTGGTAATGACGGTAATGCTACTTGGAACGATTCACCACTCGACCCTAATTTTCCTGAATTTGATAAATTGACAGGGCATTCAACATCAAAAAATAATCTTGTAGTAGCTAATGGAAGAGATGCCGATGTTACTGCTGAGGGTGAATTGATTTCAGTTATAATCAATTCAGGTAGTAGTCAAGGTCCAACCGATGACCTTCGCATAAAACCAGATATTACAGGTAACGGAACTGGAGTATTTTCTACTTACGCAGACGCAGACGACTCTTACAATAGTATTTCGGGGACATCTATGGCATCACCAAATGTAGCTGGAAGTGCATTGTTGCTTCAACAACATTCACAAAACTTGTTTAACGAATATATGTTATCAGCAACATTGAAAGGATTGATTTTACATACTGCAGATGATGCTGGATTAGAAGGTCCTGATGCTAATTATGGTTGGGGCTTAATGAATGCAAAACGTGCGGCTGAAACATTGACTAATAAAGATAATGGGACTTTAATAAATCCTCGTACATTATTTCCAGGACAATCGTATACAATAGAGGTGGAGAGTAATAATGTAGATGATTTATTAGCTTCGATATCATGGACTGACCCGGCAGGCGAATCGTCTACAAGTGTTAATTTAGATACGGCTACTTTGGTTAACGATTTAGACATTACAGTGGAGCAAAATGGGACTATATATTTACCTTGGAAGCTTACAGGGGTTAATTCAAACGAAAAAGGAGATAATACCAAAGATAACTTTGAACGTGTTGATATTAATAGTGCTTCAGGAACATATACCATTACTGTAACACATAAAGGTCAATTAACGAATCAACAACAAAACTTTACTTTGATAGTGACGGGTTTAGTTACGCAAGAATTAGTTTGTGAAGCTACTACCCCATCAGGCTTGGGCCTTAATGGTTTAGGTTATGATTCAGCTTCATTGTTTTGGGATAATGTGCCAAACGCCGCCTATAATTTTAGATATAGAGAACAAGGTGAGAATCAATGGATTGAAATACCTTCACCTAATAACTTTATAAATCTTGATGAACTCACAGAATTAACTACTTACGAAGTTCAGGTTAGTTCGGTTTGTGCCTCTGATAACACCGAATCAGATTACTCAGACATCATAAGCTTTACGACTGAAGAATTTGTTTTAAGTTATTGTGATTCTGAAGCTTCTAATACCAGTGATGAATATATTTCAAGGGTAAGACTTGGTACAATTGATAATGCGTCTGGAGCAGGAACAGGCTACTCAGATTTTACAGCTATTTCAACCAATCTTGTTATTGATGAAACCTACACCATTACTGTTAACCCAGCTTGGTCGGGAACAGTTTATGAAGAAGGTATATCAGTTTGGATAGATTTTAATCGAAATGGACTTTTTACAGATAGTGGTGAGCAGGTGTTCCAATCAGCCCCTACAACAGCCGATGAA
>CBFHKB010000095.1:0-7624 GCA_965656295.1 Psychroflexus sp.
ATTTCTTTCGCTTTAATTTTTTCGCTTATTGTAGCTTGTGAGCCTGACAAAACTCAACTTACAGGAAATGCTAGTTTTCTAGACAATGGAACTGAAATTTATATCAGTCAACTCGAAAACCTTCAGAGCGTAACACCAATTGATACATTAATTGTCGAGAATAATACATTTGTTGGAACTTTGAAGCCCGCCACACCGCAAGATATTTACATATTAATGGTTGATGGTGTAAGTGGTCAAAACTTAGTTTTTATTAATGAAAACAAAGACTTAAATATCACATTATCTGAAGATAACTTGAGAAACTCTGAAGTTATTTCTGGCGAAAACAACCAGTTACTGAAAGAATACTTAGCGAATCAAGTTTCAGTTTCAGAAGAAAGTAAAGCCAAACAGAATGAAATGCGTAAAGCGATGTATGCAGGAGATAGAACTAAGTTTCAAAGCTTAAAAAAAGAACTCAGCGAGATAAAAGAAGCTAATATTGCTCATAAAAAAGAAATTGCGCAAAACAATCCCAATTCTGTAGTTAGTCTACTAATTATCAATGATTTTGTAAAGCGTAAATCTATTCCATCAAGCGAATCGAAAGACTTATTTAAAAACTTATCGGCAAACTTAAAAGACTCAAAATCCGGCAAGACTCTTAATAAAAGTATTATCGCTGTAAATGCCACTGATATTGGCTCGGTTGCCCCTAAATTTGAGGCACCAACACCAAATGGGGATGTTTTAAGCTTAGACGATGCTTTAGCTAAAGTAACCTTAGTCGATTTTTGGGCCTCTTGGTGTAAACCATGTCGCATGGAAAACCCAAACATTGTTTCGGTATACCAAGACTATAAAGACAAAGGTTTTACTGTTTTAGGTGTTTCTTTAGACAAGCCGAATCAAAAAAACCGATGGTTAAAAGCTATTGAGGATGATAATTTAACCTGGAATCATGTCTCTAACCTTCAATACTGGAGTGATCCAGTTGCCAGAATGTATGGCATTAATTCTATTCCAGCAGCCTTTTTATTAGATGAAAACGGAAAGATAATAGCTAAAGATTTGAGAGGTAATGCCCTAAGAGCAAAAGTGTCTGAATTATTAGATGAAGAACCTACGGCCGAATAATTAAACATCACAAGTATATGTAAAAGAAAAAGCTATCTTATTTAAGGTAGCTTTTTTTGCATAAAAAGCTAGATGCCTATAGATAAGCGACTACAACTTACCCAAGTATTTAAGAACAAATAATAAAACAATTGGCACTAACAACAACCCAACCATCAATAAATTTGAACTTAAAACAGAAGGGTTTAATAAGATTCCCAATAAAAAACCACCTGTTGCCCCGCCAAAGTGAGCATCATGTCCAATATGATCTCTGTTTGTTTTCATGCCCCAAATGGAATATAACAAATAGCCAATACCAAAAACATATGCTGGCATCGGAATAATAAAGAAAATACCAAGCATCATATCGGGTCTAAATAAAATAGAGGCATATAGCACACCTATCACAGCACCACTTGCACCAACTGCCGAGTAGAAATTTTCATTTTTATGGAAAAAATAAGATAATAAATTACCCAATAGCAAACTAACTACGTAAATAAGAATAAAGCCTAAACGGCCCACTTCAGCAATTACCGCATTAGCAAAAAAATACAGCGTTAGCATATTAACAAACAAATGAGAGTAATCGACATGTAAAAATGCCGATGAAATGAATCTGACGTAATCGCCTGATTTTAATGCACTCACCTGAAATTTATAGCGATTAAAAAACAACTGGTCGTTGAGACCTTTATAAGAGATCAAAACTGTTCCTAAAATAATGGCAATCGCCGAAATATCTAAGTTAACCATGCATCTAATTTTATAATCAAATATACTTATCTTTGCCCGAAATTCGCCTTAATGCAATTATTGATTTACATCTTAGTTTACCCTTGGTTATGGATTATCTCAAAACTTCCATTTCCTCTACTTTATGCGTTATCAGATTTCTTTTTTTTAATTTTTTACAGTGGTTTTGGCTACCGCAAAAAGGTGGTTCTAGAAAACTTAAAGTTAGCACTCCCCGATTTATCTGAAAAACAGCGCCGCAACATCGCTAAGAAATTTTATCATCACTTATGTGATGTAATTTTTGAATCTATCAAATCGATTTCAATTACAGAAGATGAACTTAAAAAACGCTTTAAGTTTGAAAATTTAGAGTTGTTTGAAAGTCTTGAATCTAAAGACAAAAGTGCTATTGTTATTATGGGGCATTATGGGAATTGGGAGTGGATTTTTATTTTACAACGATATGTTAACCATAAAGGCTATGGTGTTTATAAGCAGCTTAAAAACAAGTACTTTGATCGCTTGGTTAAGCGGTTAAGAGCACGTTATAACACCCAACTCATAACAACCAAAACAACCATAAAAATATTAAATGATGCCAATTCACAAGGCGAATTAACGGTAAGTGGTTTTATTTCAGACCAATCGCCTAAAAAAGATAAGGCCTTTCACTGGAATAAGTTTATGGGTATAAATGTACCAGTATATACTGGTGCAGAAATGTTAGCTAAAAAATTAGACCACGCGGTTGTGTTTGCTCGTATTGAAAAACCAAAGCGCGGAAACTATGTCTGTAAATTTCAACTTATAACCGACGAACCACAGCAAATACCTGATTATAAAATTACAGATCAAATGCTTCATTTATTAGAGCAACAAATTTATGAAGCACCAGAATTCTACCTTTGGACACATAAGCGATGGAAACACCGAAAAAAATAGCAGTTATAGTTTAATATATAACTGCTATTTCAAGATTTACTACATGGTTTAAAACTTAAACCTCTTGAGCGATTACATTTAATTCATCTATAAATCGCTTTGCTATTTCATTAGCTTCTTGCTGAGTTTTAGCTTCCGTATAAATTCGAATAATAGGCTCGGTATTAGATTTACGAAGATGAACCCAAGATTCTGAAAAATCAATTTTCACACCATCAATAGTCGTTATTTCTTCTTCGTGATATCGGGATTGTATTTGCTCTAAAATAGCATCAACATTTAAGTTTGGGGTCAGTTGTATTTTTTCTTTGGCCATAAAATAGCTAGGATAGCTTGCTCTTAATTCAGACACCTTCATTTTTTTATGTGCCAAATGCGATAAAAATAAAGCCACACCAACCAAACTATCACGACCATAATGCAGTACAGGGTCAATAATTCCGCCGTTACCTTCTCCTCCAATCACTGCATTAACCTCTTTCATCGTTTTAACCACATTAACTTCACCAACTGCACTGGCGTAATGTTTACAGTTATGCGACTCTGTAACATCGCGAAGTGCTCTTGACGACGACATATTACTTACGGTTGCGCCTTTTTTATGAGTCAACACATAATCAGCAACGCTTACTAAGGTATATTCTTCACCAAACATGTTACCATTTTCGTCCATAAAAGCTAATCGGTCAACATCTGGATCTACAGTTAATCCAAAATCGGCATGATGCTTAACAACAGCTTTAGAAAGATCGGTAAGATGCTGTGCCAAAGGTTCTGGATTATGCGGGAATTGTCCTGTTGGCTCACAATATAGCTCGATAACATCGACACCTAATTGGCGTAATAAGGGTGGAATTGATATTCCTCCAGTTGAATTTACTGCATCAACTACTACTTTGAAATTGGCCTTTTTTATCGCAGTAACATCAACTAAGTCGAGGTTAAGAACTTCCTCAATATGCAAATCAATATAGGCTGAATTACGGTGGACTTTACCAAGTTCGTCTACCTCTACGAACTCAAATTTGCCCGCATCAACAAAGTCAATAATTGCTTTACCATCTTCAGCATTTAGAAATTCCCCATGATTATTGAGCAATTTCAAAGCATTCCATTGCTTGGGATTATGGCTCGCTGTTAAAATAATTCCACCATCAGCTTGTTCCAATTTTACTGCTAGTTCTACAGTTGGTGTAGTTGACAGACCTAAATCTACTATATGAATACCCATTCCAACTAGGGTTTGCATCACTAAACCTTGAATCATGTTTCCAGAAAGTCTAGCATCACGACCAATTACTATTTTGTAATTTTTTTTTGATCGCTGTTCTTTAAGCCAAGTACCGTAAGCAGCGGCAAAATTTACAGCATCTATTGGTGTTAAGTTAGTCTTAGGTTGACCTCCAATTGTCCCTCTTATTCCTGAAATTGATTTAATTAATGTCATTATGGTTAGATTTTTTGTAAATATACACGTCCTATATTTTTAATCCTAACCAGAGGGAGATGTCGTTAAAAAAAATTAACTTTACTCATGAATTATTTAGCGCACTTATATCTTTCAGGAAATAATCATCAGGTCTTAATCGGTAACTTCATGGCTGATAGCATTAAGGGTAATTCTTATAACAACTATCCTGAAGATCAAAAAAAAGGGATATTATTACATCGATTTATTGATTCATATACCGATCAACATCCTTTAGTTACAGAGTTAAAGCGATTGTGCCACCACAAATTACATCATTATAGCGGCATCGCAATTGATATTATTTTAGATCATCTCCTCGCTTCTAATTGGTCGATCTATTCTGATAAATCACTTTTAGAGTTTACAGAGAATTCTTATCAAATTTTAAATTTAAATTTTGATGAACTCACTCCTCAGGTCCAAAATTTTTTACCCATTATGGTTAAGCATAATTGGCTTTATAATTACCGGACTATTAAAGGCATTCGAGAAATTTTACTTCAAATGAACCATCGCATTAAACACCGAGTAGACTTGAGTAGTTCGGTTAATATTATGCTAGAAAATAAACTACTTTTCGAAAAAAATTTTCAACTCTTTTTTAACGATTTAATTTTGAACTGCCAGTTATTTTTAAATGAGTATCACACCGATAGACATCACTAACATCAAAAAAGCTGGAAGGGATTTTTTTAAGGGGTCGCTTATTTTAATATGCATCCCAATCGCTCCAAGCATTAAAATAATCATAATAGCAGCTGCATAGAATTCAATTACTGGAAACCAATAGCTGGCAACCAATCCAATAGCAGCTAATACTTTGAACCCTCCAACCACTGGTACTAAAGAAGTACTTAAACCATAGGCTTTAAACTCATCTTGCATAGAACTAGCTTGTGCTCCACGCCAAGCTGTTGACTTATTATACCTTAAAAACCAAACATTAAATATTCCAAGGGCAATGACTACCTTTAACAATAGGTCTAAATATTCCATACTATAATTTTTATTAATTTAAAACTTAAAAATCAACTCCGACAATAAAAGGGTTTACTCTAACTAAGATTTAACAAAAAAGGCTTATCCGAAGATAAGCCTTGTTGAAGTAGCGTATGAAAATTTTATAATTCACTCGTAAATTGTTCAACTTGAGACAAGTCCATTTTATCGGCCAATTGCATAATCTTAATCAAGTCACCAGGTTTTAAATCTCGACTATTTAGTCTGGCTATAACCAATCCCATCTCTATACTTCGCCCATAGAATATGACTTCATCAATGGCTTTATCATCGCCCATGTAAAGTAAATTCATCCCTTGTTCTTCTGAATTCATACGCATTAACGATTGGTATTTTGAAGCTTCTACAATACCTTCTATGCGTTTAGTTTCATTGACATATGCTGGATTTTGCACACTATCGTTAAGCATTAAAGCCACATTAATAGATTTGATTTTTTTGAGGGTTTCTTGCTCAGCTGAATCTAATTCTTTTAAATTAGGAACTAAAACGTCGGTCGCTAGAGACATCGATTTAAAATTTGGGTCTTGATCTTTAGCTATTAAATATTCCTGCATACTTTCTTGGTTGGAGCAAGACATAAGGCTCACAATTACTAAGCTTAGGGTGATAATTTTTTTCATGGTTTTACTTTTCATCGTTTAAATTCTCTAAAGATTCAGCTCCTGGCACATTTAACTTTTTAGTTAATTTAGAAATTTCTTTTAGGTCAACCTCCCCATTAATCATCATCACAACCGATTTAAAATCGTCTTCGTCATTAGATTCTACATACATAAATAGTTGATTAACGAGTTCTTCAGTTTGTCCTGGCTTTACGTAAAAGAGGACTTTATTATTGTCTTCATTAACGCGCATTAACAAATCTAAGCTAGCTGAATCTAAGTACTTATCAACTTCCGTTTTTAAATCTAATTTACTCGTGCTTGTTTGACTAATAAATACTTTAATATCGTCTAGGTTTTCAATAAGCTTAATGTAGGATTGCATTTCTTCGTCTTCACTTTCTAAATCTAATTGACTCATAAGTTTAAACATTTGTTTCGTAAATACGACCGATGTAACGCCCTTTTGAGATTCGAATTTTGAAAAATCTTGCGCAAAGGCAGAAGCCGTAAACATTGAAATAGTAAGAGCTGTAATAATTGATATAATTTTCATAGTGATTATTTTAAAAATTGATTTTTTGTTGTTTTAAATTGATTAACATAATTCAGTTTAGATGTATTTTGATTAATTTCTGCTGAGACTGCATTGAGAATTGTAATGGTTTGACTTAAAGCCGCTCGTGCTTCTTGCTCCTCTTTAGAGGATAATTGGTTGGTGTTAAACACAAAAATTGAAGTCACAATAGCAACAATAACAACAGCGGCTATTTTATGAAACAACTCAAAAATCGGGATACTCGCATTATCTTCAAATGTCTTCTTTACATTTTCGAATAAAGGCTCTTCTTGTTGTTGTATAGCATCAAAACTCATGAACAAGCATTGGTAAATTTCAAGATCTTCCGGAATACTCGAGGCTGTTTCAAAATAGTGCTTTAATTTTTGTTCTTCAGCAAGACTAGTTTCAGCAGCTTCATACTTTTCTAGCAATTCTCTTATGGTTGTTTCTGTGATCTTCATTAGTGGGATTTCATTAATTTAATTAAAGCTTTCCTCGCTCTTGAGAGAGTTACTCTTACGTGGATTGGTTTCATCTGCATAATTTCGGCAATATCTTCATAATTATAGGATTCAATATCTCTTAGTTGAATTACTAATTTGTAATGGTCTGGCAAGGCTTGCATACAGCGGTTTAATCGTTTAATATTATCGCTGGTTTCTATCCTTTCTTCAACCGTCTTTGTTTCGTCTTTAACATTGTCATGAACTAAACTCAAGTTTTGATTATGCTTAAGCTTCAACTGGTCGTAACAGTGGTTTTTTGTCACCGTCATCGCAAAGGCCTCAATATTTGAAATATTAACGAGCTGCGAGCGCTTTTGCCATAACTTTATCATCACATCTTGCACAGCATCATGAGCAGCATCTTGAGAAACCAACAAGCGCTTAGCTAACCTGAATAATTTAGGTTGTATGGGTTGCATGTGGTTCGTAAACAAGTTCGCTGTCATTGGTTTTTTATTAACCTTCATAAACTCGACGAATTAGACATGAGATTGTTACACAAATTTTTATAAATTTATCAATTAATTTTAATTCACTCCTATGAAACGCTTTTTCATAAGTAGTTTAGCTCTCATTTGTCTTTGGAGTTGCCAAGACGATTTAGATGATGTTTTTCAACCCGAATCTACCGTAAACATCAATAATTTTGTTTGGAATGCCATGAACATTTTTTACTTAT
>CBFHKB010000096.1:0-7096 GCA_965656295.1 Psychroflexus sp.
TGTGCTGTCCCTTTTCTAATTGGTTTCCATGGTTTTGTTGTGCCTTGTGGAAATGTAATGACCCAACCATCATCTAGCGCTTTGCCTATACTGCTTATGTCGCTCATTTTGACCTGTCTATTCACTTCTTTCCCTGCAGCACGCCATGTACGATCTATCGATACCGAACCAGCGTAAGCTAATAGTTTGGGTAAAAAACCACCCTTCATTGTTTCTCGGGCAGCAACGTAATATAGGTTTAATTTAGGGTGCCAGAGGTAACCAATATTCTTAATGTTATCTTCACGACCACTCAGACTTGCATTAAATACATGGTACATAGCAACAACATCGGCAAAATAAGTTTGATGGTTAGAGATAAACAAAACATTTTGATCAGGCAGATTTCTTAAGATATCAGAGCCTTCAATTTGAAGGTCATTAAAGCCTCTGTACCGACGATGGGTTAACGCCCCCATTGTTCTAATCAGCCATTTTTTTAAAAAAATATAATGTCCAAACGGATTGGTTTTAAATAATCCCATGTTCATAAATTTGACTCACAAATATACATGGTTTTATCCTTACCACTCTTAGATTGATTTAATTATCTGAGTTTATACTTTTAGACTACTTAAAATCAATGCTTTAATTTCAGCTAACATCATAGCAGTAGCTCCCCAAACAATACGATTTTCTATATTGAAGGCCTTTACCTTGGTTTTGGAAGCATAAGATGCCGTAACTTCAGCTTGCACTTCTTTATGATGGTCTATACAATCACTCAATAAAAATGAATAGACGCTTTCTACTTCAGACGCTTGAAGTTTAAATGAAGGCGTGTAGTTAAGATAGCCCAAAAATGGATAGACCATAAAATTAGAAGGTGGAATGTAGAGTTTGCTTAATGGCTTAATTAAATTAACGGTTGAAGCTTTAATACCTATTTCTTCTTCGGTTTCTCGCAATGCAGTGTCTAAAAAAGTTGAATCACTAGCTTCGGTTTTACCACCTGGAAAACCAATTTGATTGGAATGTACACCTTTATAATATTGACGCTGGATAAATACTAAACGCGTACAATTTTGCCGATCTGGATAAAGCAAAGCCATTACTGCCGAATTTTTTGCCTTAAGTTTCGAGTAATCAAGCTCTTTAAGTTGTGCTTGTCTTGAAAAGGGAGCCATTTTAAGCTGTGCTTTAAGACCAGGAAGTTCATTTTTTTGTAGTTTTGGAATTAAATTTTTAAATGATGAAAACTGCATTGCTTTGTTTACTTAGCGTTGTTTTAATAGGCTGTCAGCAAGATACAAATAAAACGAAAAACACATCAAATGGTACTCAAGAGTTAATTAAAACAACGGACGCAGCAGAGGAAGTTATCATTCCTTCCGCTGGAGATGCACAGCTTGATTTGTCTCAGGTAAAGACCCTAACACAAGAAGAATTAATGCCGTTTTTGAAGGATTATTTCGCCACGTATTCACAGCGTTATTTTACGATTTCTACAGAATTTGGTGACATCACCATTAAATTATATGAAGATACACCTTTACATACAGCTAATTTCATAAGGTTGGTGAAGCTAGGTTATTTTGACACTACTTTTTTTCATCGAGTAGCAAAAGACTTTGTTATTCAAGGTGGTAATAGTGATAAGGTAGTTACCCATAAGTTTAGAGCTAAAATTGGAGACTTTTTAATTCCTAATGAATATTTGCCAACTCATCCACATAAATATGGCGTGTTGTCGGCAGCTAAGTTTACAGAGCAAAATGTGAGTAATGCTTCATCGCCTTTCGAATTTTTTATTGTGACAGCAAAAAACGGCGCACCTCATTTAGATCAAAAACACACAGTGTTTGGAGAAGTGGTTAAGGGTATGGATGTAGTTCAAAAAATTTCAAACGTAGAAGTTGATCAAAGTGAATGGCCAAGAACTAATATTGGTTTAAAAATTAGGGCTTCACCCTAACTACCAATAATCTTCGATATTTTCTTCTTTTTTGTAAAGACTTGGTAACGAAATTTTGAAAATCACCGCACTCAATCGAATAATAATAACAACAAACCCAGCGACTAAAAATATAATAGCTTTAGGTAAGTTGAATTTTAGTAATATAAAATAGCTAAAGCCTCCTAAAATACAAGCTGTAGCATAGACTTCTTTTCTGAAAATCACAGGGATTTCATTACATAAAATATCTCTTATTACGCCACCAAAGCAAGCCGTCATAGTGCCAATTGCGATGCAGATTTCAGCTGAAAATCCAAAATTAATGCCTTTTTCAACCCCAACAACGGTGTAAAGGCCAATACCTAAGGTGTCAAATAAAAAGAGCGACTTGCGTAAATAGCTTAATTTCTTTCTAAAAATCACTGCTAAGATGGTGGTCGCTAAAATCACATAAACGTAAGTCATTTCATTCATCCACATCACTTCAGCCCCAATTAAAATATCACGTAAAGTACCACCGCCAACTGAGGCCACAAATGCAATAATAAGTATGCCAAAGGCATCCATTCTTTTTTTTAAGGCTAACAAAACACCTGAGATGGAAAAGGCTACAACACCAAGTACATCTACAATTAAAATATAATCCATTTACGTTTGGCTATAAAAGTTATAATCCTTAAGTAAAGTTTCAATAAATACCATAGGACGCGTTGTGATTTGGATGTTTAATTTGGTTTTAATCGATTTGCTTAATTTTAAAATAACATCGTGATTTCCCTTGGTCTTAGCATCTTTAAAAATGCTGTTTATCTGTCTAATTTCTTGATCACTTAATATAGTAACTTCAGGGTAAGATGGCTTATAGTCATCGGGTAAATCAAACGCAATAGTTTTGACAATAGAGGTTTTACGTTTTAAAGATATTACTGTAGTTTTTGCGGCAATATCTCCTAATCGTTGGCCTCGGCCATTAATCAATACCGTAATTAAAGCTACTGAGGCTCCGGTTAAACTGAGGTCTATTACTCGTAAGAGCCAACGAATTAAATAGGATGAAAATTTAGGTTTTGATCCATCCAACATGACCACTTTGATGTTTATTGCTTTTTTGCCAATACTTTGACCATCTAAAAAAATTTCCAATAGCAAGTGATATAAAAAAACAGGTAAAGAAATTACCAATCCGGTAGACCAACTTTCAAACGGTTTAATATCCATTCCATCCATAATAATGATAATAATTATAACGTAAGTAATTATGATTAAATAGTCTATGATATAGGCAATTCCCCGACTTAATACCGATGCTGCATTTTGTGTAATCCTAACATTTTGTGCAGTTTCTATTTGATAATTATCCATGAATTATGTTACTTTGAAGAAAATAGGTTAGATGCGCGAAGCAAGTTTTATCAAGCAAAATAAGGATAATTGGACAAGATTTGAAAGTCTTCTTGAAAATTATTCAGAAATAGATCCAGAAGTCCTTTCAGAATTATATGTAAAACTTACCGACGACTTAAGCTTTGCGCACACTTTTTACAATGGTAGTGAAACCCATGCTTACTTGAATGAACTCTCGGTGGCAGCGCATCAGAAAATTTATAAAACTAAGCGCGAATCGAGAAATAAGTTTTACCGATTTTACTTTATAGAATTTCCACTACTTTTTTATAAATATCAAAAACACTTGTTGTTTAGTTTTTTAGTCTTTTTTGTTTTTGCAGCAGTTGGTGCTTTTTCGGCAGCAAGTGATACAGATTTTGTTCGTCTAATTCTCGGTGATGCTTATGTAAACCAAACTATAGCTAATATAGAAAGTGGTGATCCTATGGCAGTTTATAAAAAGGCCAGTGAGTTAGATATGTTTTTAGGAATTACGATTAATAATATTAAAGTATCCTTGACTGCATTTAGTTTTGGTTTCTTATTTGGTTTAGGCACCTTGTACGTTGCTATACAAAATGCCGTTATGTTAGGTTCATTTCAATACTTCTTTTATGAAAAGGGCTTGCTTTGGGAATCGGCTCGGACGATTTGGATTCATGGAACCATAGAAATTTCAGTTATAATTATAGCGACTTGTGCTGGATTTGTAGTCGGGCAAAGCATGCTAATGCCGGGCACATTTACGCGTCTTCAAGCCTTTATTAATGGCGCTAAAGATGGGTTAAAAATTGTAATAAGTGCCGTGCCTTTCTTTATTATTGCTGGTTTTTTAGAGGGATTTGTGACGCGATTAACCGATATGCCTGATGGGCTTGCTATTTTGATTATTTTAGCGTCTCTAGGATTAATTATTTATTATTACGTTATATTGCCGCATCAATTATATAAACGCCATGGAAAAACACTTGCAGTATAGAAAACAAAGAGATTTAGGTGAAATTATTACAGATACATTTACCTTTTTAAGACAACATGCCAAACCTTTTTTTATGGTTTTCTTTAAGCATGTTGGGCCATTAATATTATTAACCACTTTACTATCGGCCTACCTTCAATATTCATCGACATCCTTAGTCACTGATTCAGAAGAATTTGGCTCAGGTTCTTCATCTTTTGACTTTGTCTCAACATTTGTTGAATTTTCTTTGGTTGGCATCTTAAACCTTATTGCTGCTATAGCAACCTATGCGATGAGTATTTCTTGTGTGTTGTATGCTATAAAATCGGTCATGGATTACGGTGAAATTAATGAAACTGAAATCGTAGGCAATATGCGACGTAAATTTTGGTCTTTTATAGGGGCAACCTTTTTGAGTGCTATTTCTGCTGTGGTCGGTGCCCTATTTTGTTTGCTTCCAGGTATTTATTTGGCAGTGGTTTTATCCTTGATTTTTTCAGTGATGGTATTTCATAATATGTCTGTTATAGATGCGTATTCTGAATGTTTTAAATTGATTAAGGAAAATTGGTGGATGACTTTTTTAACCCTGATTGTAATAGGGATTATGGTAAGTATTGCAAGTGGAATTTTTCAATTACCACTTATTGTTATGGGGATTGTAGAAGGTGTTTCTTCGGTGCAGAGTGGTGGCCAACCAGACATAGCTTTTGGTGACAATTGGCTTTACATCGTATTTTATGTAATTTCTACTATTGTTAGCTACGTGTTTCAAATTGTGACTATTATCGCCACGGCGCTTATTTATTTTAACTTAGATGAATTTCATAACCATACGGGTCAACTTCAAGAAATAGACAAATTAGGTGAGTAAATTTTACTACGTTTTTATCGGGTGTTTTTTTGTGACTGTATTGTTTGCGCAAGAAGTGCAAACACGGCAGTTAGATGTTAAAACTGAAGTTGAAGATATCAATTTAAAGCCTGTTAACGATGAACGCCTCACTCTTGATAAGACTCAGCTTAAACCCGAGATTAAACTCTTTGAGCCCGATTTTAAAGATGCTTACCTCAATCAGGATCAATTTAATTATCAAAAGGTCATTCAAGATAAAAGTGCTTGGCAAGATTTTAAAAACTGGGTCTATCTTCAGTGGCAAAAATTTTTAAATTGGCTATTGCCAGATCCTAACAAAAGTTCCTTTTGGGATATCCTTGGTACGGCTTTAAAAATACTTGCAATTGTAGTGGTTGTAGCCATTATTATTTGGCTTTATATTAAATATAATCCTGGACAGCGCTTTGTTTCTGAAGCGAAGTCGCCAGACTTAAAATGGACAGAAGATGATTATTTGATTAAAAATCAAAATCTACCTCAACTTATTGAAGAGGCAATTAAGCAAGACAATTACAGATTGGCAACGCGTTATCTGTTTTTGCAAACTTTAAAACAATTAAAGGATAAACATTTAATCGAATACGAGACTGAAAAGACAAATGCTTCTTATATGAAAGAATTGTCAACTTCATCATGGGCAACTCACTTTAAACAAGCGGTACACTATTACGAGTATGTTTGGTATGGTGGCTTTACCATTAACCAAGATCAATTTAACCAAGTTGAAACTTTGTACTCACAATTGCATCACCAATTAAAATCAAAGGCCAATGCATAAATCCTTAAAATTATTTATGCTCGGAGTGTTAGGTTTAATAATCGTGGTGATGTATTTGGAATATGCAGCGCCTAAACCTTTAGATTGGACACCGGTTTATAATCGTACTTCTTCGTTACCTTTAGGAACGCAAGTTTTATTCGAGCAACTTGAATCTAACGCCCAACTTCAACTTAAACGCAATAGTCGGCCACCAATCGAGAGTTTTGTAACCGACTCGCTTTCTGTTCAGCAAAGCTTCTTATTTATTAATGGCTACCTGTCTTTTTCAGGAAACGAATTAGATTCGTTACTTAATTGGGTGAACTCTGGCCGTGAGGCTTTTATTTCAACCAACTACGCTCAGAGTTTGTTTGATACCTTGGGCTTAAAAACCACTAATTTGCTGTTAGACAGCCAGCCTACATACAAGCCAGCATTTGGGTTTTATACCTCTGAAAGTGAGGCTAATACTTACACGCTTAAAAGAGACAACAATTATTACTTTTATTTTAAGGAAGCCGATACGGCTTCAACTACATCTTTAGGCTTTTTACAACCTGAAGATAGAGTAAATTTGCGTGAAACCAATTTTGTAAAAGTGGCATTTGGTAAAGGTCATTTTTACATCCACCTTGCACCAGAGGCGTTCTCCAATTATTTTATTTTAGACCAAGACAATGCAAATTACACCCAACAATTAGTGTCACAACTTGATTTAAATTTGCCAATCGTTTGGGATAGTTATTACAAAACCGGGCGAGAACGTATCTCGAGTCCACTTTACTATTTATTAACCACACCAAGCTTAAAATGGGCTTATTATACCTTGCTTATTTGTTTGTTGTTATTTATTATTTTTGAAGGTAAGCGCAAGCAAAAAGCTATTAAAGTGATCCAACCCTTACAAAACAAATCTTATGAGTATGTGCAAACCATATCTGGGATGTTTCTTGATAAAAAAGACCATAAAAAGATGGCTGTTAAGTTAATAGACTTATTTTTTTCAAAAGTTCGTCAAGACTATCATTTACCAACAAAAGAAATATCACCCAGCTTTATCCAGCAATTAGCTCAAAAAGCAAACGCTAGTCAAGATGAAGTTAAGGCATTATTAAAGCATTTTGATCAAATTAAATCGCGACAGCACATTAACAA
>CBFHKB010000097.1:0-7027 GCA_965656295.1 Psychroflexus sp.
TTTGGTCTGAAAAGCCTTTTTCTGCTTCGATAGCTTCATCTTGGGTGACAATGACCACAGGTTGATCGTAAGATTTTTTTGCTTTTTCAAAACGGTCTAACATTGTATCGGAAAATACATCTTTACGATTTTGAAGTTTACCTGTCGCATCTAAGATATGATCGGCTGGTACGGTAATATTAACCTCGTAGTCACCGAATGGTAAAGCAAACTCTCCATTACCCCAGAATTGGTAGTTTTGCCATCCTTCTTTATCATTATAAACGGCCATACGTGGGAAAAACTGTGCAATTACGTAGGCACGGTTACCATCTTCAGGAAAAAATTCATAGCCTGAACGTCCGCCATCATTAACGTGATCATTAATATTATAATTCCACTTGATTGAAAACTCGAATGAATCGCCTGATTCTAATGGTTCAGATAAGTTGATTCGCATCATGGTAAAATTAATGGTATGCGATAAAGCTTGACCATCGTGTGTGACAGACTCAATATTAAAACCGCCATCAAAACCCTCGGTCATGTGTGAATTTACAAAACCACTTGGTGTAGTAACTGGTGCAAAACCACTTCCATTCTTCTCGGCAGCTGGACTGTTTTTTTGACGTATATTTTGATCTAATTGTACCCAAAGATATTCTAAATCGTCTGGAGAGTTGTTGGTATATGTAATGGTTTCTTGACCGTAAAGTTTTGTGTTTTTATCGTCAAGAATAATGTCCATTTCATAATCTGCTCTGTTTTGGTAATACTTATACCCTGGCGCACCTGCTGCGTTTCTATAAACGTTTGGTGTGGCGAACTCGTCATAAAGTTGTCTAAACTTATTTTGGTTGGTGTGACCTTCTTGTTTTTCGGTTTCTTTTTCTTGTGCGAAACTAAGGCTGCCACAAAAAACAGCAAACATTAAGAAATAAAGTAATGATTGTTTTTGCATCATAATTTAATTTAATTGTATCATTTTTGATTCTAAATCTTTCTCTAATATAAAACTTTGTTGAAACTCATTAGCTGTAAAATGAATGAGATTTTTCTGCGTATCAAATAAGTCTAATAAAATTTCATCTTTGATTCTTATTTTCTGAAATGGTTTAATGTTATTAATTTCTATAAATAAAAACACCATATCATCTTTATATTTATAACCGAGGTAATTGAGTTGTGTAAACGCTCCATCTACTTCAACTGAAAATTTTTGGTTAAGGTAGCGCTCAATTAGAGCGTCGGTTTGTTTAATTTCTTGGCCTTCAATTAAAACCACTGGTTCTTGGTATCGTGTTTTTAAAACATTTTCAAAATCATCTACAAACACACGTGAAATAATTTGAATACTTCGTTTTGCTTCAATGTAATCTACATCTGTCACGCTTAAATAGTACTCGTGTTTCGCACCCGTAAAACTCAGTAAAAAACTTAAAAAAAAAGTAATATTAATATTCATTCATTAAACTTCAACTGTTTGTAATCTAAAGCTTTTTGACGAATAATATCAAAAGCTACTAAGGTATTTTGACGTAGTAATTTGATAAAATTTTCATCTTCAGCACAATAATACAGAAAATCTTCTACATACAACTCATCAATCTCTAAGGTGTTTTGTATAAAATAATGATTAAAGACAGTCGCTATTTTACTTTTTTGTTTGATCAAATGATTGGAGTCTTTTAAGCGATGTAATTCTGCTAAATCACCATTTAAAGCCATAATGATATAATCTAAAGGGATTGAAGTCGCCGGACCAATGCTAAAGCGACCTATGCGTTTAAGTTCACGTTCGGGATAACTCAAACGCCTCGGCTGCGAAAATCCCGTGATCGCCAACTGATCAAATGGCTCTGCTTTAATCGCTTTTATGTCCTTATTAATATCACCTGATAAACGGTATTGAGACAACACCACTTCTTCAAGTTCATTAATGGCAACTTTTAATTTAATTTCTGTAATTTGATCAAAATCTGAAGCTTTGACTATATGGTATTTAAATTCGTGTTTTATCGAAGAAAACACGATACTATCATCAACGCTAGCAGGGATACTAAACTGGCCATTTTTTTGTGTAGTCGTCCCTTGTCTATTAGTAATATTTACTATATTTATTTGGTATTGATCTAAGGAATCAGCTATTACTTTAGCCGTAAATACTTGTGCTTGAACAGAAACTACACAGCCAAAACAACAGATTAGTTTTATGATGATTTTCATTCCCTCAGCACGTATTTAGTTTTTCGGTAGGGCGCTACTTTTGCTTTTATGGCTTCCATAATTCTAAGACGGTCTTTTTGTCTTACTAAGCTTAGTAATTCTGGATCTTCGGCACAGTAATAGGCAAAATCATCTTTATAATCAAGTTCTAATTTAAAGAAGTTTAATAGCAGTGAATCGGTGATATAGGGTAATACAAGTCGTTGGTTTTGTTGGTTTTCGGCAAATTTTATACGACGTTTTAGCGAAGCCATTTGCCCATTAAGATGCATCATCAAAACTGCCAATGGTCCAGAGGTTTGAACGGCGTACACCTCGCGTTGAACAGGTGTTAAACGCCTAGGTTTAGCAAAACCAAAACGTTGTGCTTGGTCGATGTACTTTTCTTCAACTTCATTAGCATCTTTTGCGATATCACCCGTTAAATCATATTGTGACAATACAACTTCTTCCAGCTCATTAATTGCAACACTTAACTTAATCTTTATAGGGTGGTTAAAATCGGAATCTTTGACGATGTGGTATGCAAAATCGTGTTTGACTGATGAAAACACGATACTATCATTGACTTGGGCTGGTATTACAAACTCACCACTTTTTAGGTTAGTGGTCCCTTGTTTGTTGTTTATGTTTACAATATTAACTTGGTAATTATCTAGTGAGTCGGCTACAATTAAGCCTTTAAGTGTTTGTTGGGCGTAGCCCATAAACACTCCACATATAAGGCTACAAAATATAAGTCTTAATTTCAATTAGTCACGTTTTTTAAACTGTTCGGCTTTCACTAGTAAAAACCGAATCAAATCTAGTTCATTATCTTTTTTCAACAATTCTTCACTTAATCCATTTTCTTCAGCATAGGTTATAAACGCATTAATGTTATCGCGTTTAATGTTAAGTTGGTTTTGGAAAAAACGATCTTGAAAAATAGATCTAATTTGATCCTGACTTCGAGTCACTGGAGCATTAGACGCTAAATCGGCTTTAAAAACAGCTCTAAATATATTAGCAACATTAAGTCCATTTTTTACAAATCTTTGTTCAATTGGTGATTCTTGGACTGTAATTGGCGTATAATTGGGATTGTTCCCTTCAAAATTTTGAATTATTTCACGTGTATCTTTTAAGCGTGGCTCAACTTCAACTAAATTCACCTTTTCTAAATCTATAGATAAATCTCCATTTAAATCGTAAGCTCTGACCACAACTTCTTCAAGTTCATTAATTCCTACATTAATGGTGATAATCATTTGTTTAGACTTAAGCATAGATTCATCTACAGTTACTGTAAAGTCTTGATATTGAACTGCTTTAAATTCAATCACATCATCAATTCCAGCGCTTAATTCAAAACTCCCATCGGCATTGGTGATAGTCCCATAACTGGTATTTGAGTTAATCACTTCGATCAAGGAAGCTTGCTCATTACCAGGAACAATAACACGGCCGTTAATCATTATTCTATTTTGGGCAAATAAGCTCAGTGGAATTAAAAAGAAAAGTAGAAATGTTTTCATGTGTCTATTATTAATATAAATGTATTAAATGCGAACGAATTAATAAATATTTACAACGATAAACTTTTGTTAAGCCTCGTATAATAGTAAATTTACATCAAAACTAGCTTTTTATGGATTGTATTATTGCCAGCACATCTACCGTTTACGGTTCTGGTTATCTTGAATATATTAAACCAGAATTAAAGACATTTTTTAAAGAAACATCCAGCTTGATTTTTATACCGTTTGCGCGTCCTGGCGGAATTAGTCACGAGCAGTACACCGCAAAGGTACAAGATGCTTTAGGCGATTTGTTTGAAAATATTCAAGGACTTCACGAATTCAACAAGCCTCAAGAAGCCTTATCAAAAGCTGAAGCCGTATTTACAGGTGGTGGAAATACATTTTTATTAGTCAAACAACTTCATGAACAAGGTTTAATGAAGCCTTTAGCTTCAGCAGTTCAAAACGGTGTAAAATACTTGGGAACTTCTGCTGGTAGTAACATTTGCGGTCTTAGTATGCATACCACTAACGATATGCCAATTGTGCATCCGCCAAGCTTCAAAACCTTAGGTCTATTCAATTTCAATATAAACCCGCATTATTTAGATCCCGATCCTCAATCTACTCATAAAGGTGAAACACGGGAGACGCGACTTAACGAATTTCATCATCAACATCATTACCCTGTTATTGGTCTTCGCGAAGGTTCGTATTTGAGACTAAAGGATCATAAAATCACCTTAAAAGGACAGCTAACAGCACGAGTGTTTGAGGCTAACAAAGCGGCTTATGAGCTAGAACCTGAAACCGAAATAATATTTTAAGTATGGATTTTCAAAACATCCTTAATATTATATATAAAGACTGCCAAGATCAAGCTAATTCTGGAAAAGTGGCCAATTATATCCCTGAGTTGGCAAAGATAGATCCCCAAAAATTTGGGATGTGTTTAGTCACTAAAGACCTTAAACACTATCAAGTTGGTCATAGCCAAGAATTATTTTCTATTCAAAGTATTGTCAAGGTATTTAGCCTTTGCATTGCCAAAGAATACTTAGGTGATGCCTTATGGAAACGGGTATCGGTTGAACCTAGTGGAACGGCCTTTAATTCCTTAACTGAATTAGAACGAGAAAACGGTATTCCTAGAAATCCCTTTATTAATGCCGGAGCAATAGTAGTTACCGACGCATTACTCAGTATTTTAGAACATCCAAAGCGAGATTTTTTAAAGTTTGTGAGACAGCTTGCTGGCGATTCTAGCATTAGCTATAATCATGAGGTCGCACAAAGTGAACGTGATCACGGGTACCGAAACACCGCTTTGACCAATTACATGAAAGCTCTAGGCAATATTGATAATTCGCCAGAAGCAGTGCTTGATTTATACTATCACATGTGCAGTTTAGAAATGAGTTGTGAGCAACTCGCAAAGACATTTTTAGTCTTTGCGAATCAAGGCAAACTACCTGCTACTCATCAAGAACTTATTTCTCCCAAAAGTGCTAAACGGATAAACGCCATAATGCAAACCTGCGGCTTTTATGATGAAGCAGATGAATTTGCCTATAAAGTAGGATTACCCGGTAAAAGTGGCGTTGGTGGTGGTATTGTTGCTGTACATCCAGATGCCTACGCCGTAGCGGTTTGGAGCCCTCGCCTTAATAAAAAGGGAAATTCTGTCTTAGGAATATCAGCCCTAGAAAGCTTAACAAGCTTGTCTGGATTATCTGTTTTTTAGACAAAATGTTAAGAGCCTAATAAGGGAGTTCGAATTTTAAAAATATTAGTTTAATTTTACACCATAAATATGAATTTATATGAGCAAATCGACTAAAGTACAAGATATCATTGATCAAAAATTTTTAGAAGAACGTAAAGTGTTTTTAAATGGTCAAGTAGATGGTAAAAGCGCAAAACATGTGATTGATCGTTTAATGTATCTTGACTCATTAGAAACTAAAGATATTCAACTATACATTAACAGCCCAGGTGGTTATGTTACAGATGGTTTTGCTATTTATGATACTATTACATCATTAAACAGTGATGTCTCTACCATTTGTTCAGGCTTAGCTGCTTCTATGGGATCTATTTTACTGTCGGTTGGCACTAAAGGTAAGCGCTATATCCAACCTCATGCAAAAGTTATGATCCATCAACCATTAGGTGGTGCTCAAGGTCAAGCTTCTAATATCGAAATACAAGCACGAGAAATTTTAAAAACCAAAGAATTAAGTGCTCGTATTTTAGCTGATAATTGCGGACAAGATTTTGATAAAGTTATGAAAGATTTTAGCCGTGATTACTGGATGGATGCTAAAGAATCTTTAGAATATGGGATTGTTGATTCTACACTAGAATAAAACATGCTTGTAAAGCCCATTCCAGCAAAACAATGCTTACCATTAAGGCAAAGCGTTTTAAGAGATGGTAAAGCTTTAAAATATTGCCATTTTGAAGGCGACAGTCAAAAAAGCACCTATCATTTAGGTGCTTTTTCTAATGATCATTTAGTTGGGATTGTAAGTCTTTTTAAAACTGCTGAACCCTTACTAAACTTTAAATCTCAGTACCAACTGCGCGGCATGGCTGTTCACACTAATTATCGTGGACAAGCTATTGGTACTAAACTTATTAAAAATGCTGAAGAATACTTAAAAGGTAAATCAATGGAAGTTTTGTGGTGTAATGCACGAACTTCAGCTCTGGAGTTTTATAAAAAACAAGCTTATCAAATTTTTAGTGATGAGTTTGAAATTGAAGGCGTTGGACCTCATTTCAAACTTTACAAAGTCTTATCACCGTGAAGCGATTAAAATTTATTCAACTTTCAGGCCTGGCTGCTTTAAGTTTATCAACGTTTAATCAACTTTACACTAATAGTTCAATAAGACTCCCGCATATTTTAGGATTAGACGCATCACATCTTAAAAAACAACACACACTCGAGCAACAAACGTATAAAGCTTATTTAAAGTTAAAAGCTGCCGCTGCTAAAGAGGGTATCAATTTGTATGTCGCCTCAGGATATCGAAGTTTCAAAGATCAAAAACGCATTTTTGAAACTAAGTTTAAGCGCTACCAAAAGCAAGGCTTAACAACAGAAGAAATTACGCAAAAGATCATAACTTACTCCACTATTCCAGGCACGTCAAGACATCACTGGGGCACCGATATAGACTTGATAGATCTAAACGCAAAACAGCCAGACGGCGATCTTCTTAAACCCGAAAATTACCATGGTAATGGCGCGTATTGTCGATTATTTGAATGGATGGAAGAAAACGCTTCTCAATTTGATTTTGAGTTAGTTT
>CBFHKB010000098.1:0-7014 GCA_965656295.1 Psychroflexus sp.
TGGTTAATTGAACTAGTTGTGCTTGTTGTGAACGTAAGGACTTATTAACAGCTATAGCTTCTTTATTTTCTTCAAGGATTTTCAAAACTTCGACTAAAGATACAGGTCTTTCTTTAACAACATTAGCGATTAATATTTTCGCAGAAGCACTTCCTACTGCACCAGTTAAGAGTTTTTCAGAGAAGGTAATAAATCTAGCATCTGCTACTTTTGTTTCATTAGAAAGATTATAGCGGCGCTTAAATATACTTAAAGCTCTATTAGCACGATGCTCACCAAGAAATTGAATCCAAATTTTATGAATATCAGAAATATAAGCTTCACCTTTCCAAACGTAAGCATCTTCCTGCATTTCAATTATTTGTGAAGTTTTAGTAAATACTTCACCATAATTCCGTTCGCGGTAATTGCCTTTAAAGACTAATGAAAAATAGGCATAACATAAAGCATTTACACTCAAACTCCAAAATAATGCATGATTGCTAGGCGAAAGAACATCTAAACCCCATAAAGCATAAGGTTTTAAAGCATCAACATCCCATAAGCCATGATTTATAAAGTAGTCATTTTCTAGAATAGCTGATGTAAAAAAAGGTAATACAAAGGTATAACCTACTATAAGGCTTCCGATAATCATCCCAACTTTAGCGCCTAAAGCAGAGCCTCGATTCCAAAATAATCCTACAAAAAAAGAAGGAGCCAACTGAACTATTAAAAGAAATGACACCAAGCCTATATTAAAAAGCGATACTGATGGATCTACAAATGCATACAACATATAAGCCATAGCGATGAGCAAGAAAATGCAAATTCGCCTAATATTTTTAATACTCCTTTGATTGCGTTGTGAGGTGTTTTTTTGAAATTTTTTAATAAACGCATATGGGATAATTAGGTTATTACTCAGCATGGTTGAAAGTGCTAAAGTAGAGACTACAACCATAGAAATAACAGCCGATAGACCTCCGAGAAAAACAAGAAGTGCAAAGATCTGATTATCAAAATGCAAGGGGAGTAGAAGGGTGAAATAGTCTGCATTTTCTGTCGAATTAAAAACAGATAAACCAGCCCAAGCAATGAATATTACAAAAATATTAAAAAGGAGTAAGTACAAAGGAAATAGCCAAATTGCTATTTTCAATTGTTTTTTAGTTGAATACTCTACGACTGATGCCTGAAATTGTCGTGGTAATAAGAATATCGCTAAAAACGATAATACAATCGTAAAATACCAATTAATACCACCTTCTAATCCATTAAGTTGACTTAGCTTTTCAAGGTTATAATTTTGAGAAGCTGCTTCAATTACAGCATTACCACCGTCAAATACATAGAAGGTCGCATAAATACCAATAGCTAAAAATATAAGAAGTTTAATTATGGACTCAAAAGCGATTGAGAAAAAAATACCTCGCTTATGTTTAGACGCATCAAAGGTAATCGTCCCATAAAAAACCGAAAATATGGCTAAAAGTAAGGCAATATAGAATGTAGAATCAGTAAGTAAAAATTCGCCTATAATTCCTCGTTTAGAACCCCTTGATACAATCTGAAAACTTTCTGATAAAGCCTTGAGTTGTAAAGCAATGTAAGGAATAATACTTATAGCTGAAATTATGGTGACCGTTGCGCCAAGTGAACGGTTATTGCCATAACGAAGTGAAATAAAGTCGGCAATACTAGAAACATTGTAAACTTTAGAAAGTTGAATAATTTTTTTAAGTAGCACAATCCATAAAGGTGCTGCTATGATTGGCCCCAAGTAAATGGTTAAAAATTCGACACCTGTTCTAGCCGCTACACCAACACTCCCATAATAGGTCCAAGCTGAACAATATACAGCTAAAGAAAGGCCATAAATATAAGGACTATTAACAATTTTAGAACGCTTGTTTTTTTCTGCCCAATATGCTATAAAAAACAAGAGACCAAGGTAAGCTAGTATAATTAGTATGATTGTAATACTACTCATCAAAGCGTTTTAAAACAATGAAAGATATAACGACGCTTATAAACCAAATTGAAAATATACCTAAATAAAACTTGGGAATTCCAACAATGGTTTGCCATTTATTAAATACAAATACAAAAGGGATATTAAATAACAGCACCAACGAAATTGATAGTAAGATTAATTTCTGTTGGTGCCGTTTTTTCATTCTAGTAATTTAATAATAAACTTTAGTGTCCAGTAGCTTCACCTGCACCACTAGGAATTCTTATATTTTCAACAATTTCTTGGACTTCTTCTGGTGGATCTGCTGTAAACTGAGTAACTACAATAGATACAATAAAGTTAACAATCATGGCCACAGTACCAAAACCTTCTGGAGAGATGCCGAACCAATAATCATCTGCTGTACCACCACCAAAGAGGTCAAACTTAAACTTAAGCATATAGAACAACATTAATAGAATTCCAACAATCATCCCAGATACGGCTCCTTCTTTATTCATTTTTTTGTAAAAGATTCCTAAAATAATAGCAGGAAAAAATGAAGCAGCAGCTAGTCCAAATGCAAGAGCCACTACAGCAGCTACAAATCCTGGAGGATTAATTCCAAAATATCCTGCTAAGATTACAGCAAAAACAGCAGACACACGAGCAGCAATTAATTCCCCTTTATCAGAAATTTTAGGATAAACCATTTTCTTAATCAAATCGTGTGATACTGAAGATGAAATAACTAATAATAATCCAGCAGCGGTAGAAAGGGCAGCTGCAATACAGCCAGCAGCAACTAAAGCAATTACCCAATTAGGTAAATCGGCTATTTCTGGGTTTGCTAAAACCATAATATCACGATCAACATAAAGTTCGTTTTCATTGCTAGAAGCATTTGAGATTATGCGTTCTCCAGATTGTCCACGTTCACCTGTAAACTCTGGTGTTTTTCCAGCAAGGGCAGAACCACCATTTCTAGCTTCACCAAGATATTGTACTTTACCGTCTTGGTTTTTATCAGCCCATGCAATAAGTCCTAAATCTTCCCAAGTATTAAACCATGTTGGCAATTGTTTGTATTCGGTTTCGCTTACCGTTTCCATTAAATTCAACTTAGCGAAAGAGGATACAGCAGGTGCAGTAATGTATAAAAACGAAATAAATAAAAGTGCATATCCAGCTGACTTACGCGCATCTTTTACTTTTTTAACGGTAAAAAATCGAACAATAACATGAGGTAATCCTGCAGTACCAACCATTAAAGCTAATGTAATAGCAATAACGTCAACCATACTTTTAGATCCTTCTGTGTAGGCGTTAAAACCAAGTTCTTGGCTAAGCCCATCTAATTTATCTAACATATAAGTTCCAGAACCGTCAGCTAAAGTATCACCCATACCTAACATAGGAATTGGGTTATTAGTCATTTGAATTGAGATAAATACAGCAGGTACTAAAAAAGCAAAAATTAAAACACAATATTGTGCTACTTGTGTATATGTAATTCCTTTCATACCACCTAGTACAGCATAAAAAAGTACGATCACCATCCCGATGTAAACACCGGTATCAATTTCAACTTCTAAAAAGCGAGAGAAAACTACTCCGACACCACGCATTTGACCTGCTATATAGGTAAAGGAAACTAAAAGCGCACATATAACAGCAACGCTTCTTGCAGTGTTAGAATAATAACGGTCGCCTATAAAATCTGGAACAGTAAATTTACCAAATTTCCTAAGGTATGGTGCTAAAAGCAGCGCTAATAGAACGTAACCACCAGTCCAACCCATTAAAAACACAGAGCCATCATAACCTAAAAAAGAAATAATACCAGCCATTGAAATAAATGATGCGGCAGACATCCAATCGGCTGCAGTAGCCATACCGTTAGCGATAGGTGAAACACCACCTCCGGCAACATAAAATTCTTTTGTTGATCCAGCTCGAGACCAGATTGCAATACCTATGTATAACGCAAAGGTTATACCTACAATTATATATGTTAAAGTTTGTGCATCCATATTTTTTTATTTATCAAATCCGTATTTCTTATCAAGTTTATTCATTAAACGAACGTAAACGAAAATTAAAATTACGAATACGTAAATAGCTCCTTGTTGAGCGAACCAAAACCCAAGTTTAAAGCCTCCAACTTTAATTTCATTTAAAGCGTCTTTAAACAAAATTCCGGCTCCATAAGATACTATGAACCATATACTAAGAAGTATAATGAGATATCTTAAATTTTCTTTCCAATAGGCGCTTGCATGCGCTTGTTTTTCTTTATTATTTTCCATAGTTTACAAGTATATCATGGCTTGTACAGTCACTAGATTTGTAGCATCTGCATTGCCAATTTTTTGATTTGAATATTCAACACTAATTTTTGAATGATGGCCTGTTAAATAAATATTACCACCAACCCCAAAACGTGAAGAGTTATCGTCTATAGCATCTATTGTGGTATTATTATACGATACGTATGGCTGAAGTCTCACTTTTGTTTTATCACCAGGTAACACATAGCCTATATGACTATAGATCATTGTACCCGTAGCGTATGGACCCAAATAGAAATTTTCTCCATAATCATTATTCTGGAGTACAGCGTATGCCGTTAAAGCATCATTATTACCACCTAGTGGAGCATCATAAAATGCATCAACAGCAAAAATATTCACATTAGCACCATCACCATTGGCTTCAACAACACCATCGGGATGTATAAAAAAACCTGCGCCGATGTTAAAAACACTCTTACTTCCTAAATAAGAACCTACTTTATAAGGCAAAAAGTTTGATTCTTGATCTAAAAAGTTAAAATCAAAATAACCTTGGTAAACCTTTCCAGCATCAGCAGAACCTAAAAGCTCTCTTCCTCGATAAACGGTTTCAGTGCCAAGATCTCTAGTGTCGAGAGTAGAAGTATTTGCTTCATTTACAGCTAAACGGTATTGAAGCGAACCGAATTTACCTTTCAGGTAAACTCCAATATGTCTAGCAAATTGGTCTGACAATCCTATTGTAGCCCATGAATTACGGTTATTATCAAGCGTCATCATATTTAATGTGCTTTGATTGTTAGCTCTAGAAATTCCATTCCAATAATGTAAACCTGCACCAGCAGAATGGTTATCGGTTAATTTCCACTCTCCCCAAAAATCATGAAAAAATAATTGTGAACTATCGCCCTTTCCTACAGGCGAAGTATTTTGACCATTCAAACTATTCAATCCGAAATGAGTAAGAATCAGAAATTTGTCGTTTAATTGTGTATAGGTTAATACACGTGCACGTCTAACACTGAAATCTAGATTACTAACGTCTTCGGGAGTATTATCATTATACTGTGCCCAAAATTGGCCCCAAGCAATAATTCGAAGGTATTTAGAACCCTCATCATTAAACTTTATTTTATAACCACCTGTATATTCATTGATACCTTGAGCATCAGCTCGATCAATAAACAAACAGCCAAAAAATAAAACTAAAATTATAAACTGTTTCATGTCATATTTATTTAAGATTAAGTCGGTTAACCAAAATCAAATATGACAGATAAATTTAGTTAAATAAAAACTAATATATTTCTTTGCTAATAATATAGTTTAATCCTTGAAACGTTCCCATTTGATAAGCATAAATTTATTACCAAGTTCAGTAATAATTACACCTGCACTTTTAAGTTGATCAGGCTCTTTAAAATATTCTACTAATTCGGCAGAACTTAAAATTTTATAGGTTGGATGATAATCACTCTGTTTAATACGCTTAATTTTATATTTCTTCACCCAATTTATAATACTTACATGTGACACCCCTAAAATGCGCTCAATCTCACGATAAGAAAGTCCTTCTAAATATAACTGAAGAGCTTTGGTAACATAGTAGTTATCTATTTGTTTCCCTAATTTATTAACCGTAAAATAATAATTACACTCCTTGCACTTGTAGCGTTGCCTCTTCTTAATAACTCCACTTTTAATGACATTATTTGATTGACATTGGGGACAATTTTTCATAACTATGTTATTTTAGCATATATATATTAATTTAGCGTAATAATAACAATTATTTATAACAATATCAATAAAAATAAAGCAGAAATTATCTATAAAGTGTATTAAGTTATTAATTTTACTATGAAATAATTTGCGATATGAAAATATTACTTTCTCCGGCTAAATCACTAGAATTAGAGTCCAACTATCCTGAATCTCCCAAAACTTCATTATTATTTAAAGAAGAATCTAACCTATTAAATGACAAATTGGTTGAATTAACTAGACAAGAGCTAAGTCAATTAATGTCAATAAGTGATCAACTTGCTAGCCTTAATCTTGACCGTTATGCCGCTAAATATCAAAATGACTTTTCAAAGGATAGACCTGCTATTTTTATGTTTAATGGGGATGTATATGATGGATTTGATATTAACTCTATTCATCCAAGCAATTACAAACCACTCCAAGATTCTGTTCGAATCTTATCAGGTATGTACGGGATCTTAAGGCCTTTTGATGTTCTTTCTCCATATCGCCTAGAAATGGGTACTAAATTGCAGATCGATAAAGATACCAAGAATTTATATGAATTTTGGAAAACTAAGCTGACCACTTATCTAGCTAATGAACTTAAAAAAAATGAGTTAGTGGTTAACCTTGCTAGTCAAGAATACTTTAAAGCGATTGACAAAAAAAAGATAAATAATCCAATTATTTCACCTGTATTTAAAGATGAAAAAAATGGAACTTACAAAGTTATAAGCTTTTATGCTAAAAAAGCGAGGGGTGCTATGGCTAGGTATTTAGTGAACTCTGAAGCCTCAGATTTCAAATCTATTAAATCTTTTAATTTAGAGGGCTACTCCTTTAATGCCTCTGAAACCACAATTGAAACTGAACCTGTTTTTACAAGGTCTTTAAATAAATAATTGTAAGCTTCAACTGTTTAAAAGATTATATCCTATTATATAAAATAACAAGCTGAGACATGACTTGCTTAATATCAAGTTAGTTTCAGTTTTTATTTTTTTTATAGCTTTTAAAACTGACATTTATCATGTT
>CBFHKB010000099.1:0-6682 GCA_965656295.1 Psychroflexus sp.
GCAGAATTTAATGTATAATCTATGCCACCAATAAAGGTATCGTGATCTAACTCTTCAGTCACATCTGTAAATTGAGGTGCTAAATCTAAGCGGTCTCCACCACGGCGGTATTCTCTAATAGCCGCTAAGTTTAAGCCTATTCGACTTAAGTCGGTTGGTTTAAAATAGGCGTTACTGCCAAAAGTGGTGTTGGTAAGTTCAACGATTTCGGTAAATCCGTCGCTATTCGCATCGTAGGACTGTCGGTTTCGATAATTACCAAAAAAAGTAACGCCACTCTTTAAATCGTTTGCAACACTTGAAGAATTAAAATTAAGTAATCTGTCAAAAGCTTGACCATCAATATAGCTCAGGTTCGATCCGATTTCCCAGGTATTTAAAACTGGATCTTTGGTGATCACATTCACGGTACCTGCAATCGCATTAGACCCATACAAAGCTGAACCGCCACTTCTTACCACTTCAACACGGTCTATTATATTACTTGGAATTTGCTCCAAACCGTATACTCCTAGTAGTGATGAAAAAATCGGCCGACTATTAACTAATATCTGCGTATAGCTGCCATCTAAACCGTTAAGTCGCACTTGTGTAAAGCCACAATTTTGACAATTATTTTCTACTCGTAAACCGGGGGAAAACTGCAAACCATCGGCAAGTGACAAAGATTGTGTGGCATTAAATAACTTTGGACCAACGGTTGAAACAACAACAGGAGCATCACGCCGCTTGACACGATTACGGGTAGCTGAAATCACGACCTCGTCTAAACCTAAGGCATCTTCACTCAAAACCACATCTAACTGAATTGGCTGTGCAAGACTTAATTTAACTTGTTTCGTAAAAGATGTATAGCCTTGAGCGCTAATAACAAGTTGATACTCACCTGGTGTATGCTGAAGCTTAAATTCTCCGTCAATATGACTTGAAGTACCTATTGTCGTATCTTTAAAATACACATTAGCAAACGGAATTACTTCTCCTGAAGTGGTTGATATACGTCCTGAAACCTCTGCAGGCTCTTGAGCGCTTAATTGTGAAATCGATAAAAAACTTAGACTGATGAATAGTAAATATTTTGACATTCCTAATTTTATTTATTTTTTACAAAAATATATTTTTAGTCTTATCTAAATTATTTTTTAACAAAAAACCCACAATAAATTATTATGGGTTAATTAGAGATATTAAACTACTGTTTTATTATTCAAAAGAAGTTTCGCCTGGATTAGGGTTATAGACATAATTAAATGTATAGTAACGTGTTTCATCTTCAAGTGGATCTGGTTCAGAAGGTGCGTCTTTGTAGTAGCTTAAAATTTCTACTTTAGCATAGTTACCATCAGCTGTTCTAAACACCAATATTTTTCCAGGAATTGGAGCTACGATGTTGGTCATAAAGTTGTAATTATACCAACCATTATCACTTCCTGTGGGGATAGCAAAACCAGCTGTGGAGTCTTGCGAAAAGTTTAAATCTGCGGCAGTAGTCACACTATCAAAGGTACCATCAATTATGATAGCACCAGCATTACCGTTACGCTCTGGCTCATCATTAGTACCTGTTGCTTCACCACCGTTTATAGCAATTGTTGTCCCTCGAAACGCTATATCCCAGTCGGTTTCACTAGTCGTTACAGTTCCTGAACTAAAATCGAACTTGGTAAAATCACCACCAACAGGTTGCCCTTGACCTCCTGTTTGTGGAGCATGAAGGCTATTTATAGTTTGTACTTCAACTGCAGCCATAGGTACAAGATTATCATCATCACTACAAGAAAACAGTCCAAAACTGAGTACTAAGCCTAAGATTACATTTTTAATTTTCATAGTATACATATTTATAGAATTTATAATTGTTTTAAAATTGATAGTCGATTTTTACAAAACCTTGTATTCCTGGCATAGATGGAATGTTGGCATCGGTATAATCTAAGAGATTGTTAGCACCAACTTGTAATCTAAAATCATTAAAAAATTGTTTGCTAGCTGCAAAATTTACAGTTGCAAAACCATTCACAAAACTTGTGTCATAGGTATCGATTAATCCGTTTCCGTTGGTATCAAACTGCGCATATTTACTTCGGTATAAAAGCCTTAGACTAACATCTGTTTCTAATTTTGGTAAGTCGTAAAACAGCTTTAAGTTAGCATTGTGTCGCGACCGATTGACTAAACCAAAGTAATCGGAACGTGAAACTAATTCGGTTTGATTATTAACTGGGTTTCGTACAAACACCTGATTGTTATCTATGCGGTCTAAGTTGGTCTTATCATAGGCATACAACAATTGGTAGCCTGCGTTAAGTGTAAGGTTTCGCGTAACTTCAACACTAGAATTAAACTCTAAGCCTGTCGTAAATACTTCATCAAAATTCACATAACTAAACACGTTTTGCCCATTATTTAATCGTGCTATGATTCGAGTATCAATAAGGTTAGTAAAATCATTTCTAAAGAAATTTAACTCCGCATTCCAACGGTCACGTTGATAGGTTAATCCCAAATTATAACCTGTAGAATTTTCAGCATCTAAAGCTTGATTTAACTCATCTTGAGAAACGACTGTTTCTAAAATTTGACCCTGATTTTGTAATTCTACAAGTTTGTTTGCAGCGACATTATAGCCTAACACCACATAACCTACAGCCGAATTTAAAAAGTCGAAATAAAGTTGCCTAAAGTCTGGCGCTTTAAACCCACGACCTACTGAAGCTTTTAGCGCTAATTGATCGCTAAATTGATAGCGCATGGCTAATTTAGGACTTAATTGATTGCTGTATTCAGAGTGGTTATCAAATCTTAGACCCGCAATTACATTGAGTTGATCAAGTAGATCCACATCATATTGAGCATACAAATACTGCGAATTAAAGTTAACCTGTTCATCGAAAAAAGTTCGATCTAAACTTTCATATTGGTAACCTAAGCCTGTTGTTAATGTGCCTTTTTCATTAAACGTTAAGTTAGTTCGTACCTCAGGCCTTAAAAGCTTCTGATTAAAAAAATTAGCACTTGACAAACTATTTAATGTCGAATTAAAAACCGATTCTTCGACCTTATAACTCGTGTAATAAAGTTCGTAAGTTGCCTCAAAATCGCTGCTTAATTCGTGGTCTAGTTGAGTATGTAAGTTCCATTCATTTTGCTGGGTATCACCATTAAATGCTTCATCTTGAGTTGAAAAACTAATGTCTTGATTTTCGTTAAAAAAACGAGCTGATGAAGATAAATTAAGGCGATCTGAAAAATCATAATAAACACGTGCGTTTAAAGTATAGTTTTCGAATGGATTCACCGTTTGACCCTCAGTTTGAGTATTCAAATCATAGCCTTGACTTGAAAATCTGTTCATAAAAACACTATACCTTAATTGATCAAAAGCTTGATTAAGTTCTAAGTTGATGTCTTGTTGTGAGAAGCGACCTATGCGATAAGAAGCTGAACCTTCTAGCTCACGTTGACTTGGTTTTTCAGTAATAATATTAATCACCCCACCTAAAGCCTCAGAACCATAAAGGCTACTTGAAGGCCCTTTTACGACTTCAATTTGTTTAATATTACCTACGGTTAATCGACTTAAATCAAAATTACCTGCACTACGACCAACAAGAGGTACGCCGTCTATTAAAATTAAGATATAGTCAGATGAAATACCTTGCATTTGGACGCCTTCAAACCCACTTTCATCAGTCACCGTCACAATACCTGTTTGCTCGCGAAGTATTTCATCAAGACGAACACTACCCGATTGATTAATGGCTTTTTTAGAGATTAAAGTAACTGGCATTGGCAAGGACGATAATTGTCGCTCTGTACGTGTAGCGGTAAGAATTACTTCGTCTAATTGGTTAAATTGGGTCGTGTCAATTTCAACCTGTGCATACGACAAAACACCAAATATCAAAAACAAACCATTGACTACCAATAACTTAAACTTCATTTTATTTATATTTAATCTAAATAAGTGGACAAATATAAATAATTATTATTTAGAACAAATAAAAATAGTTAGTTTTGTACGAAAATTTTAAAACTCTTAATATTTGGAATTATGAAAACTGTGATCAACTTTTTTTTAATCGCTTTAGTCTCAAGCTTAACATTTGCACAATCCTCAAAACTGAAAAAAGACCGAGAAGCTATCAAATCAATGTGTGGTTGTTATGAAGTTACATTTAACTTCGCAGAGACATTTCAGCATAGCAAAGACAGCCTTTATAAAGCCTCTCCTAACAAAGTGAGTAAGGGTTTAGAGTGGGCACAATTAGTTACAGATGAAAAGGATGAAATTGTAATTCAGCATATTTTACAAGTTGGTAATCCAGCTGAACCAATGATTGTAAAGCATTGGCGACAAGATTGGTTATTTGAAAATACAGAATTGTACCTATTTAATTATGATAACCAGTGGACTTACAAAAAGTTACCTAAAAAAGAGGTGAAAGGACAATGGACACAAAAGGTGTATCAGGTTGATGATAGCCCTAGGTATGAAGGAACAGCATCGTGGGTTCATGTTGATGGTAAAAGCTACTGGGAAAACACAACCAATGCACCACTTCCAAGACGTGAATATACTCAAAGAAGTGACTACAATGTTACACAACGAACCAACCGACACGAGATTACAGATTACGGCTGGGTTCATGACCAAGACAACGCTAAAATTGTAAGAGCTGAAGGGCAAGATGACATAATTTTAGCCAATGAAAAAGGCTACAACACCTATGTTAAAGTAGATAACAGCCGTTGCCAAGCTGCACAAAACTGGTGGAAAGAACACCAAGAAAAATGGGCAACTGTCCGTCAAAAATGGGATGAAGTCTTTGCGCGAAACACCGACTTAAGCTTGAAGGAAAAAGTAGAGTTTAAAGTGCTTTACAAACACCTGTTTGACGAGTCTTTAAACACTTATGAAGAAATTAGTACAACCATCGATAAATTTGTTGAATAATGCGTTTCATTTTATTAGTTATAGCACTTAGCTTTAGCTGTTTAACTCAAGCTAACAACCCTTTAATAAAGCGGAAGTATTGGAAGTCTAAACCTGATTTAAAACAGGTTAAAGCTGAAATTAACAGAGGACATGATGCCACCGCATTAAATCAGCATGGCTTTGACGCCTTGACGTGGGCTATATTAGAAAACGCAAACTTTAAAGTTGTAGATTACTTAAGTCGTCTTGAAGGTAATCCTGTTGATAAACTCACTCATGATGGTCGCACGTATTTGTTTTGGGCCGTTTATAAAAACAATTTAAAATTCTCGAAGCAACTCATTAAAATGGGTGCTCAGGTCGATCTAGTTGATGATACAGGACATACACCTGTAACTTTTGCGGCTGTTGGCGGCACTATAAATCCGAGCCTATATGAGTTGCTAAAAGCTAATGGTGCTAATTTGAAAAAACCTCACCGTAGTGGCGCTCAAGCTCATCTCTTACTCATGCCAAGCATTAACCAAATCGATGATTTAAACTACTTTTTAGATCAAGGCTTATCGCTAGAGGCAAAAGATGACCAAGGGAACACGGCACTACATTATGCGGCCAAAAAAGGTAATGTGCAGATGATTAAGTATTTAGTTGAAAAAGGCTTAAAAGTAAAGGTTTTAAATGAAAATAATGAGTCCGCTTTATTTTTTGCAGCACGTGGAGCACGTGGCCATACCAACGATTTAAAAATCTTTACATATTTAATAGACTTAGGTTTAGATCCTCTTCAACACAATAATCAAGGGCAAACCATACTGCACAATCTTGCAGCACGTTCAAACCAAGCAGAGCTAATAACATGGTTAATTGCAAAAGGCCTTGAACCACAGTTAAAAGATCAAAATATGCATACACCCTTATGGTATGCCGCCAAATATAACTCCGCTAAAGTTGTTACAACTTTGCTTCAACATCACAAAACACAAGAAAATTTCAAAGCTAATGTTCAATCACTCTTGGAAGTAGCCACTCGGTATAATTCAGCTGAAATCGTCAAGCTTTTGCTAGATTCTGAAAGCCTAGAATCAGAAAAAATGGGGAGTAATTGAATCTGATACAATTGATAAAGATGGTCGTACTTTATTTCACCTAGCTATAGAAGCTAAAGACTCATTTTTACTAAGCATAGCGCATCAACATCGAGCACCTTTAAATCAAAAAAATAAAGAAGGACTTACACCGCTTCAGTTGGCAGTAATGACATCAAGTACAACAAAACCCATTAAACAACTTATTCAATATGGTGCTCAAACAACAGTGAAAACAGACTTTGGTGAAACCCTGTACGATTTGGCGCAACAAAACGAACAACTAAAAAATGATTCTATTAACTTTTTAAAATCAGAATAATGAAATATTTTAAAATACTGGTATGTATAATCATTGGTAGCTTCAGTTTATCCTCATTTAACACCAACACAGCTTACAAGTGCTTAATTCAAATGAAGAATTACTCTGGTGAAGGTGCCTACGTTGTGATTTCAGTACTTGATGAAGCCGACAATTATGTTGAAACACTTCATGTACGCGGTGAAGATGAAGAATGGTATCATGATATTGACCAATGGTGGGATTTTTATGGTAAAACGCGTCCATCTTTAGATGGTAAGACGGGGGCAACAATAGCGGGTGGACGCCGGGCGGTTGCCCAATTTCAGCTTCAACCAGAATGGGTCAATAAAGGCT
>CBFHKB010000100.1:0-6619 GCA_965656295.1 Psychroflexus sp.
GGCATATTTGGAAAGTCTCAAATTTTTTAATTTGACTTATTGACAAAAAATAATAAGGAAAATTAAAAAATTCGGCTCGTGCTTAATCCGAAAATAATTTCATAATTTGCAAGCTACGAGCCATAACCAGGACCGATATAACCAATTGACGCAAAGATGACGTTAACTTGACGTAACAAGTAAATATGTTTCCGATATACATTTGCTTAAACAATAAATAACATTCAAAATGGAAACAAAAAATTTACCAAAAAACTTAAAAAATTTAAGAGCAACTCGCGGAATGTCTCAAGAATATTTAGCAGACGAATCAAGAGTTAGTTTAAGAACTATTCAAAGAATTGAAAATAATGAATCGGAACCAACAGGCGAAACAATTAAAAGAATAGCAATTGCTTTAGACGTTGAATTAAGCGAATTAATTGGTCCAAATTCGGTGAGGGAAACAAACGATTTGAAAGCAACTATAATCTTTCTAAAAAAACAACTTTCTAAAACCAATGAAAAATCGGAAATCAAAACGTTTGATAAATTCATAAAACTTTTACAGAAGTTAAAAGAAAAGGATTTAAGTGCGGAACAGATGGAAGAAATTGAAAGTTACTTGAGATATTTGGAACTAGAAAAAATTCCATCTTTCAATAATGAAGTTTACGTGAAAAAACTAGCCAAATTCAAGAAGTATTTAAAAAACAACTTAGGTTTTGTACCTGAAAATATCTACACCACTTGGATAGCAAGTTTTGCCATTTCGTTTGCTACTGCTTTCTCTGTTCAGAGTGGTATTAATACTAGTATCAAAATTGGAGTGATTTCGATTGCTTTACTCTTAATCGGAATTGGAATTTTTATGGATATCAGAATGAAAAGACAGGAACGAACTTTTAGCTTCTGAAAACAACTGGTTACAACAACCACAATTTTGCTATCTTTCGACAATAAGGATAGCATAGCCCAAACATTGATACCTATTATAAAACGCTTTATGTATAATGGATAAAGGAAAGCTGACAGATTTACTTTCACAATGGGACAGAAAACACACCGACTTCCTAAAAAGTATTTATAAAAAAGGTTGTTTAAAACCATCTTTTATTAATGACTTAATTAAAATATATTCAACAAGCAATGAATTTGAGTGTTCAACGAGTTGGATCCTTAAACACCATTTTGACAATGGAAAAAAATTAAAAGAAGAGCAAACTGATTTAGTTCTCAAAAAGTTGGAAGAGTTGGAATATTGGGAAAACCAACTTCATTTGTTACAAATTATACCGAAAGTGCATTTAACTCAAAGACAGACAGAGTCAATTGAACCTGTAATTCGTAAGTTACTTAAATCAGAAAAGAAATTTGTAAAAGCAGCGGCATTCGAAGCCTATTTTGAGGTGGTAAAGTTGTTTCCCTTGCTAAAAAATGAATTTTTGATTATCTGTGAAGATGCATTGGTAAAGGAAAGTGCATCTGTAAAAGTTAAAATCAGGAGAATACTGAATAAATTAAAAACATAAGCCTAACACTGTTCAAGAAATTAAATTAGCAAAAGAAAAAGTATTTAAATAATACGGAATATTGATTCTAGAATTTATAGTTAGAATGTTTTTAGGAATTATAATGAGTAATGCAATTGGAATTAAATTATTAGGAACTGTCGAAGTTATAGTTGGAGCTTTTTCAACTGAAAAGATAATGAATAAATACTTAGAAAATAATAACAACCTAAAAGACTGTTTATAATTAATTGCTAGGTCACTGCCGACTTACGAAAATCCTCGCGAATTTTCTATTCGGTTTTTAGCTGCTAATATACATACTCAACCATGCATAAACACACCTCACAAGGGTGTGCTTAATATCTCTCAAAAAATATTTATTCACAACCTTTACATTTGCTTGTAATAATTCCAAATTTTAGCCACTAACCAATTAAAGAAGACTATTGAGTAGCGATTTTTACAAAACATCTATTTTACCATTTACAGGAATAATTATCAAATTATGTCGTGCGTACTCCAACTCGCAAGAAGATTTTGAAGATTATTACCAAGAAGTGTGTTTACAAATCTGGAGGAGTAAAGACAACTTTCGTGAAGAATCTCAATGGAGCACTTGGGTTTATCGAATTTCATTAAACGTTTGTTTAACATTACTGAAAAAAAAGAAAAATAATGTTCAACACTTTGGATCTGACTCTATTACTATTCATGAAACTGAAGATAACTTTGCATTTTCAGACGAATCTCTAAATTTACTATACGATGGCATTAAAAAACTTTCGAAAATTGATAGAGCAGTCATTATGCTTTATTTAGAAGAAAAGTCGCAAAAGGAAATTGCAGAAATTATAGGTACTAACCCAAATAATATTGGTGTGCGAGTTAATAGAATTAAGGTTAAATTAAAAAAAATACTAGATGGAAAGATCAATTGAAAATATTTGGAAAGAAGGTTTTCTTAAGAATGATGAGTTAGTAGCACCAAAAATCAACAATCTTTACGACCAAAAATCAATTCATATCATTGATAAATTTAAACGCATGTTTAGAATTAACTTGATAGCGATTATTGTATTCTCATTTGTTTTCTTATCAGCCTCATATTTTATTGGAATACCCATAACTGGTATCCTATTTTTTGTTATGCTTTCGATTCTTGTATATTTAAATAAGAGGTTATTAAATGACTTAGAGCAAATAGATTTGGGCTCTAGTAGTTATCAATACTTAAAAGCATTTAACCAATGGAAAAATAAACAGATCTCGGTAAATAAAAAACTCTCTAGATTTTTGTATCCATTTATATTTATCTCAATGATTTTAGGGTTTTGGTTTAAAGATGCAGAGGGAATGCCTCTAGGAGAAAGGTTAGTAAATAAAGTTATCCTAAGTTTTCCTGATCTCTATTTAATAGTTGGGATCCCACTAATAGGAATTGTTATTATATTCATCATATTAATAATACTAGCATATTTTGGAGATCGGATTTATACATGGGATTTAAACATTGTTTATGGAAGAGTATTTAGAAAACTAGAAGAATTAATGACAGAGATAGAAAGTTTAAGGAACTGAAAACTTCGCAGAAGGTCTTGATAATCTAGCTTTTTAATGTTTTATAAAAAAAGTTTTAAGTGTAATATTTTTTATCCCAAAGGCACTAACCAAAAAACAGCAAAAATTATGACACTGAAAAATGCAATTAACTTTTTTGAAGGTTTGGAAGCTGAGACAAGTAGAAAATCTGAGGTAAAGGTTTATCAGGAATTTATTCAAATTATAAAAAGTTTAGAAAAGAAAGATTTATCTGAAGATGAAATTCTATCTATAGAAATGCACTTGGATAGTTTAAGTTTAAGTTCAAATTCTCTGAGTAGAAAAAAATATTTTAAAAAAGCGCTTAGTGATTTTCAAAAATATTTAAAAGACACATTTTCTTTAACCATCAAAGGATATTACACAACTTTTTATAGTGGGTTAGGTATAGTATTTGGTTTGCTATTTGGAGTCGCAATTTTATCTAACCTAGAACGCTCATTAGGTATTTCTTTAGGTTTAATTGGCGGAATGGTAATTGGTTCAGTTATGGGTCGAAGGAAAGATGCGCATGCCAAAACATCTGGAAAGATGCTCTAATTAATAGATGAATTAAGCTAAAACGCCTAGTTACATAAAACACAAAGCACAATAACGTATATAAAACAGCAGTTAAGAGCGACCAAACTTGAGTTCGGTTCTTTTCTGCTATTTTTGTTTAAATCGAACATTGGCACGTATAAAACCGACAGAATGAATTCTAATAAAATATCAGTCTATTTACTAATAGCGGTCTCAATACTATTTTCCTCAAATTTGCATGCCCAATTCGCAAATCCAATTCTGATTGACTCAAACACAGGGGTGATAACAAATATTAAAACTGCAGACATCAATAATGATAATTTAAAAGACATTATTGTGACAAGAAAATTTTCTGCCAATAATCTTATTTCGTATTATTTAAATCAAGGAGACTTCAGTTTTGGACCTGAAGTTTCAATCGCAACAGGTAATAGCCAAGTCACGAATATTGCTGTCGGTGATTTTAATGACGACAATTGGCTCGATATTGTAAGTATTGGAGATGCCACAAATTCAGTAACACTTCATCTAAATAACGCATTGTCTTTTTCTTCTCAAGTACTTGATTCATTTAATTTTTTCGAAAGTGATATTGATGTGGTTGATATAAATAATGACAACAATTTAGATATTGTAGCCATAGGTGGTACAACGATCAAAGTATACTATAACGATGGTTTGGCCAATTTCACGTCGCAAACCATAACTGAGCCACTACAGGACTTTTTTGATATTACTATAAGTGATATTGACAATGATGGCTTTGAAGACGTTATTACAGGCGGTTCTAAAATTTCGGTGTATAAAAACAACAATGGAACGTTGAGTTACGATGCTATTAGAAGCAATCAAATACCGAGTACATTTAATCTTTTCGTTCGATTAGTAGATCTTGACAATGATGGCGATGTAGATTTATTTAGCGAAAACAATAACTCAACTGGAGTTAGATGGTTAAAAAATGATAGTAACGGGAACTTTTCCGATTCACAGATTATAGACCCATCTGCAACAAATATAAGATCAGCTACATTAAATGATTTTGACAATGACAATGATTTAGACTTTATTATCATCAAAGATTTCAATCTCTATTTATATACAAATAATGGCTTGGGCAATTTTAGCGCACCAATTCTAATTCAGGATGCACAAACCATTATAAGCGTTATCGAATCTGAAGACCTGAATAATGATGGTTTAGAAGATATCATATGGTCAGCTGATTTATCAATTCAAGAAAATAACTTGTTACTATCTAATGAAGAAGCTGAAAAGACTGAATATCTAATAAAAATTTATCCAAATCCTTCCGCTGAAAACTTATATTTAGATAGTCAAGAAAAAGGAGTCTTAACTATACTAAACTCAAACGGACAAATAGTGTATAAAAATATACCTCTAATAAAGGGGAAAAACTATATAAAAAAAGAACTAGTACCACAGTTGTACTTTTTTAAAATAGACTTAAAAACAAATACAACAATAACAAAAAAGGTATTCATAAAAAAGTAATCAATATGGCTGTAACCAATTAAAATCTAGTTCACGTAAAGATGACATAGGCATGTCTAAACTAATGCTAACGCTTTTAGTTAGCTTTAACTTCAAGAATTAAACATCTCTCTAGTATAGTATAAAGATTTAGCAATACGATTAAAAAAATTGAAATTAGCGTAATTTATTACTGTATTATAAGCAATGAAAACAAGATATTTGAAATTGTTGGCCGCTATAAATTCCATGGCAGTACACTAGATAAAAAAGGAATCAAAATGCTATTTCGAAGCTAACAAACACCTAGAATAACGGCACATAAAACTCATAGAAAATTAATTGATTAATTACAATTAAGTATATTTGAAAGGTGGTGAAGTTTAAAAATACAGCTTGTACCCAATGTGAAAATAATTTTCTTATTTGAAGGCTATGAATTATGTTCAAGACCACTGCCACTCATTGAGAGTAAATTAATAAACCAGATAACTATGAATAAAAAAACATTTACTCTAATCCTTATTATAATGTCACCTATTCTATTAATAATAGTACTAGAATATGGCGTATTTGAAAAATATTTAGCATACATATTAGTTCCTGTGTTAATCATCTATTACTTTTTGGGTCAATATTCTGAAAGAAAATTTAAAAAATGAGTTAATTTAAAGGCATCAATCTGATTGAGCTAAACCACGTAAAACCGAGATTTATGACCACATAGAATTGGCATAAAATTAAAACAGAATAGACTTTCTTAAATTCTTAATAAAAATCGAATTGGATTTTTAAAACGAATAATTGATAGAGAAATGAAATCAAAAACAGAACATTGGACAATCGCAAGACCACTTCTATTTGTAATACCTGGAAGAATTATCTTGTCTATAGCTTGTTTTTAATTGCTTTAGTAAATATTTTTTTGATGATTAAGAAATATAATAATAGAAATACCATTTAGAAATAAACATGTGTTTGCATTGCTATTTTTAGTGCTTAAAATGCGAAACTAGTTAAACACAAAACTGTAAACATTAATCATTTCAACTAATATCAGAAAATATGAATACTAATTTTTATGTAATTATGATGTTTCTTTTTTTGGCTTTCGGCTGTAAAAAAGAAACAAAAAAGACTGATAAGTTTTTAACCTCAGAGGTTACTGAAGAGTCAAGTGTTTTGGGGAATTACGTTTCAGATGATTATTCGAAAAGAAGTGAAGGCTATGATTGGATAGCCGTATCGGTGACGGGAACAGAAACTAATCAATTGAAAATTTCAGTTCGCTCAAGAGCAGACCAAAAAACACCTACTTGTACATTTGATGCAATTGCTAAAAAAATAAAAAACAAAGTTTACCAAACTCAAATTAATGAGAGATTTATTCGGTTTGAATTCACTGATGAACAAATCACTATCACTTCAGAAAAAAAAGAAAACGACAACTTACTGTATTTTTATTGCTCTGGTGGTGCAAGTATTGCTGGAACATACAAGAAAATAAA
>CBFHKB010000101.1:0-6617 GCA_965656295.1 Psychroflexus sp.
ACATGACCTCAAATCAATTAAATAATCTTTTAGAAAAAGCTGTAAGTGACGAGAATTACGAAAAAGCAGCACGCATAAGAGATGAACTATCTAAACGAAGTTAATTAATCATGAAGCTCAAACTAACATTAATAGCGCTCTTATCCTTCTGCGCTCTAGGTGCTCAAAACCTTCAAGGGGTGTGGGAAAATGAAACTCTCGAAACACCTCAAAAAATACAAATAGACTTCAGTAAATCTGAATTTTTAGTCAAGTCTCAAAAAGACACTTTACTCTTTACCAATTTTAGTCTTGAAGATCGCCAACTCATTCTAGAAGAAAGCAATTCAAATTTCAAACACAAAACCTTAGCAATTAAACAATTAGATCATAAACTTGAGCTAATAGGAGTCAACTTCATCGAAAGCTTCGAATCTGTAGAGCCAGAAGAAATAAAGCGTTCAACAGAATTAAAAGCAGTTGAAAAATCAAACCTCAAAAATTCTCGACCTGAACTAAAAACAGCAGTAAAAACTATGATTCCTCACCAAGGTTTTACAGTTAACGGGTTGTGGCGTGGCTTTTTAGGCATGCTTACCATTTTACTAATCGCCTATTTATTTTCAAATAACCGAAAAGCCATCAATTGGAAAACAGTCGGTGTGGGCTTATCAGCCCAACTAATTTTAGCTGTGGGTGTGCTAAAAGTTAAATTTGTTCAAGCTGCTTTCGATTTCGTGGGTAAAATTTTTGTCAAGATATTGGAATTTACGGCTGCTGGAAGTGAATTTCTATTAGGTGGCTTAATGAATGTCGAAAGCTATGGCTACATTTTCTTATTTCAAGTGCTACCTACTATTATTTTCTTTTCAGCCTTAACATCCTTATTATTTTACCTGGGGGTTATCCAACTTGTCGTCAAAGGCTTAGCAAAAGTTCTCACCAAATTATTAGGTATTTCTGGTGCCGAAAGTTTAAGTGTTGCTGGAAATATTTTTTTAGGACAAACAGAATCGCCATTAATGATTAAAGCTTACCTCGAACGTATGACGCGTTCTGAAATATTATTAGTCATGATTGGCGGAATGGCCACTGTTGCTGGCGGTGTTTTAGCCGCTTATATTGGCTTTTTAGGCGGTGATGATGAAGTTGCTAGACTTGAATTTGCTAAACATTTATTGGCTGCTTCAGTTATGGCTGCGCCAGGCGCGATTGTCATATCAAAAATACTCTATCCACAACAAGATAAAATTAACACAAAAGTTGAAGTATCGCTTGATAAAATTGGATCTAATATGCTCGATGCTATTGCTAACGGAACGACAGAAGGCTTAAAATTAGCCGCTAATGTTGGGGCTATGCTTTTAGTATTTGTAGCTTTAATTGCGATGATTAACTACGGATTAAATTTTATAGGCGATTTAACCACGTTTAACCAAGTCATCGCTGAACACACCCCGTATGATAAATTTTCTTTAGAAGCCGTTTTAGGAACTGTCTTTGCCCCTTTGATGTGGCTTATTGGTGTAGCAAAAGAAGATGTCATGCTGATGGGCCAATTATTAGGAATCAAATTAGCGGCAAGCGAGTTTGTGGGATACATCCAGTTGGCTGAGCTAAAAAACGCCTCAAACATATTAAGTCTCAATTATCAAAAATCAGTAATCATGGCCACTTACATGCTGTGCGGGTTTGCTAATTTTGCATCTATCGGTATTCAAATTGGCGGTATTGGCTCATTAGCGCCAGGACAACGTAAAACTTTATCTGAGTTTGGCTTTAAAGCTTTAATTGGCGGTACCTTAGCTTCATTAATGTCAGCTACCATCGCAGGAATGATAATTGGGTAATATGTATTATTTTTAAACCAACAAAAATCTCATGCAACAATACCACGATTTAATACAACATGTTCTTGACCAAGGTATCGATAAAGGCGACCGAACTGGCACTGGTACACGCAGTGTTTTTGGTTATCAAATGCGCTTTGATTTAGCACAGGGGTTTCCCTTGGTAACCACTAAAAAAATTCATGTAAAATCGGTAATTCATGAATTATTATGGTTTTTAAGAGGCGACACCAATACCAAATACTTACAAGAAAACGGCGTACGCATTTGGAACGAGTGGGCTAATGAACAAGGCGATTTAGGTCCTGTTTACGGCCATCAATGGCGTAACTGGAACAGTGAGGAGATCGATCAAATTAAAGAGCTCATCAAAACCTTAAAAACTAATCCTAATAGTCGTCGGATGTTAGTTTCAGCTTGGAATCCAAGCGTTTTACCAAACACCAACCAATCGTTTGCAGACAATGTCGCGCAAGGAAAAGCAGCGCTTCCACCCTGTCATGCCTTTTTTCAATTTTATGTAGCTAACAATAAACTGTCTTGCCAGTTATACCAACGTAGTGCCGATATATTTTTAGGTGTACCATTTAATATCGCATCGTATGCGTTATTAACTATGATGATTGCTCAGGTATGTGGTTTTGAGTATGGCGATTTCATTCATACTTTCGGCGATGCACACATCTATACTAACCACTTTGAACAAGTTAAACTTCAGTTGAGTCGAGATATTAAAGCTTTGCCAACCATGGAACTTAACCCAAACATCACCTCTATTTTCGATTTCAGTTATGAGGATTTCACACTTCACAATTACAATCCGCACCCATTAATTAAAGGCAAAGTTTCTGTATAATGATCAAATTAATTTCCGTAGCCGCTATAGCTGAGAATAATGCTATTGGCAAAAACAACGACTTAGTTTGGCATCTACCAGACGATTTTAAGCGCTTCAAGGCTTTAACTTCTGGACATTATATAATAATGGGCCGCAAGACCTTTGAGTCGTTTCCCAAACCATTACCTCATCGCACGCATGTAATTATTACGCGTCAAGACCAGTATCAAGCGCCGGGTCATTTAGTGGTTAACAGGTTAGATGAAGCGATTGCTGCCATCCCAAAAAATGAAGAAAAAGCCTTTGTCATTGGTGGTGGCGAAATTTATAAACAAGCCATGAGTCGTGTAGACCAGCTTGAAATCACACATGTACATACCACGGTTGAAGGTGATACGTTTTTCCCTGAAATAGATGCAAAACACTGGAAGGTGGTTGAAGAAACACACCACCCTAAAGATGAGCGCCATCAATTTGACTTTACCTATAAAACTTATGTAAGACCCGTGTAAAATGCAACAACTAATTCAAAGTATTTGCGAATTAGAAGGTTTAAGCGGTCAAAACATAGAAGTCTTGCCTGGCGGTGACATTAACCAATGCTTTAAATTAACAGGCCAACAATCTCCAAAAGTCATAAAGCTTAACAGCTTGCATCGGTTCCCAAATATGCTTCAGCTAGAAGCTAAAGGCCTGAAAGAACTTCGCCTAACAAAAACATTTAATAGTCCTGAAGTCATTGCCTATGGAGACTACCATCAATTTCAATATTTAATTTTGGAGTATATTGAAACAGAAACACCATCAGCAAAAGACTGGCCTGTTTTTGGTGAGCAACTTGCTCAACTACATCAAACAACACAAACTAACTTTGGTTATACCACTACCAATTATATTGGCGAATTACCTCAACCCAACGATCCTGAAGTCACAGCAGCCGATTTTTACATTTATCAACGTCTTGAACCTCAACTAAAATTAGCGCAACAAAAAGGTTATAGCCTAACCTCTGTCGAAGCTTTTCTTGCAGAAGTCACTTCGCTCATACCGAATCGACCATCCAGTTTAGTGCATGGGGATTTATGGTCTGGAAATTATCTATTTAACTCCAAAAAGGGATTTTACTTAATCGATCCTGCCATAGCTTATAGCTTAGCTGAATTTGATCTTGCCATGATGCAATTATTTGGCGGATTCCCTTCATCAGTTTTTGAGGCCTATCGAAATTCTGTTGATGCATCAAAACTTCAGCTGAAGCACTTAGACTTGTTCCAATTATACTATTTATTGGTGCATTTAAATCTATTTGGTCAAAGTTATTTTTCAGCCTGTCAAAACATCATCAACAAATACACATAAGGCTATTAAAAATTGTAGTGTATCACTAAACTAATTACATTTGCGGTATAGAACAGTGGTTAATTACACAAAAACATAACCTATGAACGCATATGTATTTCCGGGACAAGGCGCCCAATTTTCAGGAATGGGACTCGATTTATACGAAGCCTCACCAAAAGCTCAAGAATTATTTGAAAAAGCTAATAAACTATTAGGATTTGCTATTACAGATATTATGTTTGAAGGCTCGGCTGAAGACCTCAAACAAACCAAAGTAACCCAACCCGCTATATTTTTACACTCGGTTATTTTAAGCCAAGTCTTAGGAGAAGAATTTAAGCCAGACTTAGTGGCTGGCCACTCCTTAGGCGAATTTTCAGCTTTAGTAGCCAATGGCACTTTAGCCTTTGAAGATGGACTTAAATTAGTGCATAAGCGTGCTTTAGCTATGCAAAAAGCATGTGAAAATCAATCGTCTACCATGGCTGCTGTTTTAGGTTTAGAAGACCAAGTAGTCGAAGACGTATGCCAAAGCATAGATGGTGTTGTTGTACCAGCTAATTACAATTGTCCAGGGCAACTGGTTATTTCAGGCGCTACCGAAGCGGTTGAAAAAGCCTGTGAAACCTTAAAAGAAAAAGGTGCTAAACGTGCCATGATACTTCCGGTTGGTGGCGCTTTTCACTCGCCTCTTATGGAGCCGGCACGTGAAGAATTGGCCCAAGCTATTAGCGAAACCCACTTTAACCAACCCAACTGCCCGATTTATCAAAACGTAACTACATCGGCAGTCACAGATCCCGAAGCTATTAAGCAAAACTTAATCGCTCAACTTACGGCACCAGTAAAATGGACACAAACTATGCAGCAAATGCTAGCTGATGGCATGACCTCTTATACTGAAGTCGGACCAGGCAAAGTCTTGCAAGGCTTACTAAAAAAAGTAGATCGCCGATTCCCTACTAACAGCGCAAGTTTACCTGAAAAGGAATAATTTTTTGGGTGTCCCGCCCGATTAAATGGGGCGGCGGGCTTTTGCTTCAAGTCCGCAAACTTCGTCTTAAAAAAACGTATAAACCGCCTGATCGCTTCTAAAGTCGCGTCAGGCGGTTTGTTTTTTATAAGTCAAATTCTTACGGGCTTTACGTGGCAATCCCTAACACAAAACAATGCGATTAGTCTTAAAACACAATAGTTAGAATTAACTACCCAAAGCTAATAGCTTTTAAAATAGCAGCCTTAAGGGCTGCATTATCATTAGCTACAATTCTATATTGCATAGGGCTACCTTTAAGTTGAAAGCTCAAAGCTTGACCAGGGCGCGTACTGAAAAACATATGCCCACTAAAATCGTACTTCCAACCCATACCATAATACCATGGTAATTTTACAATACTAAAACGATCAGGGTTTATATTTTTAAGGACAAAAGTTTTCTTAAACAAGCCCTGACCAAATGCCACTTTTAAATAATCGTGACTAACAGAAATTTTAAGTTGGTAAAAATTTATGAGTATCAAAACCATTATAACAATAGAAACAATAAGGCCCAATTTAGCCGATTCACTTGTTGTTGCGATAAATAAGGCTAAAATCAAAAAAAACAAAATGATAGAAAACGGCACAACTAACCACCAGACAATTTGTTTTTCTTGATAAATGTATTGCATCTTTAATTTATTAATATGCCAACAACTCTTCTAGTTTAGCTTTTACTTTTGCAGTACTTGGAATCATGGTTTCTTCTAAGGTAGAATTTAATGGAATAGCAGGCATGTTTTCAGAACCAATAGTCATCACAGGTGCATCGAGACTTGTAAAACAATTTTCTTGAATTTTACCAGCCATGGCTCTAGCAAAGGTATTGTTTGAAGGTTCCTCGGTTACAACTAAACACTTCTTACACTTTTGCACCGATTTCATAATCGTTTCTTCATCTAGTGGATGCAATGTCCTTAAGTCTACTACTTCAATTTGATCTTGAAGTCCTAATTCAGCTGACGCATTCATGGCCCAGTGCACACCCATTCCGTAAGTAATTACACTAATCGTTTCTTTTTGGTCTTGCGCCCAAATTTCTTGTAATACATTGGCTTTACCAAAGGGTAAAACATAGTCTTTAGAAGGCTCAACACTGGTAGCGCCTTTTGTGCCTGGCACTTTACTCCAATACAAACCTTTATGCTCAAAAATCACCACTGGATTAGGATCATGATAAGCCGATTTTAGTAAACCTTTTAAATCGGCACCATTACTTGGGTAAGCAATTTTTAATCCGCGGATATTAGTAACTACACTTTCCACCGAAGATGAATGGTAAGGACCGCCACTGCCATAAGCGCCAATTGGAACTCGTAAAATCATAGAAACCGGCCATTTTCCATTCGAGAGGTAACAACTGCGACTAACCTCTGTAAATAACTGGTTAAGCCCTGGCCAGATATAATCGGCAAATTGCACCTCAACAATTGGTTTTAAGCCAACAGCCGACATACCTACGGTAGATCCTACAATAAAGGCTTCTTGTATAGGCGTGTTAAATATCCGATGATCACCAAATTTCTGTGCTAAAGTAGCTGCTTCACGAAACACACCACCTAATCGACCAC
>CBFHKB010000102.1:0-6565 GCA_965656295.1 Psychroflexus sp.
CGCCCATATAAGCTTGATTAAGTTGTGCAAAACTAAGGTATTGGATTGCTGTTTGTGAAGTTTCTAGTTGAATAATAGTGTTTAACCAAGTGTTTTTTACAACATAAGGCGAAACGCCTAAAACCAATTGCTTGGTTGCAGATAGCGAACCACACATTAATTTTGCCCAAGATTCGCTCTGAGGATAACAATCAGCATCGGTAAATAAAAGCCGATCAAATTTAGCAGCGTTTACGCCTGCTAGTAAAGCATTGCGTTTTCTTGGTGTTTGATTCTGAAGGCTAATCACATTTAATTGTGGATATTTCAGCTGAAGTGCTTCTAAGATTGGTTGCGTTTGATCTGTGGAGTGATCATTAACAACAATGACTTCAAATTCAGTGAGTTTTTGTTGAAGGATAATAGGCAGGTTGGACTTTAAATTTTCAGCTTCATTATGGGCGCAAATAATAATACTGATGGGATTAATTTCCGTCGAAGCTTTTATTATATGATTAGCTTTGTTAAACTTAAGTTGCGTTAATAGCGCAGAGCTAAGTGCAAGAACTTGCAGGCTAATCCCTATAAAAAATAAGATTAAAGCTAAACCTGTAAGCAAGAGGTTTTATTTAGAATTTCCGTTGCAGTCGGCTTGTTCGTCAGGAAGTTTGCCACAAAAGCTGCAAGCTTCGCCTTCTTTGTTTAAAAACGGACTTTGACTGGCGCAAGTCCCTGCAAATTTACCATCTTTTTTACCCCAAATTTTTATAGCTATACCAGCAACTGCTAGACCTAACAATACAAGACTTAGAAGTAAAACTTTAGTGATCATAATATTAATTTAAAAAAGCAAATTTAAGTAATTGTAATTAAACGATGTTGACTTCGGGCTCTAATTCGATGTTAAAAGTTTTGTAGACAAGTGTTTGGACATACTTTGCTAAATTTAAAATATCTTGGCCTGTTGCTGCTCCATGGTTAACGAGGACTAAGGCCTGATTTTTATGGACACCAGCATCGCCTTGCCGGTAACCTTTTAATTGGCATTCATCTATCATCCAGCCTGCAGGTATCTTGTAAGTACCATCTTCGAGCTTGTAATACTTTAAATTTAATGTTTTATTTAACTCGTTAAACTTATCTTCTGAAATAATAGGGTTTTTAAAAAAACTCCCTGAATTCCCCAGTTGCTCAGGGTTGGGTAATTTTTCTTGACGGATGCTAATAACAGCATTTGACACATCTTGAATGCTTGGTGAGTTAATAGATAGTTTTGAAAGTACATCTTGTATTGCACCATAGTTTGTAGTTAGGATATGCTTGTGTTTGGTAAGTTTAAAACAAACATTTGTGATAATAAATTGCTGCTTGTACTTTTCTTTAAATATAGATGTACGATAGCCAAATTTGCACTCAGCGTTGGTAAACGTTCTGGTTGTTAAGCTTTGTATATTCAAGGCCTCGCAAAACTCTAATGTATCTTTTAATTCTACACCATAGGCTCCAATGTTTTGAATGGGAGAGGTGCCAACATTGCCAGGAATCAGGGATAGGTTTTCCACACCGCCGTAGCCATGTTTAATACAGTATAAAACAAATTCATGCCAATTTTCACCGGCTTGAACGTTAAGCCAAATGTGGTCTTTAGTTTCTTTATGGGTTTGGATACCTTTTAAATTAACATGAACAACTGTTTTTTCGATATCTTTTGTTAGTAGCATATTGCTGCCGCCACCCAGAATAAATAATTCTGAGGCGTAAAACCGCCTCAGAATTTCAAAAAGTTCCTCTTGTTTTGTGACCGCAATAAATTGTTTGGCGTTTACATCTATGCCAAAGGTATTGTACTGTTTAAGCGATACGTTTTTTTGGATTTTAATCACCCTGATACGTTTTTAATCCCGCTTCTAATATAGAAACTGCTTCTAATAAGCGTTCTTTTTCCAAAACGTAGGCAATTCTAATTTGATTAAGTCCAGTATTTGGTGTAGAATAAAATCCTGCTGCTGGAGCAACCATGACGGTTTTACCGTTAAGTTCAAAGCTTGAGAGTAACCACTTTGCAAATTCATCTGAATTAGCAACAGGAAGTTCAACAATACAATAAAAAGCTCCCCGTGGTTTAGCGACTTTAACGCCTTCAATTTTAGATAAAGCTTCGATTAAAGTATCACGCCGATCGACGTATTCTTCATTGACTTCTGTGAAATAACGTTGATCTACATCTAAGGCGGCCTCACTTGCAATTTGTGCAAAGGTTGGCGGGCTCAAGCGAGCTTGTGCAAACTTCATTGCTGCTGTTATTACTTCTGCATTTCGAGAAACCAGACAGCCAATTCGAGCCCCACACATACTGTAGCGTTTAGAAACAGAGTCTACCATAATTGCATGTTGTTCAAGGCCTTTAACCGTCATGATCGATGTGTGTTTAGCACCGTCATACGTGAATTCGCGATAAACTTCATCTGCAATAATAAACAAGTCGTGTTTTAGAGCTAATTCAGCAAGTTGTTTAACTTCATGCTCAGTGTAAAGATATCCTGTAGGATTTCCTGGATTACACATTATAATCGCTTTTGTTTTGTCTGTAATTAATGCTTCAAACTCATGAATAGGTGGTAAGGCAAAGTTATCTTCAAACTTAGATTCGACAGCTTTAACTTTAACATTAGCAGCGGTCGCAAATCCGTTGTAATTAGCGTAAAAGGGTTCAGGTATAATTACCTCATCACCAGGGTCTGTAATGCTACCCATTGCAAACATTAAGGCTTCGGAACCTCCTGTAGAAACAATGAGTTGATCTTTTGTAATGTGAATCCCATTTTGGTTATAATAATCGACTAATTTACGCTTGTATGAATCAAAGCCTGAAGAAGGACTGTAGGATAATACTTCTAAATTGTTATGTTTTACAGCGTCTAAGGCTTTTTTAGGCGTTGGGATATCTGGTTGTCCAATATTTAGATAATAAATTTCTTTTCCTTGAGACTCAGCATCTTCAGCGAATGGCACTAACTTACGTATAGGCGATTCAGGCATTTGGAGTCCTTTTTTTGAGATATAAGGCATAGACTTCAGTTTTATGCAAAAATGAGAAAATTAATTGACTATTTTGTTTTGAAGACTCAATTTAAGAGATTGTTTTATATTTAAAAGGTTTAATATTGCAAATCAAATTTTATTAGTATGAAAATTATATTTTGTAGTCTATTATTCTTGTTGTCTTCATTTCATCTTTTTGCTCAAGATGGCAATCTTGATACTACTTTTGGAAACAATGGAAAAGTTATAACTGATATTTTCGGTTTTACTGATGTAGCTCACGATTTAACGTATCAAAATGATGGTAAGATGCTAGTTGCTGGTTTTTCAAGAAATAGTGTTGGGAATGATAATTTTTTAGTTGTAAGATATTTAGAAAGTGGCGATTTAGACACAAGCTTTGGAACAAATGGCTATGTAAATATAGATGTTAGAGGTTTCTCTTCACCAAAAGACGATCAAGTTACAAACGTATTGATTCAATCTGATGGCAAAATTGTTTTAGTTGGCTTTAGTGAAGGTTCATTTGATGATGAACAGTTTACAACTTTGCGCTTAAACTCAGATGGTAGTTTGGATGAGACTTACGGTGACCAAGGTATAAGGTTTTTTGATTTTACAGGATCTTATTGTGAACCAGCTGATGCCGTAATGCTATCTAACAATAATATTGCAATTGCAGGATATACCGATACTGGTAGTTTTAATCCAAGTTTAATATTTGCCGTCGCAGTTATTGATGAAAATGGGAATTTGAATCAAAATTTTAGTATTGATGGTAAACAAACAATTCAATTTGGAGCTAATTATGAAGAAGCTTACGCCATCACTGAAACTAGTGATGGAAGTCTCTTAGTAGGCGGTGAAGGTGCTGATGAATTTGCAATTGCAAAACTTAGTTTAAGCGGTAATCTTGATTCTACTTTTGGTAATAATGGTAAAATTATTACCGATATACCTAATTATAACGGTCTTGGTATTGCAGGTTTACACGAATTAAGTAATGGCAAAATTATAGCTGTGGGAGAATCTAGTAGTTCTTCTGAAAGTAGAAATATAACACTAATTAGATACAATTCAGATGGATCTTTAGATACCAGTTTTGCAAATAGTGGTTATATTACTATTGATATTGACTCAGGTAGCGAAGATATCCCAAGATCGATGTTTGTTCAAAATGATGGTAAAATATTAATCGCTGGGAGTATTGTAACGGGTGGTGAATTTTACTTTCTTAGTTTAAGATTTAATACTGATGGAACCTTAGATTCTTCATACAGTGGCGATGGCGTTAGGCTTGAGTCATTTGGCTCTAATCAAATTGAAATAGCTTATGGGATTAAGCAAAATGACAATGGAAAAATAAATATTGTAGGTTATTCTGGAAATACATCAGGAAATACTGCTGATATTGCTATTGCTCAGTATACTGGGACAAGTTTAAATGCTATTAATTATAATAAGCCTTTAATTTCATTTTATCCAAATCCTGTTCAATCTCAACTGTTTATAAATTCAACTCAAGCTATTTCAAATTTTAGTCTTTTTAACTTAAACGGAAGTTTATTAAAAACCAAGAACGTCCATGATGAAGTGGATTATAAGTTAGACATGTCTAATTTACCACAAGGCGTATACCATTTGAAAATAAAATCACAAACAGGAATTATAACTAAAAAAGTGATTAAAAAATAAGGTTTCAATTAGTTATTAAAAATAGCTTCTGCACAACGTTCGCCATCAATTGCAGCAGAAACAATTCCTCCTGCATAGCCAGCACCTTCTCCGCAAGGGTAAAGATTTTTAATTTTTGTATGTTGTAAGGTTTCGCGATTTCTTGGAATTCTAACGGGTGAAGAGGTGCGCGATTCGGTCGCTACAATAATTGCTTCAGGATGAATAAAACCTTTCATTTTTTTATCAAATGCTAAAAAGGCTTTTCGAAAGCGCTTGATCATTTCTGGCGGAAAAATGGCACTCATGTTTACTGGAGTTAAACCAGGTTGGTAAGAGCATTTGGGTAAACTTGTGGAGGCTTTATTGGCGATAAAATCGGTTAATCGCTGCGCTGGAGCAGCTTGTGTTTTTCCAGCGACTTCAAAACATTTTTGTTCAATAAATTCTTGAAATTTGAGGGCTTTTAATTCGCCGTATGACTCAAATTGTGACCATTGTTCATCATCTACAGTCATAACTATACCCGAATTAGCAAAAGGATTATTACGCTTTGAAGGTGACCAGCCATTGGTTACGATTTCACCAGGCGCTGTGGCACAAGGAGCAATAATGCCGCCAGGACACATACAAAATGAGTAAACACCTTTATCTTGAACTTGTTGTACAAGACTGTAGCTTGATGGTGGTAAATAATCTCCTCGGTTTTTAGCATGATATTGTTGCTGATCTATAAATTCTTGCGGATGTTCGACTCGAACGCCCATCGCAAAGGTTTTAGCTTCAATAGTAATATCAAGTTGGTCAAGTAAATAAAAAATATCTCGAGCAGAATGTCCGGTTGCTAAAATAACTTGCTCAACCTTTTCAATTTGTTGATGATTGAGTTCAATTTCTTCAATTCGATCTTTAGTGGCGTTAAGTTTTATATTGGTAAGCTTCGTATCAAATCGTATTTTTCCACCATTTTCTAAAATGCATTCGCGCATTTCAGTAATAATTTTTGGTAATTTATTAGTACCAATATGCGGGTGTGCGTCGACCATAATATCCTCTTTGGCACCAAATTGTACAAATCGCTCTAAGATGCGTTTAATGCTCCCGCGTTTACCCGATCTGGTATATAGTTTGCCATCTGAATAAGTGCCTGCACCACCTTCACCAAAGCAATAATTAGAGTCTGGATTTACCAAATGTTCTTTATTTAATTTAGCTAAGTCCCGACGTCTTGACCGAACGTCTTTGCCACGTTCAATCACAATAGGTTTTAGACCTAACTCTAAACATTTTAAGGCTGCAAACAAACCAGCTGGACCACTACCAATAATATGAACCTTTGGACTATTGTCTGTGGTTTTTATATAGGATTTGGGTTGAATTGTTTTAAAATGAATTGGTTGAGATTTAGTAGAGTATTGTATTCGCAACTGAAATTTAATCGCAGGTTTACGAGCATCTATGGAGCGTTTTAAAATTTTAAGATCCAAGATGTCACTGGCAGAGCAATTAAGTCTTTTGGCCAGTTCTTGTTTGATAGCTTCTAAATTATGGGCCGTTTCTGGAGAAACGCGTAAGTCAATTGGGTTACTAACTTTCATCTGAATTAAAAATGGTAAAAATACTTCAAAAATAAGAAGTGATGTCTATGATATACCGCATATTTACTTTTTCAGATCCTTAATTTTTATAAGATTTTAGAGTTGCATCTATTTAATTGGCTATGAGTTAATTATAGGCTTTAGTCAAATTTGAAATAAATAACTCTACTCCCATAAATAAAGCTTACCTTTGCCGGCTTAAAATTAAGTTTATTTAGTATGGATATTAGAAATATCGCCATTATTGCCCACGTTGACCACGGAAAAACAAC